>NZ_JBHTHG010000006.1:0-7232 GCF_042676365.1 Bacillus sp. CGMCC 1.60114
GAGTACGCTCTATGCTGGGATTCAAAACGTATGAAACTGCTACTTCAATAGTACGTGGCATTGAAGCCATGCATATGATGAAAAAAGGGCAAGTTCACCGAGGGGTGAAGTCTGCCCAAAATCGAAAAGAATTCATTGATAAATTGTTTGGCATTGCAGCATAATCCGTAAGTTAATAGGAAATTCATGTCCTATGTTTTTTGAAATCATCTTTGCACCAGAACCAGAAATATCCATTCAGACAGGCAAGTGTTCGTTGAAAATAAAGTTCTAGACTGGAGTTGTTGATCTAATGTGGTTTTTCAATTATTAATTTGGCAGCCTTCGCAAAATAAGTTTTAGACTGTTCCAATAAAGTAAGCAGCGGCGGACTAAGACGTGAAAATAAAGTCTTAGACTGCCGCTGCTGTTTCAGCCTGATATTGAACTAACTTTCCCCAGTTAGCGTAACGATTAGTTAATCGAACACTCAGTTAACATTTGATTTCGACGGAAAGTGATTGTTCCTAATGTTAAGTCAACAGAAACTCTACTACTTCAGCCTTCAGCGTTTCGTGAAATTGCACGCGATCAAAGCCGGGCGGGTCTTGCGAGGGGGGAAAGTCTGGTGAAATCATCTCAGCTGGGAAAGGAGTCAGGAAGGAATAATGTCCGGCATTCTCCACCGTCCGATAGCGAATCATTTGCGGTTCAGCAACACTATTCATGATGATCTGCGCGTGAAAAGGAAGTGCGTAAGGGTCTCGCTCGGCATCCAACATGAGAATGGGGAGCCGAACGTTGTTTAATGCTCCCTCATTACGGAACCAAACGGACGCCGGGGCTAGCAAAATCAGGGACCGGATGCGTGAATCATGAGGGACATCGATCTGCTGCGGCTTCCCATCCGGGCTCTCAGTAGGGAAGGAGGTCGGGATACCACCAGCTGCTGCAAGCGCGGTGTAGCCCCCCATGGAATGCCCGATGACCGAATGGCCTCCCGGCTGTAGAAGCCCCTTAAACCTCTCATCTTCAAAAAACCAGTCGGCTGCCATGCGAAGGTGCCGGGGGCGATAGGTGAGGTTTTGGACAGTACCTTCCAAACTATTATCATTGCGGTTATTAAATGGATGTTCGAGAAGGCCAACGATAAAGCCGCTGCGCGCCAAATGCCGAGCGAGCGACCGGTACACAAGCGGTGAACCGCCTGTACCGTGTGAAATGAGGACTAGTCTAAATTTTCCCTCCAGCGGCGCTGCGTCTCTGGCCACCTCCAACGAGTACGGCCCTAACCTATCAGTCTGTTCCGGTGCATCTGTCGGATACATCACGATCATGGGAACGGTCACCTTCAATGCGTTGTCGGTAATTTGTACCTCACAGCAACCTGCATATCCTTCAACAATATCTTCTATTTTGTTCATCTTGATTTCTTCCTCTCCTTGAGCTACATGCTCCTAATATGGCGAGCCAACGGGAATATATATGTCTAATACCGAATCCTCGTTCATCGGTCCTAGATATCGATGGTCGTAACGCACAAACTCCGGGTAATTCGTACGAACGCTGCCCGACTGGGGTAACCAGGTTTCATAAATGTACTGGAACGTATCGTTGAGTCTCGATAATGTCCCCTTATGAGTAAAAACCGCATAAGTTACAACTGGGAGCAGCTTAGCGACCATTCCCAAGGGAACTACACTCTCCTCGCTAGCCACCTCGACACAAGCGGTATACGTGACTTCCCATTGCCTACCTGTAAGTTCAATGACCGCATAAAATATGTCTTCCGTATCCGGCTTTCGCTCAATTTCGAACAAACGCTGCCTAAAGCTCCGCCATAGCTTTCCGACTTCGTCCGAATTGACACCCGGTATCGACATGCCGACCAGATGCAGCTTATTCAGGCAGACAATAGCTGGCACGAGGGAGACGCTCTTATTCAAATGCTGTAGCCCCACTTCATCCAAAGGAAGCTTCTCCATTGCCCGGAACAGCGTGTCCTTCATGTCCCTTTGCTTTCGAAATTGTCCAGGCGAGATGGAGAACATTTTCCCAAAGGCTCGGGTGAAGGATTCCTGAGACTCGAACCGGTACAGGATGGCAATATCTATGATCCTTTGGTTGGTATAAAATAAATCGTATGCTGCTTGTGTCAATCTCCGCTTGCGTATGTACTCCGAGACGGAGTTTCTCGTAACCGATAGGAAGATCCGGTGAAAATGGTACGGCGAATAGCCCGCAGCCTCCATAACCTTGGTGCTTAATCTCTCATCGGTCAGATGATCCTCAATATAGGTAGTGGCCTTGATTACCAAATCCTTATAATTCACTTTAATGCCTCCATATCGATATACTCAACTTTACGACAGATGGAACGCTCTGTTTTGATATTTTTTGCGGAATTTTACTTTACTCAACAGCTAACACTACTTTCCAAGCGCAGATAGTTTCCTGATCAGCCACACTCTTCAGTTCGCCAAAAGAGCGATCTCTGGAAATTGCTCAGTCTCGCTGGTTTTAAACAAATCTGCCCGTCCCTCGGTTAATGATGCATCGTTAGTCTAAAGACTTTATTTTCCTGGTCTACATCTTTATTTTCCAGTCTATTACTTTATTTTCTTTCTGGGGTACAGCCACATGCCCATCAACTTAAGATTTTGAAATACCCCCAAGTGTAAAAAAACGTTATTTTCTAAAGTTAATGAATTCCAAAAACTTAATTTGTTTTGTGTTGATAAAATGCAGGTTTAAAAGATTATTCCGACTATAATACTGTTATAACCAGTGTTATTTTTTCATTATTCCAAAAGGTTGAATGCCATCGACAACTTTTTAGAAAAAATTCTTTATTTGGTTCGGTAAACTCCGCCATTACCGGAAGTTTTCTACATACTCACACAGAAAATCGTCTAGCGTGCGGGGCTCTCTACCAAGCAAATGCTTCACAGTGTCCATAGGTTTTTCCGGTAGCGCCACCGACATAGCCTGAATTTCCACAATATGATTTGCGAGCCAAGGAGGCATATGTTCATGTTCGATTAGATTGCGTCGTAATACTTGAGAATCCATGTTGATATAGCGAATTGGCCTCCCCAGCAGAACGGATAGTTTACTTGCAATCTGTGGATAGCTGAATATCTCAGAACCGGTAAGTGTGTATACTTTGCCAGTTACCCTACTGTTAGTCAAAGCTTCGGCAGCAACATCTGCAATATCTCGGCAATCAATGAAGTTACATGCGATATCATCCATGGAACCATAGAAAACATTCTGGGCTATAATCGTCGGTGCGAAGCGCAGTAAGTTCTGCATAAACGCATACGGGCGTAACACCGTATGCTTAATACCCGATTCGAACAAAATTCTCTCAATTTCATGATGCCAACCTGCTACTGCCACTGGAGCATTTCGGTCAAAAACTGGACTGGATATCTTTACGATGTGCTCTATTCCGACTTCCGTGGCAATATGAATAATAGAAGTCTCTAATTCAATTTGTCTTGGACTGTTGGACATCGCAAGGAAGAGCTGGCTTGCTCCTGTAAACGCACGGCGCAGCGATTCAGGATCAGTTGCATCAGCCGATACGATTTCAATAAGTGACTGGTCTAAATCGCCAATCTGCATAAATACCTTCTCAGGATCCCTGCTCAGCGCTCGAACAGGAACACCAAAATTAACTAAACGTTTCAAAAGTGCTCTACCAATTGTACCCGATGCCCCAATAATGACAATCATTTTCTATCCTCTCCTTTGAATACAAAAATTTTTTTAACATTAAGACGCCATCGCCATGTTATGATTGTGCTCGCAATCATTGCAGATAGCGGAAAATCAATCCATACCCGATCGAACCAAATAAAATGATTAAACGGCCCTAGTAAACAAGATGCCGACCACGCAGCGAACAGTCCAAACATAGTCCCTATCAAAGTAAAAATCCCCACAACAACTAAGTGATTTGCACCGATAATCCAGCGATTATGAATCCCTCGGCTTCGTAACCAAAGGCCAAACATCCAGGCTACTATGGCTGATGTTCCTCCAATCGTTGTTAGTGCCCCAATCTGTAGACCCTTGTCGGCAGTGATCAATCCCCCAATCCCTGCCATGATGGCAGGGGCAACATAAGCCATCAACACTTCACGCCACAATACAAAAGGCTTTACATTGGAATCCACATTCGTAATAGCATATACACCTTCTGTTTTATCCAGATATTTCATGTCCCTCATATATTCACCTCCTTTCTTTTTTGAAATCATTTAGCAATCTATTCATATCATATAATTAGGAACCTAACCATATGAGGATGAAAATAGGCTAGCTTTACTAGCCCTTTTTAGCTGTTGTTCATAAGTTTCTTCTATTCGTCTAGTTCATCCGTAAGTGCTGAGATGCCTTCTGTCACTCGGCCAAGCAGGTCAAGAAATACACTGCGCTCCTCGATACTAAGTAAGCCGACCATAGCTTCTAGCCTTGCGAAATGCTCTGGAGCCATTTCACGAAGCTTCTTCGCTCCTTGCTCCGTTAAAATGACCGATTTTTGACGCCCATCTTTTGAGCTAGGTCGACGGGATACGAGGCCATCTCGCTCAAGGGTATCAATTAGACCTGTCACTGTAGCACGTGTCACACCTAAATGTTCAGCTAATTGCGAAGGTAACGCTTCTCCTTCGTTATCTTCAAGGTCTGCCAGTAAACGATAGCGTCCTGTTGATAAACCAAATCTAGAGAAATGAATCTCCGTAGCATGTCCAAGCTTAGTTCCTGCTGCCATTAGCCTAACCGCAACGAGAACAGCTTGGGCGTCAATATCTAAATTATAACGATCAATTTGACGCTTAGATTGTATAAGTGTAGGAACCGCATCATTGTAATTTATTACTTTAGTATCGGAAACAGCAGGCGGAACAACATAAACATCTTCCGTTTTTTCCGAATCTTTCATATTGCTCATGTATGTACCTTCTTTCTTCTTTTAAATCGTTAAGCAGTTACTTTTAGTACACATAATTAGGGAGTTAATTATATAGTGATGAAAATAGGCTAGCTTTACTAGCCCGCATTATAATTATATATAGTATGGCACCTAATCATTTTTTATGTCAACAAATTTTATTAACATATTTTCAATTTTAAAATGTTCAGTCTCGAATGATTCCATAACTTGACCCTAGCATTACTTCTTTCCCATTTTGATTACGATATACTGACTTTATTTCTACCTTTTTAAAACCTTCCATTTGTTCAACATTTGTAAGAGTTATTTCGCATGTAATGGTATCTCCAGTAAAAACAGGTCAAATAAATTCAGTTACCATTTCTCTTGCGATGTAATTTACATCACCACCAATTTTCGTTCCTATACTTGACGTTTACCTTGAAACCAATATTGTAACAAAAACGCTCATTTTAGTTACAATCCTTAGCGTACAAAAATCAAGGTTTACACTTCCAAAAAATGTCTTAACGTGGATTTTATGTCATTTGGTTGGCGGGACCCCTAGTAGGCGTTGGTGACAGTTTCTTACTTCCTCCTCTAATACCTGTGCTTTTAATGTGATAAAATAAATTTTTAAGTTTCTTGGAGGTGTATTGTATATGAAAATTATGAAATTTAATGCCTCAGATAGTGAACAAGTTGTTTCTTTATTCTACGAAACCGTTCATACTGTGAATTCAAAAGATTATTCAAAAGAACAGCTAGATGTATGGGCACCCATAAAAGAAAAGGCCAACAAAATTGATACTTGGGGTATTTCTTTTATGCAAAACATCACGTACATAGCCAAAATTAACGAAAAAATTGTTGGTTTTAGTGATTTAACATTCTCTGGCTATTTAGATCGACTTTATGTTCATAAAGATTATCAAGGCCAAGGCATTGCTTCAGCCTTGATTGATAAACTTGAATCTAAAGCAAAAGAATTAAAAATTTTAGAAATTCATACTGATGCCAGTATTACAGCCAAACCTTTTTTTATGTCCCGAGGATACACAGTAGTCTGCGAACAAACTGTCCACCGACAAGGTATTAAATTAATTAACTATAAAATGATAAAAAAACTGATATTATAATTATTCACTTATTAAAAGAGTGTTAGTTGACAAAGAAAGTTCTTCTTGGCACTCTACTGTTTCTTAATAAAATTCAAATTGTTTAATTTTGTTCTTTTTCTACTGTAGTTTTTAATTCTCTATATAAAGTGGAACTTGAAACGCCAGTCATTTCTTTGATTTCTTTAACGGTAAATTTTTCAGACTGATATAGTTCGATTGCCTGTTGGATTTTCTTCTCATCTTTTTTAGGTCTTCCACCATTTCTTCCTCTTGCTCTAGCCGCACTTAATCCGGCAAGTGTTCTTTCACGGATAATGTCCCTTTCGAATTCAGCAAAAACAGCAAACATACCGAACATGGCTCTTCCTGAAGCTGTAGAGGTATCGATGTTATCTTTAAGAGAAATAAATTGAACATTTTTTTTACGAATGATATCCATGATCTCGTATAGATGTTTAACGGAGCGGGCTAATCGATCTAGCTTATAAACTACAAATACATCTCCCTCGCGAAGCATATCCAAAGCTATTTGTAATTCTTGTCGATTCTTTTGAGCACCTGATACTTTTTCCTGGTAAATACGCTCACATTGAAAAGCACATGTTAGAAATGCGACAAGAGTGGGAGTGAGGCTATATCATACCTTACATGATCTCTGGTGTACTTAATGAACATCCACGTGTCGCCATGGCTTACCGTGATAGCGCCGATCGTGACAAATTCGTAGATTTTTATGACAAGGTAACATCACCCGAAGTCACTCTGGCTCCAGCATCGAAATAGGTTAGATTGCTAAAGGTACCTCTATTGTTTCTCGTAGACGAAGCATACACTTCTCAAACATGCCCTTGTTGCCAAAGAAGAAAGAAAGTGCGGACACGTAACTACGTTTGTGTGTGCGGCTACGAAGAACACTGGGACATTCACGGTGCCCGCAACATTTTGGCAAAAGAACTGTACGGAAAGATGTGTCATATCCCGGAAGAAACGAAGAGAAAGTATTTGTGGATTGCGTAAGCAAAAAGTAGTAGACGGTGTGTTCCCACCCTTCTGCATGTGCAGAAGTTGCTTAGTCAAATGAAGAAAAGGAGTCCCTGCATAGGTGCAGAGAGGAGATGGAAAATCCGCTTCTCATGGGACCTTGTCTTTGTTGATGCTAAGAAATCCCCACTTCAAGCGGAAGCGAG
>NZ_JBHTHG010000007.1:0-414073 GCF_042676365.1 Bacillus sp. CGMCC 1.60114
AAGGCATTGAGTAATACGAATAGGTGTAAAATAGAGAAAAACAAAAAGAAAAACATAAAAAAGGGGGGAGCGCAAAGCGCTCCCCCCTTTTGTCAACAGCCCCTATACTGTTGGCTTTTTTCGTAAGCAATCGCACCCTTTTCTTTCGCAAGCTGCTCAAATGACTTTTTCGACTTAACAATCCATACTTTTGTTCCAATCGGAACCTGATCGTATAAATACTCTACATCTTTTTTATACATGCGAATACAACCTTGCGAAATATATTTGCCGATTGAGCTTGGCTGATTTGTTCCGTGTATTCCATATTTACTACCATCTGTACCTCGGGCATTAAACCCAATCCATCTAGAACCGAGCGGATTTTTCGGGGAACCACCTGGGATGTTCTTTGCAATATAATATGGATTTTTTGCTTTCATCACAACATCAAATGTACCTTCTGGCGTTAAATCATTCGTTTTACCTGTCCCAACTGGAAATGTGTTTTGTATCTTTCCATCATGAATATATGCAAGCTGGTTCGTTTGTTTATTGACGATAATAAGCGGATCGCCAACACGTGGATTATCACCGAGCGGCCAAAGCGGCGATAGGGAAACAAATAATATGAATGAAAGAAGATATGGCATACCTCAATCATTCCTTCCTTCTTATATTAATTCTTTGATATTATATTTCCCTCTGAATCGACTTTTAATGAGTAAATATTGTTCTATTTCATACACGAGCTGAACGAGCTTAGCACGCGTTTCAAATTCTTCTCGTGTCTCCGGAAGCGGCATTTCCCGAAAGATTTCTCGCATCTCCTGAAGTTGCCTTAATGAAATAACTCCCGTACTTTCTGGGCGAATTGCATTCCCAACATTTTCAATTACATCGGCCACCATCCCCGCTTGTTCATATGCCCAAGATAACGAAGCGACTAACGGCATAACTCTTTCTAAAATTTCATACTGTTGCTGACGCATTTGAAAATAACGATAATAATAATCATCTTCACGCATAAATTGATTTTCCAGCTTTTTGAAAGACAAATCTTTTGCCTTCTCAAGTAATTCTTCCGTTTCAATTAGCTCTTTTCCATTCCAAACACTATCACGATTTCTTAAGTATGCAGCCATTTCAAACAGAATTGTCTTAAAATTAGATTCTACTTTTTGTTGATACTCTTTTAACTCACTTTCAACGCTTGGCATGTACAAATTAATTAGCAAAGCAACACTAATTCCAATCGTTAAAATTGCAATCTCATTTCCAACAATTAACCACGTAATTTTTTGCAATGAAAATAAATGCATAACGATAACAGAGCTTGTAACAATCCCTTCTTGAATCTTAAGCATAACCGCAGTTGGAATAAACAGAAGTAATAGAAGTCCAATTGCTAGCGGTGTATACCCTATCGATTCAAAAATAAAAAATGCAAACACCATAGAAAGTAAACAAGCTAAAAAACGATGAATAGATACTTCTAATGATTTTCTTTTTGTATTTTGTACACATAAAATAACAAGAATGCCGGCTGTGCTATAAAACTCTAAATGAAATAATTGAGCAATCCACACAGCCAAGGCAGTTCCAGCTGCTGTTTTCACTGTTCGATATCCAATTTTAAACATATTAACGCTCCTATTATGTACGAACTACTTTCAAAATAAGTATAAAGAAAAGGATGACGCAATGTCATCCTTTTCCCATTATTATTCACGCAATTTTTACATATTACAACATTTTTTGCAAAAATTCTTGTGCACGCTTGCTCTCCGGTGCTGTAAAAAACTGCTCTGGGTTCGCATCTTCTACAAGTTTTCCACCATCTAAAAACAGAACACGATCGGCCACTTCTTTTGCAAAGCCCATTTCATGCGTAACAATTGCCATCGTCATTCCTGTCGTTGCAAGAGATTTCATAACTTCTAGTACCTCTTTTACCATCTCTGGGTCCAGCGCGGAAGTTGGTTCGTCAAAAAGCATAACGTCCGGTTCCATTGCCAAGGCCCTTGCAATTGCAACACGCTGTTTTTGTCCACCAGAAAGGCGATTTGGATATGCATCCTTTTTCTCAAGTAATCCCACTTTTTCTAATAATTCTTCAGCTTTTTTTGCTGCCTCATCCTTTGAGATACCTTTTACTGTAAGAGGAGCATACGTAATATTTTCTAACACTGTCATATGAGGGAATAAGTGAAAATGCTGAAATACCATCCCAACATGCTGACGCACTTCCATAATATTTGTATTCGGATTTGTTACTTCTTGATTGCCAATCCAAATTTGTCCGTTCGATGGTACTTCTAATAAATTCATGCAACGTAAAAATGTTGATTTTCCTGAACCAGACGGTCCAATAATCGCAACTACTTCGCCTTGTCCAATTGTTGTTGTAATACCTTTTAATACTTCGTTATTTCCAAATGATTTATGAAGGTTTTCAATCTTAATCACTTTTCTTCATTCTCCCTTCAACCGCTTTGCCGATGAATGTAAGAATAATAACAAGAATGTAATAAATCATACCGACAAATAAAAGTGGTTCAAAATATGACAATGTCTCTCCGCCAACAATATACGCGCGGCGCATTAAATCTGTTGCGCCTATCACAGTAACAACTGCTGACTCTTTCGTTAATGTAACAAATTCATTTACTAATGCTGGCAAAATGTTTTTTAATGCTTGCGGTAAAATAATATTTCGCATCATTTTTCCATATGGAACACCGAGTGCCATCGCTGCTTCTGTTTGTCCTTTATCAACCGCCTGAATTCCGGCGCGAATAACTTCCGACATATACGCACCTGAGTTTAAACTAAATGCTAAAACTGCTGCTAAAAATGCCGAAATATCATATCCTGTAATTTGAGGGAGACCATAATAAATAAGCATTAATTGTAGTACAAGCGGTGTACCACGAAAAATTGATGTATAAAAATCAGCAATCATACTTAAAAATTTAATTCTAGCAATTTTACAAAGCGCTAATAACGTACCTAGCGCAAAGCCGAGCAAAGAAGCTACAAAAACAATTTTTAACGTTACTTCTAATCCCTTTAATATATACGGTATTGACGGCGTAATTTGCGAAAAATCCAAATTCATCCTAAGTCAGTCCTCTCCAGAAGACGGAAAGGCGGCTTATTGCTCGCCGCCAAACCATTTCTTCACTAATTTATCCATTTCTCCATTTTCTTTCATTTTCTTAATCACTTTATTAAACTCCGCTGTTTTATCACTATTTTTCGGAAGTGCAATTGCTGAACCAGCTTCATCCGCAGCTTCCGGAATTTCTACACTCTTTAACTCTTTATTTTTTTCTAAATATCCTTTTGCTACTGTATCTTCTAAAATAATTGCATCAAAACGGCCTGCTTGAATTTCTTGAATTAGTTCTGGTATACGGTCACGTCCTTCAAATTGGAACGATACTTGTTTTTGTAAATCCTTTGCCTTTTCTTCTTGAATTGATCCTGTTTGTACTCCTACTTTTTTACCTTGCAAATCTTGCAATGTTTTAATGTTTGAACCTTCTTTAGAAATAATCAAGTTTTTAGAAGTAAAATAAATATCCGTAAAATCAGCATTTTTCTTACGTTCTGCTGTCGGTGTCATCCCAGCCATTACAAAGTCAACTTTTCCAGCTTCTAATGATGCCAACAATCCGCTAAAATCCATGTCTTTAATTTTAACTTTATAACCTAATTCTTTACTAATGTAGTTCATAACATCAATATCGAAACCGATAATGTCGTCGCCCTTTTTCGCATCGACATATTCAAATGGTTTGTAATCTGCAGAAGTTCCCATTACTAAAACTTTGTTTTTATTAGTACTTCCTGCTTCTTCACGCTTACTACAAGCTCCGAATATACTTACGATTAAAATAAGTGCAAGTGAAATTGATAAAAATTTCTTCATTTCTTCTCCTCCTAGTAAATGTATATTTAAAAAAATAATAGAATTTTTATTCGTTGAATGTATTGTAGCAACAAATTTATTTTTATGCAATAAATAAAATAAAAATAAATTTGTTTTTTCTTTCCACAACATCATTAACAGCTTATACACTGTATAATTTATGCATAAACAACTGATTTTATGTATAAAAAAGAACCGTTAAGATTCCATTCTTAACGGTTCTAAAAACGTATATTACATTTCATCACAATGTTCTTCAAAGTACGATTGTAATTTAGCAATAACTTGCATTGGTTCATGGCCTTCAATTTCATGACGCTCAACCATTGTCACAATCTTACCGTCTTTTAATAATGCAAACGACGGAGAAGATGGTGGATATCCTTCAAAATATTCACGAGCACGTGCTGTTGCTTCTTTATCTTGACCTGCAAATACAGTAACAAGATTATCTGGGCGTTTATCATAATGAACAGAATGCGCTGCTGCTGGACGTGCAATACCACCTGCACAGCCGCACACAGAGTTTACCATTACAAGCGTTGTGCCTTTCTTTTGTAATGCTTCATCTACCGCTTCTGTTGTTGTTAATTCTGTATAACCAGCAGCCACGATTTCTTCGCGCGCTTGACGAACAACGTCATTCATAAAAAAGTTAAAGTTAATCAAAGTTTTCCCTCCTCACACGTATCTATCTGTATCTTACCAATAACCATTTCTAAAATACAAGTAAACTTACTTGCTTTGTAGTCATGATTCATTAAGAAAAACGTCTTAGAGACCTCGCTCTAAGACGTTTTTCTTAGTGACCACGACGCTTCTGCTTCGCTTTTTGCACTTTTAACGCACGTTTTTTCCGTTTTTCTACTTCTCGCATTTCTTTCGATTGCACTTGCTTCTCTTGTTTATGCACTTCATACGATAACTGAATCGCTTCTTGTGCTTTCGTAAATTTTGAAGTTTTTAATTCCCTTGCGGCTTGCCGAATCATGCGCTTTACATTTTTCGGACGTTTTTGCTGTTTAATCTCTACTCCGCATTTAGCAAAGCAATCAAAATACGGTAACAACGTATCATTTACAAACAAAAGCACTTCTTCATCAGACGGTTCAGTACCAAAAATGTGCCGTACTGCATACAACCTTCCATTTTCTTCTCGTTCAATCATTCCTACAAAATACTGACCGTCATGATATACTGTCAATTTCATTGACAGCCCCTCCTTTAAAACATATTCAGAAATGCTGGACATCCCGGAGGGGAAGGTTACTGACATAAAAAATTATGCGTCCGGACTACCAACCGGAACTGTGTTTTTGCATTTCTATCACCATTATATTACATTTCTACTTGTTTTGTATCATTTCTGCATATACTTCAATCATTCTTTTATGCGATCCTACAATATAATCTGGCAATTCTGTAATCGAAAAAAACTTTAATTGCATCGCTTCCTCTTTATTTACAGCAGGTTCTCCTTCATAATCATGCGTATAATATGCAGTCGTTACAGCTTGAAACTCGTCACCGTTTTCTAGTTTCACAAAATGTTTTGCACCTGAGAACACATTAATGAGCTGCAAATTCTTCACATGAATGCCGGCTTCTTCATAAACTTCACGACATGCTGTTTCTTCTGGTGATTCCCGTAACTCCATTAATCCACCAAGAAGTCCCCACTTCCCGTGCGGTTCTTGCCTTTGTTGTAATAGCACTTCTCCATCTTCATTCAATACAAGAACAACTGAACCGACTAAAATTAAAGGGCGATGACCAACTATTTTTCGTAACTCTTCAACATATCCCATCGTAACAAACCCTTCTTTTTTATTTCGTTGTCCACACCATTGTATCATATGTATAAAATGGAAAAATGCATAATGTTTTTTTACTTTTTAAGTAAAATATTTATTTGTCCCTTTTCATCAACTGTTGCTAATTGAATCGATTGAATAGGTACTCTTTGCTCTAACTCGTCTCTTACCCACTCTTCTGTTTTTTCTAATAAAGCGAGAACATCTTTTTGAATCTTTCCGTTCTTCACAAGAATAAATGTAATAGGTGATTGTTCTACGTATATTTTCATATCTTTTCGAGAAATTGTTTCATGTGCTGCATATTGAAATACTGAAACGACTCCACTCGCTTCCCATAAAGCTAACTTTACCGTTTGAATATCCGTAATCCCCTGCAATCTCAGCTCAGAAAACAAATATTCTACTGTAATCCGTGCTTTCTTTAAATTATTAAATTGAACGGAACCGTTATGTAGCAGAATAATCGGTGCAGGCTCTAAAAAACGTCTCCACCAATCCACCTTTAATGTCAAAATGGAACTTACTATATGAAGTACTACGAGAACAAATGTTGTAATCAGAGAACCGAGAAGGCCTACTCTTTCATCAGATAATGCGTTCGATAGATTTCCCTCTATTAATAGCACGAGAACAAGATCTAAAAAACGAAGCTGAGCAATAGAGCGTTGTCCCATTGCCTTTGCAACAATAATCAAAAACATATATGCCACTATGGCACGGATTATCCATTCAAAATTCGAAAGATGCTTTGTTCCTTCAAAGATGTGCATATGCATAATAAATAGCACCCCTTAATAAAATTCCTCCTTTTAGTTTGTGTTTATCTATATTGTCTATGTAAAAAACAATATAAAGCTTTAACGAAATTATAAATTTACATAAGAAATGCGCTTTCAATTGATATAAATAAAAAAGCCCGCCAATTGGCGAGCTTTTTTATCATTAATATACAGAAGTATTATCTGCAGACGTATTTTCAAGAATTTCTTTTACGCGTCCTAAGAACTTACCGCAAATGAATCCGTCTAATACACGGTGGTCAAGAGATAAGCATAAGTTAACCATATCGCGTGCACCGAACATACCGTTATCCATAATTACTGGACGTTTCACGATAGATTCCACTTGTAAAATTGCCGCCTGTGGATAATTAATAATACCCATAGACTGAACAGAACCGAATGATCCTGTATTATTGATTGTAAATGTTCCACCTTGCATTTCGTCAGCTTTTAATGACTTCGTACGTACTTTCGTTGCAAGCTCAGTAATTTCACGAGCGATACCTTTAATTGTTTTCTCATCAGCGTGCTTAATAACTGGAACGAATAGTTCATCGTCAGTTGCAACTGCGATAGAAAGGTTGATATCTTTCTTCTGAACAATTTTATCGCCAGCCCACATAGAATTAATTTGTGGATATTCTTTTAACGCTTGTGCAACAGCTTTTACAAAGAATGCAAAGAATGTTAAGTTGAAGCCTTCACGCTTTTTAAATTCACCTTTAATTGAATTACGGTATGAAACAAGGTCTGTTACATCCACTTCAATCATCATCCAAGCATGCGGTGCTTCATGCTTACTACGCAGCATGTTTGCAGCAATCGCTTTACGCACACCAGTCACTGGGATTTCAATATCTCCAGGCATTGTTGGTACAGATACTGGTTTTGCCGCTTCTGCTTTTGGAGCTGCTGGTGCTGGTGTAGCCGCAGCCTTTGGTGCTTCTTGCGTAATTGGTGCAGCTGCTGCTTCTTTCTTCGCACCTGCTTGTGGAATATTTCCAGATTCCACTAATTTTAAAATATCTTTGCGCGTAATACGACCATTTGCTCCCGTACCTTCTACAGCATCTAAGTCAATATTATGTTCACCTGCAAGTTTTAATACAGCTGGTGAAAAGCGTGGCTTACCATCAGTTGGTTGCTTCGCTTTTGGCGCTGCTGATGCAGCTGCAGCTGCATCTGTTTTTGGTGCTTCTTCTGTTTTTTCTTCTACAGCTGTTGCAGCTACTTCATTTGCACCTTCAACTTGAATCATACAAATCACTTCGCCGACAGCTAATGTATCACCTTCGCCAGCGATTAACTCAGTAACAACCCCAGTGAAAGAAGATGGTACTTCTGCGTTTACTTTATCTGTCATTACTTCTGCAAGCGGATCATATTTATTTACATGATCACCAACAGAAACAAGCCATTTACTAATTGTACCTTCCGTTACACTCTCCCCAAGCTGAGGCATCGTAATTTTTTCTACAGCCATGTATAGTCCCCCCGATTAAAATTCCGCAAGTTCGCGCATTGCTTTTTCAACTTTATCTGGATTCACCATAAAGAATTTTTCCATTGTTGGTGCATATGGCATTGCTGGAACGTCTGGACCTGCAAGACGCGCAATTGGTGCATCAAGATCGAATAAGCAATTTTCTGCGATAATTGCTGCTACTTCACTTATAATGCTTCCTTCTTTATTATCTTCCGTTACAAGAAGAACTTTACCTGTTTTTGAAGCTGCTTCAATAATTGCTTCCTTATCTAACGGATACACAGTACGTAAATCAAGAATGTGAGCAGAAATGCCATCTTGTGCTAATTTTTCAGCAGCTTGAAGAGCAAAGTGAACACATAATCCGTATGTGATAACAGTAATATCGTCACCCTCACGTTTTACGTCTGCTTTTCCGATTGGTAATACATAATCATCTTCAGGCACTTCACCTTTAATTAAGCGATATGCACGTTTATGTTCAAAGAATAATACTGGATCTTCATCACGAATTGCTGCTTTTAATAAACCTTTTGCATCATACGGTGTAGAAGGAATTACAATTTTTAAGCCAGGTTGGTTTGCAAAAAGTGCTTCTACAGATTGAGAATGATACAATGCACCGTGAACACCGCCGCCAAATGGTGCGCGGATCGTGATTGGACAAGTCCAGTCATTGTTAGAACGGTAACGAATTTTTGCTGCTTCGGAAACAATTTGGTTTACCGCTGGCATAATGAAGTCAGCAAATTGCATTTCTGCAATTGGACGCATTCCATACATCGCTGCACCGATTGCTACCCCAGCAATTGCCGATTCTGCAAGTGGTGTATCCAGCGCGCGCATTTCACCAAATTGATCATATAATCCAGTTGTCGCTTTAAATACGCCACCTTTTTTACCAACGTCTTCTCCTAATACAAATACTTTCTCATCGCGTTCCATTTCCTCGCGCATTGCTAATGTAATCGCGTCAATATAAGACATTACAGCCATGAAACGTTCCCCCTTATTCCGCGTATACGTGCTTTAATGCAGATTCTGGATCCGCATACGGAGCATTTTCTGCATAATCTGTTGCTTCGTTTACGATATGCATCACATCATCTAACATTTGTTTTTCAGATTCCTCTGTTAAAATGCCTACTTCTTTTAAGTAGTTTGCAAATGTATAGATTGGATCTTTTTTCTTTGCTTCTTCTACTTCTTCTCTATCACGATACACACGATCATCGTCATCACTAGAGTGAGCTGTTAAACGATAAGATACAGTTTCAATTAATGTTGGGCCTTCACCACGGCGACCACGATCTGCAGCTTCTTTTACAGCTTTATATACTTCAAGCGGATCATTTCCGTCTACTGTGTATCCTGGCATACCATAACCGATTGCACGGTCAGATACATTTTTACATGCTAATTGTTTTTCAACCGGGATAGAAATTGCATATTTGTTATTTTCGCACATGAAAATAACTGGTAATTTGTGTACTCCTGCAAAGTTTGCACCTTCATGGAAGTCACCTTGGTTAGAAGAACCTTCTCCAAATGTAACAAACGTTACTAAATCTTTCCCTTCCATCTTACCTGCTAATGCAATACCTACTGCGTGCGGTACTTGCGTTGTAACTGGTGAAGAACCTGTTACGATGCGATTTTTCTTTTGTCCAAAGTGTCCAGGCATTTGACGTCCGCCAGAGTTTGGATCTTCTGCTTTTGCAAATCCAGATAGCATAAGCTCTCTTGCTGTCATACCAAATGCTAACACGACACCCATATCACGGTAATATGGCAACGCATAGTCCTTTTCACGATCAAGTGCAAATGCTGCTCCTACTTGTGCAGCTTCTTGACCTTGACAAGAGATTACAAATGGAATTTTTCCTGCACGGTTTAATAACCACATACGCTCGTCAATTTTACGTGCGAGTAACATCGTGCGATACATTTCTAATACTTGCTCATCGCTTAAGCCAAGCTCTTCATGGCGTTTTGCTTTTACTTCAGCCATTTTAACACCCTCCTAAATCCTTTTTACCACGCTCTATTATAAAGCAAGAACGATACACTATCCATTCCCACCGGTTCACTTTTATCCGTGTAATGCTTTTCCATCAACCGCTAATGCAGCTTCGCCAATTGCTTCTGATAACGATGGATGCGGATGAATTGTATGTGCAACTTCCCAAGGCGTCGCATCTAATACTCTTGCAAGACCTGCTTCTGAGATCATATCAGTTACATGTGGTCCAATCATATGAACACCAAGAATATCATTTGTTTCTTCATCAACAACAAGTTTCACAAAACCATCAGATTCTCCGTATACAAGTGCTTTACCGATTGCACGGAATGAGAATTTACCTACTTTTAATTTGTAGCCTTTTTCTTTTGCTTCTTGTTCTGTTAAACCGACAGAAGCAACCTCTGGGCTACTATATACACATTTAGATACCATAGAGTAATCAATTGGCATCGGCTCTTTTCTAGCAATATGTTCAACTGCTACAATTCCTTCATGAGAAGCAACGTGTGCAAGTTGCAAGCCGCCAATTACATCACCAATTGCATAGATATGTGATTCTTTCGTTTGATAATATTCATTTGTTTGAATATAACCTTTTTCAACAACAATATCTGTATTTTCTAAGCCGATATTTTGTGTGTTCGCTTGTCTTCCAACAGATACAAGCATTTTTTCAGCTTTAAATTCTTTATTTTCACCGTTAAGTTCTGCTTGAATTGTAACGCCATTATCTTTTATTAAAGTTTCTGGTAATACTTTGGCACCAGTTACAATTTTAATACCTTTTTTCTTAAGCAAACGTTGCATTTCTTTAGAAACATCTTGATCTTCAAGCGGAAGAACATGTTTTGCATATTCAAGTACAGTTACTTCCACACCGAAATCAGCAAGCATAGATGCCCACTCAATACCGATTACACCGCCGCCAACAATAATTACAGATTCAGGAATCGCTTCCATTTTCAAGGCGTGATCAGATGACATGACATATTCACCATCAAGTTCAAGTCCTGGTAAAGAATTTGGACGTGACCCTGTTGCAACGATTACGTTTTTCGGAATAAGCATTTCATTCTCTTCTCCGCTCGCTAATTCAACAGAAATCGTTCCTGGCATCGGTGAGAAAATAGATGGGCCAAGAATACGACCGATTCCTTCATACACATCGATTTTCCCTTGCTTCATTAAATGTTGTACTCCTTTATGAAGCTGGCTAACAATTTTTTCTTTACGTTCTTGTACTTTTGCAAAATTTAATTCTACATTGCTCGTTACAACACCGAATTCTTCACCTTTTTTCGCAGTTGCAAAAACTTCAGCACTGCGAAGCAACGCTTTACTTGGAATACAACCTTTGTGTAAGCAAGTACCTCCTAGGTTCTCTTTTTCAACAAGCGCTGTTTTTAGTCCTAATTGTGATGCACGAATAGCAGCAACATATCCGCCTGTACCGCCGCCAACAATAACTAAATCGTACTCTTTTGCCATATTCTCAACCCCTAGCTACGGTTTCTTTTTCCATTACAACATACTCTTTTGCAGCTTCTTCTTCACGAAGTACACGAAGCGCACCTTCTGCTAATGCTTGTAATTCATCTTCTCCTGGATGTACAATGACATCTGCAATCCAATGAACACGCTCTTTAATTTCATCAACAAGGATTTTACTATATGCAAGTCCACCAGTTAAAACAATAGCATCTACTTTCCCATGAAGAACTGTACTTGCCGCACCAATTTCTTTTGCAACTTGATATGCCATCGCCGTATAAACAAGTGTCGCTTCCGGATCACCTTGTTCTACCATCTTTTCTACTTTAATTGCATCATTTGTACCAAGTAAGCTTACTAAGCCACCTTGTCCAACGAGTTTTTTCATCATTTCATCACGGTAATAGTCACCAGAGAAGCACATTTCTACAAGCTGACCTACCGGAACTGTTCCTGCACGTTCTGGGCTGAATGGTCCTTCTCCATTTAAACCGTTATTTACATCAATAACTCTTCCCTTTTTATGAGCACCAACTGAAATACCGCCGCCCATATGTGCAATTAATAAGTTTAAATCTTCATATTTACGATCAAGTTCTTTTGAAACTTTACGAGCTACTGCTTTTTGGTTTAGCGCATGAAAAATACTTCTTCGCTCCATGCCAGCTATTCCGCTAATACGGGCAATATCATCCATTTCATCTACAACTACTGGATCGACAATAAACGCTGGAATGTTAAGTCCAGAAGCGATTTCATATGCTAAAATACCTCCCAAATTGGAAGCGTGATGGCCACTATAACCATTTTTTAAATCTTCTAGCATAGCTTCATTTACTGTATACGTACCACCTTCGATTGGGCGAAGTAATCCGCCGCGTCCACATACAGCATTTAACTTAGAAATATTAATACCATGGGAATGAAGCACCTCTAAAATAGTTTGCTTACGAAATTCATATTGATCAATAATACGCTTATATTTCCCAATCTGTTCTTCGTCATGACGAATTGTTTCTTCTAAAACAGGTCTTTCGTTATCAAAAACACCAATCTTCGTAGATGTACTACCAGGATTAATGACAAGAATTCGATTCACGGACAAGGCTGCTCCCTCCATCATTTATTTAGAAAGACAGTAGCAACTTCCAAATAAAGCTGCTACTGCTTTTATATTTACTTTTTCTATCAATTAGCGACGGCTTAAAATGTTGTGGCCGTTACTTAAAAATGTACTGCGTGTATTTTTTAAGCTTGCAATGCGCTCTTCAGCAAGACGATCAGCTGCTACATATGTTGGCACGCCATCACGTTTTGAAATTTCGATTACTTTTGCAATTGTGTCATAAATTGCTTCTACGCGTTTTAATGCACGCTCTCTGTTGTATCCGTATAACTCATCCGCTACGTTAATTACGCCACCTGCGTTAATAACATAGTCTGGTGCATATACGATACCCATTTCATGAACGATATCACCATGACGATCTTCTTTTAATTGGTTATTTGCAGAACCAGCAATTACTTTCGCTTTTAATTGTGGAATTGTTTCATCGTTTACTGTTGCTCCTAATGCACATGGTGCATAGATATCACATTCTACACCGTAAATTTCGTTTGGTTCAACAGCAGTTGCACCAAATTCTTCTACAGCACGTTGTACAGCTTCTTTATTAATATCTGTAACGATTAATTTTGCACCTTCTGCATGTAGGTGTTTACATAGGTGATAAGCTACATTTCCTACACCTTGAACAGCAATTACTTTACCTTCTAAGCTATCTGTACCGAACGCTTCTTTTGCAGCTGCTTTCATACCAACGTATACACCGTAAGCAGTTACTGGAGATGGGTTACCAGAAGAACCGAATGAAGGTGAAATACCTGTTACGAAATCTGTTTCTTCATGAATAATATCCATATCATCTACAGTTGTACCAACATCTTCTGCTGTAATGTAACGGCCATTTAAGCCTTGAATGTAACGGCCTAATGCACGGAACATTGCTTCGCTCTTATCTTTACGTGGATCGCCGATAATAACTGTTTTTGCACCGCCTAAGTTTAAACCAGCAGCTGCGTTTTTATATGTCATTCCTTTTGCAAGACGAAGAGCATCTTCAATTGCCGCTTCTTCAGAATCGTATGTCCACATTCTTGTTCCGCCAAGAGCTGGTCCAAGAGTTGTATCATGAATTGCAATAATTGCTTTTAATCCTGATTCTTTATCTTGACAGAATACTACTTGCTCGTAATCGTAAGTTTCTAAGTATTTGAAAATTTCTAATGTCATTGTAATTTCCCCCTTGATATGTTTAACATTTTCGATTTTAGCCCGTTATACTGGACTCATTTCCTTAATCATTAATGAAAATAAAACATGTACTGTAAGAAAGTTTATTTAGAAGCAGTCGCAACTGCCAATGCTAATGAATACACTTTTGTTTCTGCTGAATCTGCGCGAGATGTTAACACAATCGGTGCTTTTGCTCCGGCGATAATCGCTCCTACTTTTGCATTTGCAAAGTATACAAGCGATTTATATAATACATTTCCAGCTTCAATTGTTGGGACGAGTAAAATATCTGCTTTACCAGCTACATCACTTTGAATTCCTTTATGCTCTGCTGCAATTTGTGAAACCGCAATATCTAAAGCAAGTGGTCCATCAATGATACAATCTTTAATTTGTCCTCGACGATTCATTTGCGTTAACATTGCTGCATCAATCGTTGCTTGCATTACTGGATTTACAACTTCCACAGCAGCAATCGGAGCTACTTTTGGTACATCCACTCCTATTGCCCGGGCAACTTCAACTGCATTTTGTGCAATTGCCGCTTTTTGCTGCACATCTGGAGCAATATTCATCGCTGCATCTGTTACAATAATAAAGCGATCATAATTAGGTACTTCAAAAGCTGCAACGTGTGATAACACACCGCCTTTACGAAGACCCCATTCTTTATTTAATACTGCTTTCAAAATGCTAGCGGTTGGAATGTTTCCCTTCATAAGCACATCTGCTTCTCCACCTCTTACAGCTTTTACTGCTAATTCAGCAGCTTCTGCATTAGAGGCAGCGGAGATTACTTCAATATGTTCTGAAGGCTGTAATCCATGTTCCTGTAACATATTCATAATTGTTTCTTGATTTCCATATAGACGAAATTGAGCTAACTGTAATTGAACAGCCTTTGCAACTGCTTCAATTACTTCATGATCTTCAGCTACTGCAACAGCAACTGTTTTTTTCGGTTGCTCTGCTGCTTGATCAATTAAAGTTTGTAACTTCATATTTTGTAATCAACCCTTCCTCGTCGTCCCTCGCTTATATATTAAAGCAAATACCGTGCCAACTTTTAAATTCCATTCAAATATTTTTGAAAACGCATTCAAAACGTAGAAAAATCAACATTTTGTAACTAAACAAAAAATTCCGTCTAATTTTGTCGCATTATATTTACCGTGCAATTTGTTGCACGGTATGAAATTTATTGCATGCTATTTTTTGCACGCTCGTATTTTTCTAGCTTATAGTATAAATTCCGAACCGAAACCCCTAATGCTTGAGCTGTTTTTGTTTTATTCCCATCAAATCTAGATAAATATTCATGAATAATATTCCCTTCAAATTCAGCTACTAAATCTTCAAGAGGCTTTTCTTCTAATTCGGGAAGTAATTTACTCACTTTCAATTCAACTTGATCCTCTTGATGTAGCGAAGGTAAATGATGTACATCAATATACATTTCATTATAATTCATAAAAATAATCGCTCGTCCTAAAATATTTTCAAGCTCACGAACATTCCCAGGCCAGTCATACGACTGCAAATACTGTACGGCTGATTCCGTTAATCCTTCGACATTGCGTCCATAATCTTGATTAATTTTTTGAATTAATCGATCGGCAATTTCAGCAATGTCTTCTTTACGCTGACCAAGGGACGGAATATGAATCGGAATTTTATTTAAGCGATAATATAAATCTTCCCGAAAGTCACCATTTAAAATTGCTTTTTCTAAGTTCACATGCGTTGCAGCAATGACTCGAACATTAATAGGAATCGGCTTCGTACCTCCAACCCTGACGATTTCTTTCTCTTGCAAAACACGGAGTAATTTCGCCTGTGTATTCGCAGACAACTCTCCTATTTCATCTAAGAAAATACTCCCATTATTTGCTTCCTCAAAAAAACCACGCTTCCCTCCGCGTCGCGCGCCAGAAAATGCACCTTCTTCGTAACCAAATAGTTCACTTTCCAATAACGATTCGGAAATGGCTGCACAATTTACCCGAACAAACTTATTGTACTTCCGATTGCTGCCATTATGAATGGCGTGCGCAAATAATTCTTTTCCAGTTCCTGACTCTCCGCGCAGGAGTACCGTCGCTGGTGTATTCGCTCCTAGTTTCGCCTGTTCAATTGCCGCTACAATCCCTTCTGACGTTCCAACAATATCATCAAATGAATATTTCGCCTCCAACGTACGAATAATTTGCCTCGCCCTATTTAATTCATTTGTTAATTTTTGAATTTCGGATACATCACGAATGACGCCAACGCTTCCCTTTAAAATTCCATCAACAATAACCGGGGCTACATTTACAATTACATCTCTCTTTTTTTGACCAATCTTCATATGAATGCCACGCACTGCTCTGCGTGTCCGAAGCACTTTCATATGCATACTTTCCCCTTCTACAATGTCCGTTGTCGCTGGTTTACCAATAATATCTTCTTCAGAAAGACCTGTTAATTTTGTATAGGCTGGGTTAATTACAAGCCCTCGTCCTTGCTCATCAACAACGGAAATTGCTTCTTCAGATGAATGAATAATCGCTTCTAGCAACATTTGAATTTCTTTTAAATTCGTCACTTCTTCAGCTAAATTTACAATCTCGGTAATATCTTTAAAAACTGCAAACGCTCCTTGCACTTCCCCAACCTCATTTAAAATTGGAATGCGCGTTGAAATAATTTTTTTCCCATTATGTAATGTTAATTCTTGATTAATCTCAATTTGTTTCGTACGAATAATACGAAGTAACTTACTTGTTGGAATTACTTCTAAAATGTACTTATTAACAACATCTTCGCTTTTATACCCTATCATTCGTTCCGCACTTTTATTGAATAATAGTACATTCCCATCTTTATCAACAACAATCATACCGTCGTGCGTTGAATTTAAAATAAGATCCCGCTGCTGTGTTTGTTCTTTCAACCGCCCAATCAACATTTCTTTTTCATGCGCAAGCTTGACAACTATATTCGCAACATCACCCGGAACAAGCAGTGCATCTTCTTGTTTCTTCACCAAAACCTTTTCATACACACTGTAATCACCTGTCATATCAAAGATGACATCAATATCCTCTTCTATAAACGCTTCCCAGTCACTTCCTGTAGAAATATAAAGACTCTTTGCAAGTTGTATACCTTTTGCCTTTTCATCAATATCGACAATTGCAACCACTTCAAATATATTCGATTTTTGCAGCAAGCCCAGAATCGCACTGCCCCCAGCTCCAGCTCCAATAATTAATGCTCTTTGTCTCATATACCACCAATCCTCCCGTAGCAACTCTGCAAAATTTTTCACACTTCTATCTTACTTCTTCTGAAACCTCTTGACAAACGAACACAAATTATAACATCATTTTGTATATACTAAATTGTCTGAAAAGGAGTTTTTTCATGCAGCGTTATCTTGCCCTTCTTTTAGCAGTTATTCCCATTTCACTAGCTGTGGTAGGCATTAAACTGATGAGAGATACTGTCTTCGGTATTCTTTTCTCTCCAATCCCTGTATTATGGTTACAATTTTTAATTGGAGCATTCTGTTTTGCAATTGGTTTTTATATTTTTGGCGGCTTCATTTTATATCGCGACCGAAAACGAAATAAAGTACAAGCTCGATTTCGAAGATAAAGTGAAACTTCCATTCGAAGGCGCTTTTCCTTCGAATGCTTAGTTAAACCAATCGGGCTTTTACGGGCAGTTATCACCCACATTTCTTCTTCGCTTTCTCTGAATCTTGAGGTAAAGGTCTTATCGCCCACGAATAGCAGGATAAAACGAAGCGTCTATCAGTGGAAGTCTTTCTGTTCGCGAATAGCGGAATAGAATTCTTTACCTTGAAATACTTCACAATATCAACGTTCACACAAAAAAAATGAGACTTTCTCTGAAGAAAAGTCTCATTTTTTACCTTGCAATAGCCCCTTTGCACGCTCTGGATAGTCTGTAATAATAGCGGTCACATTCATCTCCAAAAACTTTCTCATCACTTCTTCATCATTAATCGTATACGGACGCACTGCTACACCATTTATCATCGTTAATTCAATAATCCCATCCGATATATAACGATAGTTCGGATGAATAGCACTAGCGCCCATCTTTTTCGCATAAGCCCAAGGACTATGCAACCCTTCCTTATATAAAATTGCTGTTTCAATATCAGGGGCCATCATATGACACTTTTTCATACTATAATGATTAAAAGAAGATAGAATGATTCGCTCCTCCATATTATATTTTCGAACGAGCGTAATTACCTCTTCTTCTAACCCTCGATACGGCACCTTATTATTCTTTAATTCAATATTAAGAAAAAGATTGTTTGTTTCTAGCCATTCTAACACCTCTTCTAATAAAGGAATACGGCACACACCGACCTTATCATAAAATGTATAACTAGCATCTAATGCACGCAAATCTTTATATAAATAACTCTGAACTGCTCCTTTTCCGTTTGTCGTTCGATTTACTGTTTCATCATGAATGACAACGATTTTACTATCTTTCGTGAACTGAACATCCAATTCAATTCCATCGGCTCCGAACTGCTCCGCCGCTTGAAAAGAAACCATTGTATTTTCCGGATATGTTCCCGCAGCCCCTCGATGTCCAAAAATAAGCGTCATCTTATCACCTCAAATCTTGTCTGCTCTAACAGCCAGTAAGAAATTCATTGCAGGTTACTAACCTTGCGAGCTGCTACTATTAGCGAATCCCCCGCCGATGAAGACCTCTCTTTATGTTATACTATACAAAAAGGAGGTACTTTTATGAAACCATTACAACTTTCACCAGAAACAGCTATTAAGTTATCTAAAGCTCTCGGTGTTCCACTTGAACAGCTTATGCATATGCCTCAGCATATTTTAATTCAAAAACTTGTTGAATTAGAAAAACAAAATAAAGAAGATAAATAAACATACCCTATTTAGCACAGGACTGTTTTTAATTTTAATGATAATCTCCATGTATAAGTTTATTGTATCTCTAGTGAAGTTAACTCTGTTATCATTTATACTAAAGTGATACTTTCATCAACAAGGGCTTTATTGCCTACTTACATACGATAAACTTAATAATTTATTTTCACTACACACTAGAATAATAATCAACAAAGAGGAGAGACCCATACAATGTCTCTCCCCTTTGTTGATTTCTTTATAAATACACTATATTTTCCCAATTATTATTTTTCAATTTTATGATTTATAGATGTTTTATTGTGTTCTGTTTTCACCCAAGTATGCTGTTGTTTCCATTTCATCAGCCCCACGATTTGAGCGTATACGAACGTGTATGCATAATAGAAAATCGAGAAACTCATTCGAATCAATTGATATTTTCGATTTGTATCTATCTTGACCGCATAATACATACAAACAATAAATTGATAAGCGAACAACACCAAGGAAAGAATGCTAGCCCCCAAAATCATCGCTACGAGGCGCTGCCCTATATCTGGTATATCCTGGTAAGATCTCGTAACAACAGCGTAACCCAAAGCAACTAAAATACCAATTAAAGTTATCGACATTTGCACTGCACGCGTCATACCAAATAAATAAAACAATTGGTCAATAATTTTCATCTTACCTTTTTCTGTAAACAATTTTTTCATCATCGGCTTAAAGTTTGTGAAAGCTACATACCAATGCCCCTGCGACCAGCGTGTACGCTGTTTAATACTTACTTTAAAATTATCTGGCTTTTCATCATACACACGAACAAAATGATTCCATAATACCCTTCCATTCTCTTTAACAATTTCCATTTCTAGCTCTAAATCCTCTGTTAAAGAATGAAAACGAAAACCGCCGTGTTTCATTAAATACTCCATTTTAACGATAAATCCAGTTCCACCAATAGCATTCGGTAATCCAACACGATACTTCGCTAACTGGAAGAAACGATTTGTTAAGTAGTAACTCATAGCGTATCCAAGAGATAAGTTAGTCGCTGAATTCTTTGAGTCTAAATAAATTTGAATCGCTTCTGGTTCTTTCTTTGCAATATACTGAGAATTTAACTCTTGTAAAACATTAGAATCCACGTGATTATCAGCATCCAAAATCATGAGACAGTCATATTTTTTTGTCAACTCTTCAAATCCTAAGTAGCGCAATGCATATTGTAAGCCTGCAGGTTTACCGACTCCTTCACGAGTAAAAAGTTGTTCACTTGTATTAATGTATTTCATTCCCTTTTCTTCACAAATAGCACCTGTTCTGTCGCTACTATTATCGTTTACAACATAAATGTCATATAAATCATCACGATATTGAATACTCTTCAAATTATCGATAGTAGAGCCAATTACCTTCTCCTCATTATGGGCCGCTACTAAAATTAAAAACCTTGTCTTATCTTCGACTAATTCATAGTCACGCTTTGCTCTACCAAACCCAAAGAAAGACAAAATTACGTAGTATACAGTATTAATGTTAACATACAAAGTTAATACAAAAAATAAGCCCAATAAAGCGGTTACTACTTTTCCACTCATAAACTCCATTTCTTTTCCTCCTGTAATTCTACAGCTTTCTCTTTATTCAATATTTCAAATACTTATACTATTATAAAATATCCTATATAATATTCAATCTAAATTTTAAAATTTTTGAAATAAATGTAATCTTTTGTAATATTCAAAGAGAAATAGTATAGGATACTTAGCAACATGTAAACAAAAAAGATGGATAAGGGAAATTATATGCCGTCCATATAGTCTTAGGTATAAAAAATTTAATCGTCACGATTGAAAATATGACAAGAAAAGTTGTCACGATAAGGACTGTATACGCTCGTTCTGTTATTGTCTTGAAAATCATCTACATAAACTCCTAAAATTTGTAATGATAAGGTTTCACTCAAATGACACAGTAGCCCTATAATCATGTAAATATTTTCCTTTAAAATTTGGTAGACTAAAAGCAGAAAGTTTTCAACATCCATCTGAGCGCTATTCATATAACCAAAAAACCTCCTATCTATTGGAATAAATCTTTCAATAGATAGGAGGTTTTAAAATTAGCCATCAATTATCTAGGTACTTTATTACTTACATACATAATTCATTGGCTATTTTTATATCACTGCGTTCAACTCGCCTTATGTTCCAATCTCAACTTATCTGCCACCATCGCGATGAACTCACTGTTCGTAGGTTTCGCTTTTGACATGGATACCGTATAACCAAATAAAGAAGAAATGGATTCAATATTACCTCGACTCCATGCAACTTCAATCGCATGACGAATTGCACGTTCTACACGGCTTGCTGTTGTATTATATTTCTTTGCAATATCCGGATATAATACTTTCGTAATTGAGCCAAGCAATTCAATATCGTTATATACCATAGAAATTGCTTCCCGCAAATACATATACCCTTTAATATGAGCTGGTACACCAATTTCATGAATGATACTCGTAATGCTCGCATCTAAATTTTTTGGCTTCCCATCAGACGTTGTGACAGAACGAAAAGCTGGCAGTGGACGTTTAATTGTAGTGCTTGATTTTCCACTTACTTGACGAATATGACTTGTTAAATTTTCCATATCAAATGGTTTTAAAATAAAATATGATGCCCCTAAATCAACAGCCTTTTTTGTCACATCCTCTTGTCCAAATGCTGTTAGCATAATAACATTCGGCTGTTTGAATCGATCAATTTGACGCATTTTTTCTAGCACTGCCAGTCCATCTAAATGTGGCATAATAATATCAAGAACAAGTACATCCGGTTGTCTCTCTTTTAATAAATTCAAGCACTCTTGACCATTGTAAGCTACACCAATCACTTCCATATCATCTTGAGCGGCAACATAACTCTCTAACATAGATACAAGTTCTTTATTATCATCCACGAGACACACTTTAATTTTCTCCACAGCTTTTCCTCCCTACTAATGATTTCTCCCGACATAAAGTATTAGCTTCTAGACTACATGAATTGTTCGACAATTATGTGAAAATCCCCTTTAAAACTTTCTTAAATTCCGAAAAAATCACAAAAAAGCATCTTTATCGTTCATTTCTTAGCTTTCTTTTACATATTCCATCATATGATTACAACTGAATATACATACTCTACTTTTATTTTACAACAAAAAACAACCATTGCGAAACTTTTGTAAATTTTCAACGACTTTATAGATCAAAAAAAAGCAAACTGAATAAATTCAGCTTGCTTTTTTCTGATCGTTATAAATGTTAATACCCGCTTCATGTAACATCCACTCAATATGAACGCCATATCCAGATGTTGGGTCATTGACAAATACGTGTGTTACAGCTCCAACTAATTTCCCATCTTGTATAATAGGACTACCACTCATTCCTTGTACAATTCCACCTGTTTTTTCTAATAGGCGTTTATCTGTTATCTTAACAACCATCCCTTTTGTTGCAGGGAATTTTTGTGGAACTGTACTTACGATTTCTATATCGAACGCTTCCACTTTATCTTGATCAATAACTGTCAAAATTTTTGCAGGTCCTTCTTTTACTTGATAAGAAAGGGCAATCGGAATTGCCTCATCCATAATTCCATTTTTCATTCCAGTATTTAATTTACCAAAAATACCAAATGGACTATTTGTTGTAATGTTACCAATAATTTCATGATCTGGTGAAAATCTTGCTAGCTTTTCCCCGGGATCACCATTACTACCACGTTCAATGGATGTTACCGTCGAACGGACAATTTGCCCATCCTCAACTTGAATTGGTTTCTTCGTATCATTGTCAGAAATAACATGACCAAGTGCACCGTACTTCATTGACTCTGGATGAATAAATGTCATCGTTCCAATGCCTGCAGCTGAGTCACGAATATACAATCCAATTCGATACGACTGTTCTCCCCCATCCTTTTGTGGAGTTAATTTTGTTCGAATATATTTTCCATCTCGCAATAAAACAAGATTAAGCGATTCTCCTGTTTTCCCGCTATCATGAATAAATGGTGCAATATCACTCATTCGTTCAATCGTCTTACCATTTATTTCAGTAATCATATCCCCTACTTGTACACCTGCAAGTTCACCCGGAGATACTTTTCCTTTTTCTGTTTGGATTAAATGATGCCCTACAACAAGTACCCCTTTTGCGTTTAACTTTACCCCTATTGATTGCCCACCTGGAATTACCTTAAAATCTTTTAATACTTTTACATTTACCTTTTTCACCGGCAATCCTGCAAGCTCATAAACCATATCAGCATCTCCACTTTGACGGGGATTTACTGAAATAGTTTTTTCATCCGCCTGCCCAGAAGCAATTGTAAAAATCGTTTCATCTGTTGATTTTGTTTGGAATACAGGTAAAGAAGATACTTGTGAATATTGATTTTGAAACATAACAAGTTCCTTTGGAAGTGAAATAAACTCACGGAACGGTTTATAACACCCAATAAAGACAAGCGAAACAAGGAGACAGATTCCTATGATTTTTCGAAATTGCTCTAATTTCAATCTTTTCACTCTCCTCGCTCCTAACCCACATTCAGCCAAGCGGCTTCACTTTTTAATCTCTCCTTGCTACCCGTTCTTTATAACCGGAAGAATTAAGAAATCATTGTCGTTACCAAAAAAGCTATCCATTATTGGATAGCCTCTGCTGCTTGTTTAAAACGATGCGCTTGCGAGAGCAACTCTCTTGCATGCTCTGTTGTTAAATCAGTAATTTCCACACCAGAGATCATGCGAGCAATTTCTGTTACTTTTTCGTCTTGATTCAATACAGTAACAGATGTAACTGTTCGCTCATTGACAATTTGTTTACGAATAAACAAATGAGAATCTGCCATAGACGCAACTTGTGGTAAATGTGTAATACATAGCACTTGTGAATTGACAGAAACACGATAGATCTTTTCAGCAATTGCCTGCGCAACACGCCCGCTTACCCCAGTGTCTACTTCATCGAAAATGACAGAAGCAACACCTTGATGTTTAGAGAAAATACTCTTTAACGCTAATATGATACGGGATAATTCTCCTCCTGAAGCTACTTTAGAAAGCGGCTTTAACGGTTCTCCTGGATTTGTAGAAATATAAAATTCCACATAGTCATACCCATCTTGGTTCATTTTTACAGGAGCTCCTTCGACAAGAGGATCGTCAATTGTCCCTTCTTTTTTCTTTATCATTACTTCGAATTTTGTTTTTTCCATGTACAGCTCTTTTAATTCTTGATGAATTGCCGTTGTTAATCGGCTCGCAAGATTGTGGCGCATATCACTTAAAGATTTCGCTTCTTTTAATATAAGCTGTTCTACTTCTTTTAATTTCTTTCTTGTCGTTTCAATGTGTACATCTTTATTTTCGATGGTAAATATTTCCTGATCGATTTTATCCGCATACGCTAAAATCTCTTCTACAGTATTGCCATATTTACGTTTTAACATACGAATTTCATTTAAACGTGTTTCAATTTCATCTAAACGATTAGGGTCATACTCCATCATATCTAACTTTTCACGCAGCTGATAAGCGACCTCTTCCAATAAATAATAACTATTTGCAATTGCATCATAGTTTTCTTGATATGCTACATCCAAATCCGTAATACTCTCCATTTGATTCATTGCATTTCGAACATGATCTAAACCAGAACGGTCTTCAGTTAAAGAACGATACGAATCACCCAGCGCCTTATAAATCTTTTCGAAGTTCGAAATCTTCAATCGTTCTTCTAATAAGTCTTGTTCTTCATCTATTTTCAAGTCTGCATTTCGAATCTCTTCATGTTGAAATTGAATCAAATCTAAACGATGCGCCATTTGTTGCTCGTTCTCTGTTAAAGAGAGCAATTGTTTTTTTAATTGCTCATATTCTCTATAAACATTTTGATACTTTTCTAACTGAACTAAAATATGATCCCCATCAAAATGATCCAGCATAAACAAATGACGATCTTCATTCATTAAATCTTGCGTTTCATGTTGCCCATGAATATCAACAAGCGTTTTCCCAATTTCCTTTAATACGCTTAATGTAACCAGTTTTCCATTTACGCGGCATACACTTTTTCCGTTCACAGAAATATCCCGCTTTAAAATCATCATGCCATCTTCAATTTCAATATCAAGTTCTTCTGCTTTCATAACGCAAGGATGATTTTCATCCTCAATATAAAATAACCCTTCAATTTCAGCTTTATCTGTCCCATAGCGCACAAATTCTGCAGAACCGCGTCCTCCAACAAGAAGACTAATCGCATCAATAATGATGGATTTCCCCGCACCCGTTTCACCACTTAAAACAGTCAGCCCTTTTTGGAAAGAAATATTCAATGATTCAATAATAGCAAAGTTTCTAATCGATAATTCCGATAACAATGCCTCATTCACCTCGTTATCTAATTCACACTCCGCACAGGAGGCTTAAACTATTCTTACATACATTCTTCTATTAACTCTTTTCTTTCTGAAGAATATGTTATGTAACCTGCTTCATTGTACCAAACATTTGTTTTCACGGTCAATGTAACAATAATGATATTTCGATATGGAAATGTGTATTTTCATGTGCTATTTTAGACTTTTATATTTCTCAATAACAAAAATATCTTGCTTACTTTTCACTCTTCTGAGTAATAAAGCAAACAAGATTCTTTTTGTTACAACATATTTAAAAAGCGATTCGATACAACTCCTGTATCTTCAGGTGTACGACAAATAATTAGACACGTATCATCACCGCAAATTGTGCCAATAATTTCATCCCATTCTAAATGATCAATAAGTGCACCAAGAGCATGTGCGTTACCTGGCAATGTCTTTAACACGAGCATATGACCAGCTGAGTCTAATTTAACAAACGAATCGATAAGATTGCGCTTTAATTTTTGAAGCGGATTAAATCGTTGATCGGCTGGTAAGCTATATTTATACCTTCCGTCATGAAGTGGCACCTTTACTAAATGTAATTCTTTAATGTCTCGTGATACTGTCGCTTGCGTTACATTAAAACCTTCATTACGCAAAATATCTACTAGTTCATCTTGTGTTTCAATTTCTTTATTAGCAATAATTTCTCGAATTTTAATATGGCGCTGCCCTTTATTCATCTTTTTGCACCTCGCACTATCTCTTACCTTAGTTTAACATTCGTATACTTCTCTTATTTATGTTAACGTATAACCGGTTACTTGTACACAATTGTTTTTACAATTGCGTTTACAACTCTAACTTTCTATATGATAAAAAAAGGAACAACAATTGTTATTCCTCTTTTCCTTTTTGCTTCAAGGCTTCATGAGCTTCTGTCACAACTTCTTCTATTCGAATAGGAGAATGATTTTCTCCTTGCGCACGCTCACCATACCATTTTAAATGAATTAAAAATTCAATATTTCCATCCCCACCTGTAATTGGAGAGAACGTTAAATTTCGAACATCATAACCCTCATCTAATGCAAAACCGACAATCATTTCTATAACTGCTTCATGCACTTTACGGTCGCGAACAATTCCCTTTTTCCCCACTTGCTCTCGTCCAGCTTCAAATTGCGGCTTAATAAGAGCTGCAACGTCACCACCAGAAGTTAACATTGTTTTCAATACAGGTAAAATTAATTTTAAAGATATAAATGATACGTCAATGCTCGCAAATTGCGGTAATCCCTGCTGCAAATCAGCAGGTGTTACATAACGGAAATTCGTCCGTTCCATTACCACAACGCGCTCGTCCTGACGCAACTTCCATGCAAGCTGGTTATACCCTACATCTAACGCATATGATAACTTTGCTCCGTTTTGCAAAGCACAATCAGTAAATCCACCAGTTGAGGAACCAATATCTAACATAATCTTGTCTTGCAAATCTATTTGAAACGCCTCTAATGCCTTCTCTAATTTGTATCCACCACGGCTTACATAACGCATCACTTGACCTTTTAATGTAAGCTCTGTATCTTGCGGTATTTTTTCACCAGGCTTATCTAAACGCATTTCATTAGCATACACAAGCCCGGCCATAACAGCCCGCTTTGCTTTTTCTCTTGTTTCCACAAGCCCTTGTTCTACTAATAGTACATCTACTCTTTCTTTTTTCCCGCTCATTTGTTACGCCCTTTTTTGTTTTAATGGAATCATTGTACAAATGCGTTCAACAACTGCATCTGTTGTTAAGCCAATTTCTTCAAGAAGTTTAGATACACTGCCATGTTCAATGAAATGATCAGGAATACCCATACACTCAATTAATGCATTATGGTACCCATGCTCACTAGCAAATTCTAACACACCAGAACCAAATCCGCCCATTAAACACGCCTCTTCAATCGTTAAAATCGGCATATTCTTTCCTAATAACTCATGTAAATACGCTTCATCCATCGGTTTAATAAAACGAGCATTCACAACTTTTACAGATATCCCCTTTTTCTCAAGAGATTCCGCTGCCTCTATAGCCATTGGAATTGTCGTACCAAATGTTAAAATAGCTGCTTGTGAACCTTCACGAAGTGTTTCCCATGTACCGATTGGAATTTCTTTAAACTCTTCATCCATAGATACACCAAGCCCATTTCCTCGCGGATAACGAAGTGCAATTGGTCCATCTTCATAATTAATAGCCGTATACACCATATGTTGGCCTTCGTTTTCATCTTTTGGCATCATAAGAACGATATTCGGAAGATGGCGTAAAAACGCAATATCAAATATACCTTGATGCGTTTCTCCATCAGCTCCTACCAACCCTGCTCGATCAATTCCAAAAAAGACATTTAAATTTTGACGACATACATCGTGAACAACTTGATCATAAGCACGTTGTAAAAACGTAGAATAAATCGCTAAAAACGGCTTCATATCTTGTGTCGCTAAACCGGCTGCCATCGTTACCGCATGCTGCTCGGCAATCCCTACATCAAACATGCGATTAGGAAACTCTTTCGCAAATTTTTCAAGCTTTGATCCAACCGGCATTGCTGGTGTCACAGCAACAATACGCGGATCATTCTTCGCTAATTTACGAACCGCCTCACTAATTACAGAACTCCATGCCGGTGCAGCTTCTTTCGGTTTTACAAAATCACCAGACTCAATTTTATATGGTCCTGTGCCATGCCAAGTTCCCACTACATCACTTTCAGCTGGCTTATATCCTTTTCCTTTTTTCGTAATGACGTGGACAATAACAGGGCCTTTCGTTTTCTTTGCATATTGAAGATTTTCAAATAAACTTTCATAATCGTGACCATCAACAGGTCCTAAATATGTAAAGCCTAACTCTTCAAAAAACACACCAGACACAAGCAAATATTTCAAACTATCTTTTACTTTTTCTGCTGTTGCTGCTACTTTACCGCCTACTGCTGGGATTTTCTTCAATAAGTATTCTAATTCATCTTTTACCCATTGATATTTCCCTGCTGTACGTAAACGTCCAAGTACGTTATGCAATGCACCAACGTTCGGGGCAATCGACATTTCATTATCATTTAAGATAACCGTCATATCTGTTTGCTCATGTCCAATATGATTTAGCGCTTCTAGTGCCATTCCACCCGTTAGCGCACCATCACCAATAATTGGAACAATATACTCTTTCGTTTTCTTTAAATCACGCGCAAGCGCCATTCCCATTGCGGCAGATAATGAAGTAGAACTATGCCCAGTTTCCCATACATCGTGCTCACTTTCGCAACGCTTTGGAAAACCGCATAATCCTTTATATTGTCTTAATGTACCAAATTCCTTTGCACGCCCTGTTAAAATTTTATGTACATAGGATTGATGTCCTACATCCCATAAGAATTTATCTCTTGGACTATTAAATACCTTATGCAAAGCAATTGTGAGTTCTACTACACCTAGGTTCGGGGCAATATGTCCACCTGTTTCAGAAAGCTCTTCAATTAAAAACTTTCGAATATCTTCGCTTAACGCCTCTAGTTCACTTATAGACATATCCTTCAAAAAACTAGGATTTTGAATTTGCGTCAGATCCACAAGGATCACTCACTTTCGTTTCATAATCTGTCATCATGTCAACTATTATACAAAATACCTGCAAAACATAGTTGTACTTAATTGTATTACCAAAATCAAGCATATTCTTTATTTTTATACGATGAAAAAAGAGCCGCTAACACAAAGTGATAACGGCAATGTAATCTACATATATTTTTGCCAATAACAAGAAAAGAAAAACCTTTGTCTACATTTATACCATAAAATCCTGAATGGCTCAACAAACGAAAACGTTCTTATACTAATGATTACGCTTTGCAATTAAATCACAAATTGTTAACAAATATTCATCTTGTAATTGTAAAGAAGAAATTGCGTCTTTTGCTTTTGCAATTGTCTCTTCTAAAATTTGCTTCGCTTCTTCTACTGTAAACAACGTTGTATATGTACTTTTTTCATTTGTCATATCGCTTCCGACTGGTTTCCCAATCTCTTCTTCTGTTCCTTCTACATCTAGAATATCATCACGAATTTGAAAAGCAAGCCCGACATACTTCGCAAATGTAAGTAGTTTTTCTTGTTGCTCAGTCGTAGCTCCTGATAATAGCGCACCGGCTAATACTGCAAATTCTAATAACCGGCCAGTTTTATGCTTATGAATATATTCTAACTCGTGAAGCGTTAACTGTTTCCCTTCCGCTTCCATATCTGCAACTTGTCCTCCAACCATTCCTTCTGGTCCTGCTGCTTTTGCAAGTTCTAACACAATGCATAGCTTGATTTCAGGAGTAATGTCTGTATGCTCTTGTTCTGTTATAACTTGGAATGCATACGTTAACAATCCATCACCAGCTAATACAGCCATCGCTTCACCAAATACTTTATGATTTGTCGGTTTCCCGCGGCGTAAATCATCATCATCCATACAAGGCAAATCATCATGAATTAAAGAGTATGTATGAATCATTTCTAGTGCACAGGCTGTACCTATCCCTAAACCTCTATCTTTCCCAAACGCTTGAAGCGTCGCAAATAAAAGTAACGGCCGGAGACGCTTTCCGCCCGCTTCTAATGAATATGCCATCGCCTCGCGAAGCACATTCGGACATTGTAATGTAGTTGCATAACGCACAAGCTGTTCTTCAACAAATGCTTTGCTCTCTTTCATAAAAGCATCAAAAGCTACATACGCCATTATGCTTCATCTCCTAGGGCAGTAAAAGGACGTATTTCACCATCTTCAGCAAGAATAACTGCCATTTGGTCTTGTACATCTTTTAATTTTTCATCGCAAAGCTTAGAAAGTTCCATACCTTCTTTAAAATATGAAATTGCTTCTTCAAGCGGAACATCGCCTTGTTCAAGCTTAGAAACAATTTGCTCAAGCTTTGCAATTGCTTCTTCAAAGCTCACTTTATTTTCCATCGCCTAGTTCACGCTCCTCTATTCCCCATACATTACATTCTAACACACCATCTTGAAGCTGTACTGCAACTGCATCTCCAAGATCAATTTCCTTCACGCTTTTTAACACCTGTTTTTTATTGTTATACACAAGACCGTAGCCTCGCATCATCACTTTAAGAGGACTTAAGGTTTCTAACTTCTCTACTGCTCTTGTAAAAGCAAATTCTTTCGTTTGTAAAAGAGTTTGCATTTCGCGTTGCAGTTGTTTTTGCAATGCATCCACCGTAAGCTTTGTTTGTTCAATTTTTTGCGAAGGATGATGCTTTCCTAAATAAAAGGACAGCTGCTGAAGCTGATTCGCCTTCTTCTCTATGTAACGTTCTTTCGTTTGCATCAGCTTATCAATTGTGCGATCCAATTGTTCTTCCTTTTGCTCATACAGTTGTTTTGGATATCGAAACGCATATGATTTTTGCAACGCTTGCAGGTGTTCCTGCTTATATTTCATCATCTCACGTATCGCTCGCGTTAGCCGAAGTGTACGCTGCATCACTTTTTCTTCTAGCTCGAGAATGTGAGGAACTGCCAATTCAGCTGCTGCTGTCGGCGTTGGCGCTCTTAAATCCGCAACAAAATCAGCAATTGTAAAATCCGTTTCATGGCCAACTGCAGAAATAATAGGAACTTTACTCGCAAAGATTGCCCGGGCCACTGTTTCTTCATTAAACGCCCATAGTTCTTCAATTGAACCTCCGCCGCGACCAACAATCAATACATCCATATCGTTCATTTCATTTGCTTTTTCAATAGCCTGTACAATCGAGGGAGCTGCGAACTCCCCTTGTACAAGAACTGGAAATACAATTACATTTCCAATATTATAACGACGTGTAATCGTCGTTATAATATCCCGAATGGCCGCACCCGTTGGTGACGTAATAACACCGATTGTTGTTGGATAAGCAGGAATTGGTTGTTTATATACTTGTGAAAACAGCCCTTCCTCTTCTAAACGAGCCTTTAACTGTTCATATGCTAAATGAAGATTCCCTACTCCATCCGGCTGCATATCCTGAACATAAATTTGGTATGAACCACTTGCTTCATAAACAGAGATTTTCCCTTTTACAAGGACTGTCATCCCGTCTTCTGGTCTAAATTTCATATTACGATTATGACTCGCAAACATGACCGCAGCAATTCTTGCATTTTCATCTTTTAATGTGAAATACATATGACCGCGGCTATGATATTTAAAATTTGAAATTTCTCCTTTTAACCAAACAGACTGTAAATGAGGATCATACTCTATTTTTGTTTTCATATAACGAGTTAATGCTGTAACGGTTAAATATTGCTTTTCCATTTTTCTCTCCTCATAGCCGCTTTGCAATTACTTACAAATAACTCCTGCACGCTCCGCAGATAGTACAGTATTTTCTAGTAGCATCGTAATCGTCATTGGACCTACGCCTTTTGGTACTGGGGTAATATAACCTGCAACATTTAATACATCATCAAAGTCAACATCACCGCACAGTTTTCCTGTTTCTAAACGGTTTACTCCGACATCAATTACAACTGCACCTTCTTTTACATAGTCAGCTGTTACCATTTTTGCTCGACCAACTGCAACAATTAAAATATCAGCTAGCTTCGTTAATTCTTTTATATTCGCTGTTTTTGAATGACAATAAGTAACTGTCGCATTTTCATTTAAAAACAGTTGTCCTACCGGTTTTCCAACAATATTGCTTCGTCCAATAACAACAACGTGTTTCCCTGTAATATCAAGGTTTGTTTCTTTTACTAATTCTAAAATACCATGTGGTGTACATGGTAGGAACGTATCTTGTCCTGTCATCATGCGACCAATACTAATAGGGTGGAAACCATCCACATCTTTCTCTGGAGAAATTTTTTCAATAATAGCCTTCTCTTCAATATGATTTGGCAAAGGTAATTGCACTAAAATACCGTGAATACGATTATCATTATTTAAACGATCAATTTCTGCTAATAAACGATCTTGTGTAATTGTATCAGGAAATGTAATTAATTCGGAATAAATACCAACTTGTTCGCATCCTTTTTCTTTCCCCTTTACATACGAATGAGAAGCTGGATCATCTCCAACTAAAATAACAGCTAATCCTGGTACAATTCCTTGTTCTTTTAGTTCTGCAACTTTCTCTTTTAACTGTGCTCGCTTTTTCTCTGCAACTTCATTTCCTTTGATGATTACTGCTACCATGTTAAAATTCCCCCTTAAAAAATTACAAAGTTATTTTTCTTCTACCCCGCTCTAACGAGCAGTAGAGCCCCCACCTTAAAGGTTTGAAAAATCAAAGAAGATAGGTGAGGATTAACTGCTCGTAAAAGCTTAATTGTTCTTACTAATCATCTGTGGAAGATAAAGCTCCCCACTGATGGACGTTTCACTTTATACTTGATAAAACGCCGTTAATAAAACGACGAGATTCCTCGTCCCCATATGCTTTTGCAATTTCAATTGCCTCGTTAATAGATACGCTATGCGGGATATCTTCCATATATTTCATTTCATACACAGCGAGTCGTAAAATACTGCGATCAACAATGCTAATGCGCTCTAATTTCCATTTTTTTAAATTTTGACGAATAAGTTCATCAATTACTTCTTTATATTCTACACAACCGAAGACAAGCGTTTCTAAAAATTCATTTGTACTTTCGCCTTCTTCAAGCACATTTTCTACTGCAGCTTTCGGATTATATTCTCCGGTAATATCCATTTGATAGAGTGCTTGCATTGCTCTTTCTCTAGCCGTCCTACGTTTCATTATAACTCTCCTTTATACTTCAAGTCTTTCTTATGTTTTGTTATATTATTATAATTTATAAGCCGTCGAATTACTTACTCTTTATAAATTCCGCTGAGTTTTCAACCTTATAATACAATGATAATACCACAATTTATCGTTTCATACACGAGTTCCCTAACGGAAAAATAATAAAAAGATTAACTTCAAGTTCCATATCATACCACAATGTACGTTTTTTTCAAAAATACGTATTTATCCTTATATATTTTTCATTTTTTCAAATAATATCATGTTTCTGAAATTCAGATAAAAGTATACAAAACGATAAAAAAGGTGCCTGTATAACGAGGCACCTTTTTTAGTATTACACTGGCTCAATTTCTGTCTTTGGTGTTTCAAATGTTACACCAACGATATGCACGTTTACTTCTTTCGGTTCAAGGCCTGTCATTGTAAGAAGCGCTTGACGAATATTATCTTGAATGTTTTGTGCAACAACTGGAATTGCTACACCAAAGTACATTAATACATATACATCAACGATAATGTCATCGTTTGCTAACTCTACTTTTACGCCCTTTCCGTGATTTTTCTTCCCTAACTTCTCAACAACATCTGTTGCAAAGTTACCACGCATTGCTGCTACACCTTCTACTTCAGAAGCAGCAATACCTGCAATTACTTCAATTACTTCCGGTGCGATTTCTACTTTACCAAGGCTTGTGTCTTGCCCCATGTCTAACATATGATCAGCCATGAAAAAACCTCCTTTAAATGTATCAGTGCGCCGTTAAATCATGCTGTTCTAGAAACTTAGTATTAAATTCACCTTGTACAAACTCAGGATGGTCAAGAAGTTGTAAATGAAACGGAATCGTCGTATGTACACCTTCAATGACGAATTCACTTAGCGCTCGCTTCATTTTTGCAATTGCTTCTTCACGTGTTTTTCCGTAAACAATAAGCTTTGCAACCATCGAATCGTAATAAGGTGGAATCGTATATCCAGGATATACAGCTGAATCGACGCGAATACCAAATCCTCCTGGTGGTAAATACATTTCTACCTTTCCTGGAGATGGCATAAAGTTTTTGGCAGGGTTTTCCGCATTAATTCGGCACTCAATTGCCCAACCGTTAAATTGTACATCTTCTTGCTGCAGTGATAACTGCTCTCCTGAAGCAACACGAATTTGCTCTTTAATAAGATCTACTCCTGTTACCATTTCAGTTACAGGATGTTCGACTTGAATTCGTGTATTCATTTCCATAAAATAGAAACTTTTCGTTTTATATTCGTAAATAAATTCAACTGTGCCAGCACCTGTATAATCTACTGCTGCCGCTGCTTTTACTGCTGCTTCTCCCATTTGTTGACGAATAGTAGCATCTAAAGCTGGAGAAGGTGACTCTTCTAACAGCTTTTGCAAACGACGCTGAATTGTACAATCACGCTCTCCTAAATGAATGACATTACCATAGTTATCTGCCATCACTTGAATTTCCACATGACGGAAATCTTCAATGTATTTTTCTAAATATACACCAGGGTTTCCAAAAGCGGTACTTGCCTCTTGCTGTGTAATTTGAATTCCTTTCACAAGCTCTTCTTCAGTGCGCGCAACGCGAATACCCTTACCGCCGCCGCCCGCTGTTGCTTTAATAATAACAGGATATCCAATCTCCTCTGCGAGTGCTACAGCTTCTTCGATATTTTTAATGATTCCTTGTGAACCCGGTACAATCGGAACCCCTGCTTCTTTCATTGTATCACGTGCAACGTCTTTTGTGCCCATTTTTGAAATAGCTTCTGGACTTGGACCGATAAAAATTAAATTACATTCACGACAAAGCTCTGCAAAATCAGCATTTTCTGCTAAAAATCCATATCCAGGGTGAATTGCATCACAACCTGTTAATTTCGCAACACTAATAATGTTCGTTAAGTTTAAATAACTCTCCTTTGATACGGTTGGACCAACGCAGTATGCTTCATCTGCTACTTGTACATGAAGCGCTTCTTTATCTGCCTCAGAATAAATTGCAACTGTTTCAATATTCATTTCTTTACAAGCACGAATAATTCGTACAGCAATTTCCCCGCGGTTCGCAATTAATACTTTTTTAATCATAATTCAAGACTCCCTTATTATGCTTTTACAAGAAATAGCGGTTGTCCATATTCAACAAGCTGACCGTTATTCACAAGGATTTCAACGATTTCTCCACTTACTTCTGCTTCAATTTCATTAAAGAGTTTCATTGCTTCTATAATACAAACAATTTTCCCTTCCGATACGCGATCTCCTACATTTACATATACAGGTGCATCTGGTGATGGAGATGCATAGAACGTCCCAACCATTGGAGAAGTAATCTTTTGCAAGTTCTCATCTTGTGCTACTGGTTTCTCTTCTTGTTTTGGCGTTTCAGCTTGAGCTGGTGCAGCAACCACTTCGTTTGCTATAGCTTGTACAGGTTTTTGCACTGCAAGAGCAGGTTGCACAGCAACTACTTCATTGCCACGCTTTTTCATCTTAATCGTAGTACCATCTTTTTTGTATTCAAATTCATCAATATTAGAATCATCAATCAACTTAATCAATTCACGAACTTCTTGAATTTTAAACATATAAAATCCACTCCTATATACTTGTTTGTCTTGCTGCAATAGCACGGTTGCTTCTACAAGCCATCATCATAAATGTCACTGATGGAAGTTTCACTTAATTTTGCTATAACAGACAATAATACATTGCTTCGCGTACTTTCAATAAAAAGCTACTTTGAAGTTTCAAACTATATATTTATCTTACGATAAATATTTTTAACATTCCAATTTATTTTTTATTTATGACAAATAAATTGGAATGTTAAAATAACAGCATGTTATATTTTATCACCTAGTAATAATACCAAGTTTCACTCAAAATTGGCAAGACCACTTCTTAAAAATCAATATCACCTCCCTTATTATGCAGTTTGTATATTTTTACCAAATATTCAAAGTTTATTTACACCCACTTCATATCCCCTTCATATAAAAAGAGTATTGTCAAAGTAGAATCATATACAGTGAGGTGTGAAAACGTGAACATTTGGCTTATTCTCTTTCTACCAACTGTTATTATTTGGGCTGCAGCTCTCGCTATTCAAATGAAATGCGGACAAAGTAATCACCTTTACCAAGAACCAATGATTTTCTGTTCTCAACAAATTTCTCCTATAAAAGTGAAAGAAGCCGAACTACAATTCCCAGACTAGCTTCTAGTAACCAAAAAAAGCTATCGAAAAATCGATAGCTTTTTACTTTGCTACTTCAAATCGAACATCTGCCATTAAGCCCGTCTCGCTTTTTACAAGCTGCATAATTTTATTTGCTTCTTTCGCGGAGAGCTTCGCTGCTTTAACTGTTACTTTAATGTCATTTCCATCTGCACGTACAAGTGCGTCTTTATAGCCACCTTCTGTTTTAATTAATGTTTCTAATAATGTTTCTTTAGCTGCTAAATCACTTAATGCATCAAAGTCATCTTTTGCTTTACTTCTCTCCTCAGCGGAAGCGTTCGTTGAGTTCATTACATTTTGTAATTTCTCTTTCACTTCACTGCGCTGATCCTCCATTTTCAAGCGTAGCGCTGTGAAACTATCATCACTAGCAGAATGACTAGATACATTACCTTCTTTTTTACTTGTTTCTTTTTTACTAGTTTCCTTTTCAGATCCTTGCTTCTCTTTCGTTACTTCTCCAAGGGATGTTGTAACAACCTTACTTTTGTTATCTGGTGTCATTACATAGTATACCGAAAGAACAACAACTAAACTTAGCATCGTTAATAACCAAACTGTTTGTTTTTTTAGCACTTTATTTCCTCCCTAATTCTTTTTTGGTAAGACAGATACACGGTGACTTGGAACCCCTAGCATACGTGTAACAGCTTCTATCACCATCTGTTTCACTTGTAAATTATCTACTCCTTTTGCAACAACAAGAACACCGCGAACTTTCGGCTTATCTTCTCGGAGTACAATAGGAGCTTCTTTATCCCCTTGACGTACAGTCACTGTTTTTTCGTCAATCGATTCATCTTCAACTTTCCGCTTTCCACCTTCTTTATCTGTTTCATCTGTGCTTTGCGATCGCTTGACTGTATTTTTATCGAGTATTTTTTCTTCAGATGAATCAAGATTAACTTCAATTGTTACATCTTTAACGCCCGTAACACTTTCTAAAGCTTCTTTCAATTGTTGTTCATATTCTTTTTCATATTTATCAATAATAGATTTGTTGTCGCTGTCCTTTTGTCCAAATGTTGGTACATCTTTAGACTGTTCTTGCCCTGTCTGTGATTTCAAAACAGGTACTTCTGGTTTTTTTGCTTGAAAAAGATTGCTAGAAAACATAAGAAGCATACCGAGTATGAGCAAGGCAATTAAAAACTTTGATGTGACTTTTTTCTCTTTCCCGTCTTTTTCATTTCCTTTAAAAAAGGTGCGAAGAAATTGAAATTTATTATTCATTTACTTTCCCTATCCCCCCTTCCATCTGTACTTTAATTTTGCTCTCTTCTAATTGCCATTTGTTTGAGAAGAATTGTTTCATTTCAGCCGTGTTTTGTTCTGACGTCTTTCGAGGTTCCTTCGAATTAATTTCTACCTTTTGAATTGTTTCAATAGCTCCTTCTCGATTGTGTTCATTTTTTTGAAGCGTTACGACAACAGACTGAATATCTTGCTGAGATTTCACTTCCTTTTTTTCTTCTGGTACTTTTATCTGCAAACTCATAACGGCCATGCCATATCTCTCTTCCAGTTCTTTTCCAACTTGTTTTTTCATTTGGACAGCCATCTGTTCTAAAATATATGCACGTTGTGAGGCTTGTATTTCTTTTTTCTTTGTATCAATTTTATTTTCTATTAATCCGTTGGCCACATACTTGTCTTGGCTAACATTTGCAATTACATCTTTAATGTCTGTTTGTAGCAATTTAAATAAGGGTGTTAAGATTAAAACAACTAGAAGCAAACTAACAACAAATTTTACATATTTTTGTAAATTCGAATTAGGAAGTAACATATGAAGCATCGTCGCTAATAGTAGAAACACAATAATATTCCGAATCCACTCTACTACAAATTGCAACTTGATCACCCCCTAACGCATCATTAACGTAATATTTCCAGCTGCGATAATAATAGTGATACTTAAAAAAAACATAAACGATACAATAGCTAAACAAGCAAACACGTATATAATGCTTCTCCCGATAATATCCAGGCATTGAATAATCGTTCCTCCACCAACAGGCTGCAACACTGCTGCTGCAAACTTATAAATGAAAGCAATGCAAAAAATTTGAATAGCAGGAAAAGCAACGATAAGTAATAAAATAACAATCCCAACAATTCCAATTGTATTTTTTAATAATGCAGATGCGCTGAGCACTGTATCTGCTGCTTCGGTAAACATTCGCCCTACAACTGGAATAAAGTTTCCGGTTACAAACTTTGCTGTTTTAACAGCAATCCCATCTGCTACTGCTGTTGCCGTTCCTTGTACAGAAAGCACACCGAGAAAGATTGTTAAGAAAATACCAATAATGCTAACGCTAGCATTTTGCAACAGCTTGGACAATTTTGTAACTTTATATTGATCACTCATTGTACTTACGATACTTAAAATCGTTGCAAGCAGCAGGAGCGGTAAAACAATGTAATTCATGAGCATCCCGCTCGTATTCATAAGAAAAACAATAATGGGGTGAAAGAAGGAAACAGATACTACACCCCCTCCAGTAGCAATGAGTGCTAACAAAATAGGAAGAAGCGCTAAAATGAAATCTATCATTGTTTGAATGGTGTCTCTTGCATACGTCATTACAACGTAAAAACTATTTAAGGCAAAAACGATAAGCACCATGTATACAACAGCATCTGCTATTTTCCCCACACTACTTTTTTCAAAAGCAGATTGAAGCGATTGAAGAAGCGCACTAAAAATAGTAAGCATAATAAGTGTCCCAAGTAACTTTCCATTAGCCACTAATTCATGAAATAAGTATTTTAGTAACCCAATTATCCACTCTTTAATTGAAAAATTTTTTTCTCCTTTTACAAACTCCATAAAGCTTCCCTTTTGGCTTTCCGGCAAATACCCCCCGTACTTTGCAACAAGGTCATCCCAATATTTCTTTACATCTTCTATCCCAAGCTTTCCTAGCTGTTCATCCACAACATTTTGTTCTAAAGGAGAAGCTTGTACGATAATCGGCAAAGAAAAAAAGAAGAAAAAGGCAAACAAAAACTTTATTCCACACGATCGCACGATTCACCCTCCTTTATCCAGTTGGTAAAAAACCGAGAATTGTTTCAATTACAACCGTTAATATTGGAATCGCCATCACTAAAATTAAAATTTTCCCTGCTAATTCGATTTTTGAAGCAATCGCTCCTTGTCCTGCATCTTTCGTAATTTGTGCGCCAAATTCTGCAATATAGGCAATTCCAATAATTTTCAGTAATGTTTCCACATACACATTGCTCACTTTCGCCTCATTTGCAATACGCTCAATCATCGTTAAAATGGAGTGAATTTGATCGATGACAAGTAAAAACATAACGCTACTGACAAATACAACAAACAATGAAGTTATACTCGATTTATGCTGCTTCAATACTGCCGCCAAAAACGTCGCCACAAGCCCAAGTCCTACAATTTGCAATATTTCGATTCGAATCGCCCCCCTTTACTGAAAGAGAAAGACGCTTTTAATCTTGTCAAACAAATTGTTAATTAAAAATGCAACCTGAAATAAAATAACGACAAAACCAACGAGAATAACCCAGTTGGCAATATCTTCTCGCTTCAGTTCTTTCAGCACAGTATGAATGAAAGCTAAAATAATACCAATACCTGCAATTTGAAAGATTAATCCAACATCGATCGACATCACCTTTCCCCCTTACAACAGTAAAATAACGATCAATAGTCCTGCTAATACACCTAAACTTTTCAGCATCTTTTCGTACTGGATTTGCATTTCCTTTGCTTCCCCTTCTTCTCTCTCTAGATGTGTAATACATAAACGAATATGTTTTTGCTGCGATTCGCGGTCGTGTTGTCCTAACGTTTCTCCAAATTGCTGTAAAATTTCATATTCTGTTTGCTTCAGTGCTGTGAGTTTCCAATTTTCTTGTAAGCTATCGATCCATGCTTCCCGCACAGTTTGCTCTCCCGTTTGTAATCGCTCATGAAAGCTATGAAAAAACCAGTTCAAAGGCTTTGGCATTTGTTTCACAAGGCGTGCAGCTGCCTCAGATAATGGAGTATGCCCATACATAATTTCAGCCTCTAACGATTGCAGAGCAGCCTTTAGCAATCGCAGTTGACGAGGGCGTTCACTATATTTTTTCGCATGTGAAAAACCAAAAAATGTTGATACCGCAACAATAAGTGCAGCACCAAAGAATTTAATCATACGCTCAGCACCCTTTCTCCTTGGCGTATCGGCCTTCCACTACCATCTTTCATATTCATAATAGTTCCTGGTCCTTTTATTTTAGAAAGTTCAATAAAACGTTCAAACACGCCCAGCTCTATAATTTTTCTCAGCGAAGGTCGTTTCAGTATATCTTCATATCCGTATCCATGTGCACTAATAAACAATTGAACACCCGCATGAACAGCTTCCATAATTGCTTCGCTATCCTCTTGACGGCCAATTTCGTCAACAATTAATATATCGGGGCTCATTGAACGAATCATCATCATCATACCTTCTGCTTTTGGGCATGCATCTAGCACATCTACTCTTGGTCCAAACTCATATTGCGGAACACCTTTCACACATCCGGCAATTTCCGATCTTTCGTCTACGATACCAACTTTACAAGAAGGTACATGTTGCCCTGGAACACCAGCACTCATACAGCGGGCTACATCACGTAATAAGGTTGTTTTCCCTGTTTGCGGTGGGCCAATAATCATCGTATTTAGCCAACGTTTCTGATATAAATACGGTAAAAGAGGCTCGGCAATCCCCATTTTCTGTCGAGCAATTCGAATATTAAATGACGCCACATCTCGAATCATTTTCACCACACTCTTTTCCATAATTACCTTTCCTGCTAAGCCAACACGGTGCCCCCCGCGCAGTGTGACGTACCCTCGCTTCAGCTCTTCTTCCATCGTATAAAGCGAATATTGACTCAATTTATTCAGTAAATATGCCGCGTCTTCTACCGTCACGATATAGTTATAAAAATGCGCTTTCCCGCGCGCAATACATTCAAGCGGCCGACCAATCCGAATCCGTATTTCTTCTAATGTGTCATATTCTTTGCAGTCTTGTATAAAACGTTCAATTTGCTTTGGCAACATCTCTAATACTTCTTTCATAGCTCTCTCCCCATCACATCGCTATTTCAATACTGCAATAAAAATACAAGCAATCCCAAGCGCCAGAAAAAATAGTTTCAAAAATGAAATTTCGTTCGTAACACTCGCAATTCCAACTGACATGGTCACAATTAAAACAGTCGGTCCAACAAATGCAAGCATGCCGTTTACGAACAATGCTTTTTTTGCATCATTGAAATACAACATAAGCAAAGCGGCGAAAATCTCCATGCTTCCCGAGAAGAGCCTAAGAAGCGCCATCACAAGCACAGATGTTTCAAATGCCGCTAGCCACTGTTTCATCCTCTCACCTCTCTCATTATCCTTACACCGTTCTAACAGCACACATATACCCTGCTGAAACAAGATGAAAGAGTACGTTTGTACAACCATATGCAAGGGTTGTCTATTTCAGAAGTGGAAAAGTAATTTTTTAATTATTAAATGAAAATAAACGGAATTTTCTGTAAAATCATGATATATTGGAATAAAAAGGGTGGAAGTATGAAAGTTCTTAAAATTATCCTTACTATCTCAGTAGAAATAGCTGCTATTTTCTTATTTGCAAAATTTGTTGGTTGGTCATTTATAGAAAGTTTCTTTTTAGGGAGTTTAGCCATTTTCAGCATCACTTGGCTATTGCTTTTAAATATGAATCGTAACGCCAATATGGAGCGTGCTATTACAAAAAGCTGGACAGGAGTTGACACCGGGGAAGTAACACCTTTTCAAGTTCGGATGAATCCCTATATGATCGGAACTCTCTTATTACTTACGATTAGCTTGATTATTACCGTTATTTACTACATACCTTATTTCACATAAAGTGAAACTTCCATCAGTGAGGGTTTTCTTCATCTCCCCACTGATGGAAAGCCCGTCCAATCGGGCACATGCCAGCAGTAAGGCCCCCACCTATCTCTGAATCTTAAGGTGGGGCTCTACTGCCCAAGAATAGCGGGATAAAAAAAGGCACTCATGGATAATCCACGAGTGCCTCTTTCAATTACGCACGAGAAACGTATTTTGATTCTCCTGTGTTGATAATAAGCATTTCACCTTCGTTAATAAAGATTGGTACTTGTACAACTAGACCAGTTTCTAATGTAGCTGGTTTTGTTACGTTAGAAGCTGTGTCACCTTTAATACCTGGTTCTGTTTCAACAACTTTTAACTCAACAGTGTTTGGAAGTTCTACACCAAGTACTTCGCCTTGGTATGTCATGATTGCTACTTCCATATTTTCTTTTAAGAATTTTAATTCGTGTTCGATTTGCTTGTCAGAAAGTTCGATTTGCTCGTATGTTCCATTATCCATGAATACATGAGCTTCACCGCTTGCATATAAATATTGCATACGACGGTTTTCGATATGTGCTTTTTCTACTTTTTCACCAGCACGGAATGTTTTTTCTTGAACAGAACCTGTACGAAGGTTACGTAGTTTAGAACGAACGAACGCTGCACCTTTACCTGGTTTTACGTGTTGGAAATCTATAACCTGCCAAAGGCCGTTGTCCACCGCAATTGTTAAACCTGTACGAAAATCGTTTACTGAAATCATGCAAAAAATCCTCCTGTGTATTACAAAATAATGAGTTCTTTCGGAGATTTAGTTAACACTTCATTACCTTCAGCTGTTACTATAATATCATCCTCAATGCGAACTCCGCCTACATTTGGAATATAAATTCCAGGTTCTACAGTCACAACCATTCCTGGCTCAAGTACCGTTTCAGAGCGGAATGCTAAACTTGGTCCCTCATGAATTTCAAGACCAATTCCATGACCTGTAGAATGCCCAAAATACTCACCGTATCCTTTTTCAGTTATGTAGTCACGCGTTAACGCATCTGCTTCACGGCCAGTTAAACCAGCTTTAATGCCATTAACACCACGCAGCTGCGCCTCTAATACGATATTATAAATTTCCTTTAATTTGTCGGACGGCTCACCTACTGCAATTGTACGAGTAATATCAGAGCAATATCCTTTATAGTAAGCACCGAAGTCTAATGTAACAAAATCTCCCTTTTCTATCAATTTTTCAGATGCCACGCCGTGCGGCAATGCTGAACGAAGTCCCGAAGCAACGATAATATCAAACGAAGAAGAAGTTGCTCCTTGCTTTCTCATGAAAAATTCAAGTTCATTTGACACTTCAATCTCAGATACTCCCGGGCGAATAAATGATAGAATATGTTCAAAGGCAGCATCTGCAATCTGTGCAGCTTCCTTTAATATCTTAATCTCTGAATCAGTCTTAATCAAGCGTAACTTTTCCACAATACCAGAAGTTGCAACAAATTCTGCATCAACTTCCTCTTTATATGCCGTATAAGAGCTGTATGTAAGAGTATCTTGCTCAAAACCAAGCTTTTGAATTCCTAAGTCTTTTACTTGTTTTGCAACTTCTTCAAGAATCGAACCAGTATGCTGCACGATCTCATAGCCCACCGTTTGTTTTTGCGCTTGTTCAACGTAGCGAAAATCTGTAATAAACAAAGCGCGTTTATTTGAAATTAATACAACTCCTGCCGTTCCTGTAAAGTTTGTCATATATCTACGACTATGTTGATTCGTTAATAGAATGCCATCAATACCAACTTCTCCAAATGCACTTCTTAATTTTGTAAGTTTCTCCATTGATTATGCCTCCCCGATTTTCTCCAATAATGCAAGTAACGCTAAGTGATAGCCATACAAGCCAAATCCTACAATTTGTCCTGCTGTGACCGGCGCCGTAACAGATACATGACGAAACGATTCGCGCTGATGAATATTTGAAATATGCACCTCAACAACAGGAATCGAAATACTCGCAATCGCATCACGAATTGCATAGCTATAATGCGTAAATGCTCCTGGATTTAGAATAATTCCCTTATATGTACCCTCAGCCTCGTGAATGATATCAATAATGGCACCTTCATGATTGGATTGGAAACACTCTAGCTCCACTCCCAAACTTTCTGCTTGTTGTTTCATATCTGTTTCTAGCGATGCTAACGTTCCCGTACCATATACATTAACCTCTCTCACACCGAGGCGGTTTAAATTAGGCCCGTTAACGAGGAGCAATTTATTCATATACCTAACTCCTTAATAAAAAAAATGTCTATATAGCATTTTACCATACCCCTCACTTATTTGAATAGTTTGTCTTTTCCTTGTTCTCTGTACCCTTTTCGTTATTCACCTCAAACGAAACAGAATATGCAATAAAAACACCATATAGAATAAAAATACATGCTGTCGTTATAATGGTTGTCCTAGACATTTCTAACGCACTTCTTATGACAGGTGCAATAGATCCAATTGCAAAAAATAATATTCCCCACCATATAAGACCGTATATAACGCCTGGAATCACACCTTCAAACTTACTCAAAGCTACCTTATATACAAACGCTACAACAATTGAAAGTATCCCCATACACACAATTCCCGCTACGTTTCCCCATACACCTTCTTTCCAATCTCCAAGTGCAAACGGGAGCAGCAAATAATTTGGACCCGCATTAGTAAAAGAAAAAATATGGAGAAAGTACCAAACAGCTCCCCAAAACAAACCTCCAAACACACCAATTTGAACTATTTTTTTCGTGACAGATTGTTCTTGTTTCACATCCACACCTCCGCCTACTAGTATGTCCGAAACTAATTTAAAGCATGTTTAAATACTGCGGAATTTGTCTATAAAAAGAATAGGAAATGTCTGACTAACCTGCTGATTTTCCTTGTCAGAAGTACACTTTTGTCGATAAAATAAAGGAAACTGTAGTGTTGTCATATAATATAATGACAACACCTAGAGTCGCTACCTCTTTTCTGATAAGAGAAAAACAAATACAGGTTGGTGTTGACATGACAGAGAAGACAAAACAAATCTACGGCGGTCAAGCGGTAGTAGAAGGAGTTATGTTTGGCGGTAGAGAATATACTGTTACAGCGATTCGTCGTAAAGATAAATCTATCGAATTTTATCGATTACCTCGTGTTCGTAATAAAGTATCGTCTATGTTTAAAAAAATTCCATTTCTACGCGGCATCGCGGCAATTATTGATGCAAGTGCAAACGGGGCAAAGCATTTAAACTTCGCTTCAGAACGCTTTGATGTACATCCTGCAGATGATGCACAATTCGTACAAAAAAAAGAAGAACAGTCAAAGCTAACGATGATACTTAGTGTTGCGGCAGTAGGGGTCTTATCCTTTATCTTCGGAAAAGTGATTTTCACTGCGGTTCCTGCGCTTTTAGCAGAATTGACAAGACCTGTTTTCCCATCTCATGCTGGGCAAATTATTGTCGAAAGTATCATTAAGCTTGTATTATTACTTAGCTATATTTACTTTGTTTCACTAACTCCACTTATTAAACGTGTATTTCAATATCACGGGGCGGAACATAAAGTAATTAATGCTTATGAGAATAATCTTCCATTAACAGTAGAAAACGTACAAAAACAAACCCGTCTTCATTATCGTTGCGGCAGCAGCTTCATTTTATTTACTGTTATTATTGGGATGTTTGTATATTTTCTCGTTCCAACAGATCCTCTTTGGGTTCGCCTTATGAATCGTATTTTGCTCATTCCTGTAGTGCTGGGTATTTCATTTGAGGTGTTGCAATTTACAAACAGCTTACGAAGCGTTCCAGTACTCCGCGCATTAGGATACCCTGGTCTGTGGCTTCAGCTGTTAACAACGAAAGAACCAACAGATGATCAAGTTGAAGTAGCAATTGCATCTTTTGAAGAACTACTGCGTCTAGAAGAAAGACAACAATAACTTTTTCTTAATATTATTCAACTCCTTCGCCTTTCGTTAATAAACTAATTAAAATATCTTTCTTTTTAGGAGGTGTTCCTTATGAAGGGTCGTTCATTTATGTTCGCTCTATTTGTTGTAATTGTTGGGTTAGCCGTATTTAGTCTTGTAGCATTCACAATTGAAAATCCAATGGGAGTTGTAAAAAACATTGCGATAATGCTCATTGTTGCTGGTGTCTTTTATTTGCTTTATAAGATGCTTACGAGTTCAAGCGGTTCAGCTAATAACTCACAATCTTCTTACAAACGTGCTGCGAAACAATCGAACCGAAAATATGGAAAACAAAATGTAACACCCCTAAGCAAAAATTTGTTAAAGAAAAATGCTTCTGATGCTAAAGGAAAAAAAGGAAATGCTTCCTTCCTAAGACGCAAACGGAAACAATCTCACTTAACAGTTATTGAAGGAAAAAAAGGCAAAAAGAAAGACCGCGCTTCCTTTTAGAGAAGTGTGGTCTTTCTTTACTTTTGTTTAATATGTTCAATAACCTCAGATAAATTCTTATCTTTCATAGAATTTAAACGTAAATGATGCGTTTCAAAAGACAAGGATTTTGTCACCTCATTTGGCACAATTACACATTTTAACCCGGCTGCAACTGCAGCTCTCGCTCCGTTTACGGAATCTTCAAAAGCAATTACTTCAGAAGGATGTACGCCAAGTTCAGCAACAGCACCTACGTATAGTGCTGGGTCTGGTTTTACTTGTAATACATCTTCTTTTGTTTTAATAACCTCAAAATATTTTTGTAATCCCAATTCCTTCAAAAAATTTGTCACCCATTTCCGTGAAGAGCTAGAGGCCAAACCGATTTTCAAATCGAGTTTCTTTGCTTCTTCCAAATATTCTTTTACCCCTTCACGAGCCATAGGTAATTTCATTTTTTCACGATGTAATATCGCTACTTTTTCCTCTATATGTTCTTTATTCCATTTTTCTTTTAACTCACCTTGCAAAAATGTATGTAACACTTCATCTGTTGTTCCAATGCATTTTGCAAACTCTTCAAGTGGCAATTCTCCTCCGTATTCACGTACAATTTCTTGATATGCTTCAAACCATACCGTTTCCGTATCTACAATGAGTCCATCAAAGTCAAACACAATCGCTTTCAACATATCCTCTCCCTACGAGTGTAGTCAGCATATATATTCTACACTGTGCGTAAATCCCCTTTTTCACAAGCAAAAAAGGAAACTGTTCTTCAGTTCCCTCTCTTACTGCGCTTGTTCTTCATTTGCCTTTTGAACACCACGAAGCTTCTCAACACGAAGCTCATCTTGTTCAAAGTACTGCACTAAATCGCCAATACGATCAATAGCTTCCCAGCTTAAATGATGTTCAATTCCTTCTACATCATTATAGATTTTGCTTTCGTCTACACCGATAATACGCATAAACTGTTCTAACAATTCATGGCGATAGACAAGGCGCTTACCAATCTTTTTCCCTTTTACTGTTAATACAAGCCCTCTATATTTTTCATAAATTAGATATTCATCTTTATCAAGTTTTTGTACCATTTTTGTTACAGAGGATGGATGTACATTAAGCGCTTCGGCAATATCAGATACACGGGCATATCCCTTTTCTTCAATTAACAAATAAATTTGTTCGATATAATCTTCCATACTAGGAGTAGGCATCGGTTTCCTCCATCCAATTCAGTTTTTATATTCCGGACTAAGCAATCAATAAAATGATACAACAGAAAGGATATCGTGACAAGGGTGGAAACAAGCCCATTTTCTCAATACAGAAAAGAACCCACGTATATATCGCGAATTCTATCATGTAAAATATTGAATTTCAGCATTTGGAAAATATTTATGAATATAATCTCTTATTGTTTCTTCTAATCTCATTGCATCCTCTTTTTGACATACATATTTACCAATTCCATATATTCCTATTTATATTTTCGTTTTTCTTCATCCATATCAAGCTTTGTGTTTGGATAGCACTGCTGGATTACTTTTTTACTGGTTTTTGTAAAACGATGCTGAATTAATTCAAACGATAAATTCGGCAAAGTTAAATCTTTTAATGCTTGATAAGGCCTTTCAAACAATTCGCGATATCCTTCTTCCCACTCTTCATCCCCCACTGATTATTAGCCCTCACCAATCGGGCGCATGCCAGCAGTTTCTCTCTCCACCTAACTTCTTTAGAAAAGCGGAAGTGGCTCGTTCAGAATGTGAGGGGGATGGAGCTTCTGACGTAGAGGTGTTTTTTACCTCACAGGAAGAAGCGAAGCCACCGAACATTCTAGCTACTGGAGCTGGACAATGCTTTCACCGAATTTTGAGGTGGAAGTAGTACTGTCCGCAAATAGCGGGATTCATTTAACGGAACAATTACTTGGAAACAAAGAATTACATTTGGCTTAGCTTTTTCTATTCCATTTTGCTCCTCTGTATTCTTAAATATTTACTTTAAAAAACAAGAGTATTTATCCTATAATTTAACGATATGGCAAGGTGCTATATTAGCGCTGTTCTTCTACGTTTTATATAAATTTTTATTTAAAGCCTCAAGGTTTTAACAGCTCTTTTCAGGGCTATTTTTCGTTTGTCTAAATTTACAAAAAGAAAAATAACATAAACAAAAAAGAAAAATACAAAATAATTAAAGTAAATTGTTGACGTGATGCTTTTATTATCGGTATCATATTTCTTCGTGAGCAATTATTTTTCGTTATACGATTTTTTTATTATTACTGAATTTTTGAGAGGGGAAATTTGATGTCACTTAAGAAGAAAACACAAGTGCGCACCGGCAAAATGGTACGTGAGCTAATGTTAGCAGACGAAGATGTGAATGCTTCGCTAATCATGGTATATAGTGAAAACGGTGTAAACGCAGAAATTAAAATCGAGGGCTTAACGCCAAAATGTAACGAAGAATTATTTTTGAGCGGAAAAGTAGATTGGAACAAAAGCGTTATTTATAAAATTGTCGATTTTACTGGCAATGCCGAAGTTGGTAAAGTGATATTAAGCGCCATGAACAAAAACAATGTTTCACTGCAAATCGAACGCGTTATGTGGAGTAAAGAAACAAAAGAAGAAATGGCAGAATTAGAAGACAATGCACTATCAGTTATCGAAACACCTACTCCAAAGAAAGAGACAGTAGTTGAAACTTCAAAAGAAGTTACACCTGTAACAAAACCAGTTGTAAATGTTGCACCTACTCCAACACCAATTCCAAAACCGGTGCGTCCAGAACCTGTAGTTAAAGCTACACCAACTCCTGTACAAAAAGATGTAACTGCACCAACTACAGTGCAAAAAGAAGTAACTGTGTCAACTCCAGTACAGCCAGTAGTTACAGCTAAACAACCTGCAACAAATCAACCAAACTCTGAATTACAAGAAAAGTATGTTCGTCTTGTAAAGCAAGCTGTGGATGTATGTCAAGATTATGAACTTGGTATGGATGTAGACGATTCTATCGAGAACTTAAAAGGTGAGTTACAAAAACAAGGAATATCGGTAGCATTTGATGCAGAAATTATGGATGTTGTAAATCGTTTACGTTCACTAAAGCAAAAAGGAATTAAAGTAGAGAAAGTATTAAACTTATTATAAATTATAAAGCGAAATTTCCATCAGTCCGTTTTCTCATTATCACTGTTGGAAAGCTCTCAACAATATAAAAATAAGGAGATGGACATCCATCTCCTTATTTCTTATAATTCCATTCATCACTTTCATATTTTTCTTTTGCTAATGTTTCCACTTCATGCAATTGTTCTTCTGTTAACTCATACGGAACAAGTTCCACATTTAAGCCTTTTTCAAATCCAATATGGAATGCATCAATAAGTTGCTGAATTGTAAATGTACGTTCTGTTAATTCATTAATTGCAATTGCTTTTGAAGAGAACATTTTTTTCATACGTTCTTTTACACGTTCATTTGGAAACAGGAACAGATCATACAGCGTATCTAAATCAATTTCTAATGGAATCGATCCGTGCTGTAAAATAACTCCCTTTTGACGCGTTTGTGCACTTCCAGCAATTTTACGCCCTTCTACAACGATTTCATACCATGACGGAGCATCAAAACAAACTGCTGAACGCGGATTTTTCAAATTATCGCGCTCCTCTGCTGTTTTTGGCACTGCGAAATATGCTTCTAAGCCTAATTCTTTAAATCCATCTAACAAACCTTGTGAAATAACGCGATATGCTTCTGTCACTGTTTTTGGCATGCTTGGATGATCTTCAGATACAATTACACTATATGTTAATTCATTATCGTGAAGAACGCCTCTGCCACCCGTTTGACGACGTACAAATCCAAAACCATTTCTATTCACTGCATCCATATCAATTTCTTTTGAAGCGCGTTGGAAATACCCCACTGTTAATGTCGGAACTTCCCACTCATAAAAACGAATTGTTGGCGGCATTTTCTTTTCGCTTTGCCAATTTAATAAACATTCATCTAACGCCATATTAAACGCTGGAGAGCATTTACCGGAATTTATATAACACCATTTTTCCTGTTCCATCCCACACCTCATATAACTAATTTTTCTCACATTCTCTAGTCTATCAAATTCGACAAAATTTGTGAAAGAATACGAAATTTCTTCTAATACAAAATGAACTTGTTGCATAAATACATATGGGCATTATAATATGGAAAGTAGGATAAGAAAAAAGGGAGCGATACAATCGTGTCAACAAATGTTATTATTTTACTAGCCATAACTGTAGGATTCATCGGCTATTCTGTATGGATGTATTTCTATCAGAAAAAATTAATTAAAACACTTTCAGAAGAAGAATTTCGCGCTGGATATCGTAAAGCACAACTTATCGATGTTCGTGAAGCAGACGAATATAATGCTGGTCATATTTTAGGAGCACGTAACATTCCGGTATCACAATTACGCCTTCGTTACAAAGAACTACGTGCTGACCAACCGATTTATATGTATTGCCAAAATGGTTTCCGAACAGGACGAGCAGCACAATTTTTAAAGAAGCATGGTTACAAAGAATTTTATCAATTGCAAGGTGGCTTTAAAACTTGGTCTGGTAAAGTGAAAAAGAAAAATTCATAACAAATAGCTAGCTTGTCTATCACAAGCTAGCTATTTCATTCCATTTTACTAGCGATATACATTAAATTTTTCTTTACATCTTCACTACTTTGATCGCGCACATTTCGGTACAGCAACTGGTATTCTACTTTCTCTTCTTTCCAAGTAAGCGTCGCAATGTCTTCTCCATCCATTTCTCCGTCACTACTTTTAAAATAAGCTGTTATGCCATTTTCAAGCTTTACTTGCTCCTGAAAATGATTTTGTTCTACAATAAAAGGAAAATTATATGAGAAGTTGGCAACTGTTAATTCAATATAATCCTTCATGCTTTTTTCACGTCGTTCATATTTAATATCAAGGGCAATTCGTTTATCTCCCATTTTTCGAACTACTGCTTTTGGATTATCTTTTGATTCATACGGTAAAAATGATGGTGTTTGAAACGAAAACGGGAGAACGTTTTTTACAGCTTGTACCGATACTGGATCAGACATCATATCTTCACTTGCCTCTAAACTTTCTGCAAATTTTTTTTCTTCGACCATCGTTTGCTGAAAAGAACATGCATTTAATACCATACTAGAAAATACGAAACAGAGCATCCGTTTTTTCAATGTGTATCCGCCCTTTCTCAACATTCTCTTTTCTATCAAGATACAATTGAAGCTTTCGTATGTTATGTTCATATTCTCTTTTACTTCCTTTTCCACCTTTGAAAACTTTCCTCGTTTATCTCACACAATTTGACAAAAATGCTTTCCCTATTCTCACGCCAAGAATGATTGTTACGCGAATAGCGGAAAGCATTATTAACAAAATAGATTATGAAAAGCTTTTCATGTCAAGTGTTTCATAAGATTTTCCTCACCCTTTTCCTGTATAATGAAAATAGAGGTGAAACATATGGTAAATATAAAACAAATTGCGAAAACGGCCGGAGTCTCTATTACGACTGTTTCACGCGTCTTAAATGAGCATCCATATGTCAGTGCAGAAAAAAGAAAACGCGTCCTAGACGCTGTCGAAGAATTGAATTACGCCAAAAATGTAAATGCGGTTCATCTTCTCAAAGGAAAAACATATACGATTGGTGTTATGCTTCCTTTTATTAATTTGCCGTACTTTAGTACAATTATTGAAGGAATTGGAAACAAAGCGCTTGAAGCAGGATATCGCATTAATCTTTGTCAAACAAATTACGATAGTATTGAGGAAATACGTGTCCTTGAAATGATGAAGATGAAACAATTTGATGGAATGATTATTTGTTCTCGAACAAGTTCATGGGATACAATTGAACCTTATGCAAAGTTCGCTCCTATCATTTCGTGTGAAAAACTGCTGCATCCTCTTATATCTTCTGTGTTTGTCAATCATTATGACGGCTTCCATATTGGGACACAATGTTTATTACAAAACGGACATGAACATATTGGATTTTGTTTAGCACGCGAAAAAAGTGTGAGTACAAAACAGCGTGAGCAAGCATTCTTTGATGCGCTTCATGCAGCTGGAAAACGTGTACAGACAGACTGGCTATTTTATCATTGTTATAACATTCAAGACGGTGCAAACGTAATCAAAAATATACTAACTATGAAAAATCGTCCCACCGCTCTTTTCGCTGCCAGCGACCAAGTGGCTGCTGGCTTGTTAACAGAAGCGAAAAAACAAGGATTACGAGTTCCAGAAGATTTAGCAATTCTTGGATTTGATAATCATCCCATTTCTGAGGCACTAGAAATAACCACCATTGAACATCCTGGACTAGCAATGGGAAAACGTGCTTTTTCACTATTTTATGAACAAGTACAACATGAGAAAATTATAGGAACTTCTGAAGAATTACCGTTTCATTTAATTGAACGAAGAACAGTGTAAAGCTCCTATTATAGAGCTTACACTGTTCCATTTTGTATAATTGTCCTTCTTGACTATATATTTTTTTTATCTTATACTTTAACTAACGAACGGTAGGTAGGGGATGAACATGACAGCAAACCGCATAAAATCTGTGGCACTTTCACACTTTGCACGCTATGGCTATGAAGGAACTTCACTAGCAAACATTGCACAAGATGTTGGTATTAAGAAGCCGTCAATATACGCACATTTTAAAGGAAAAGAAGAGCTATATTTTATTTGCTTAGAAGAAGCCTTACAAAAGGATCTGCAATTCTTTAAACAGTATGTTACGAATCTAGAAAATACACCGTTTGGAGACTTTTTATTTCGTCTTCTTAAAGATTACGGTCATCGCTTTCAAGAGGGCATTGAAACAATGTTTTGGCTTCGTACCTCATTTTTTCCACCCGATGCCTTTCGTGAGCAAATTGTAGAAAAAGCAAATGCATACATTGAAAATATCGGGCAGCTTCTAGTACCTATATTTGAACAAGCAAAAGAAGAAAAAGAACTTTGTAACATTGAAGTAGCAGAAGCTGTTACAGCTTATTTATGTTTAATTGACGGATTAATGGTTGAATTTTTATTTGCTGGAATACAACCATTTGAAAATCGATTACAAGCATCTTGGAAAGTATTTTGGCGCGGATTATCAAAATGACGGATTGCATACGCAATACGTCATTTTCCGGCCCTAAACCTAACGACTGGTAGGAAGGAGAATGAATGATGGAATGGATTTATGTTATTTTAGCAGGAATCATTGAAATTATTTGGGTGATTGGTTTAAAGCATGCAACAACACCACTAGAATGGATCGGTGTAGCGATTGCAATCGCTACGAGCTTTTTCCTTTTATTTAAAGCCTATGCAAAACTCCCTGTAGGGACTGTGTATGCTGTATTCACAGGAATCGGAGCTGGAGGTATTGTGCTAACAGAAATTTTTGTTTTTGGCGAGCCATTTTCGCTTGTAAAAATCTTATTTATCGGTTTAATTTTCGTTGGTGTTATTGGTTTAAAACGAGTAACAGGTGAACAAGTAGAGAAGGAGGCTGCATAAACATGGCATGGTTATTTTTAATTATAGCTGGTATATGTGAGATTACTGGTGTTATCTTTATGAAGATAGCCAATGAAAAAAAAGGCTGGATGCCAAAACTCATTTTAGCTGCAAACTTCGGTATAAGCTTCCTTTTCCTATCTCTCGCAATGGATACACTGCCAATGGGAACGGCTTACGCAATCTGGACGGGAATCGGAACTGCAGGAAGCGCACTGCTTGGTATTCTTATTTTCCGTGAATCTGCTGATTGGCGCCGCCTTGCTTTCTTAAGCTGCATCTTATGCGGTGCGGTCGGTTTAAAATTAATAAGTTAACGAGGTGAATGCCGTGTGGAAAAAAAGAGGAAAACAAATTATGACAGGAATCATGATTGCAGTTGCACTTGTGTTGCAAGCTATATTTCATATTGCAGAATGGTTATTTCATAAAGTATTTTCAATCATCTCTTTTATTCCAAACATGGCTCTTGAAGTAGCTTCTGTTGTTTGGTCGATTATCGCTTCAATTGGAATTATCATCATTTGGAGTATCGCGAAACTTTGGAATAAATTCTTTTCAAAAGACAGTTCTTCTGACAAGAAGTAACTGTCTTTTTTCATATAATTCCCTCCTTTGGACACACTACGAGAAAAGGAGCTGATTATATGCAAACTTCTGTACATAAACATATTTTACTTCTATTTTTTATCTTTATTGTATGTGTTGTGTTTTTTAGTTTCATACTACATACGTATAACGTGCCTGCTTATTCGCCGAGTATGGTTTCAGTTTATAAATTTGTTGTACATAATTTGTTACATTAAAAAAAGACCAACATTTCCCCGTTGGTCTTTCATATATGTATCACTTCTCAAAGCGATTTAACATCTCATCTCTCATTCCAAAGCTGACAACAGCAAGCGCGATATACATAAAAATAAGAACTGCCGGATGTACTGTATTGTACCAGTGGCTATCCACAATCAAGTATATCGTTAATACTGTAACAAGTACAAAAGCAACAATAAACATGTAAAAATGTCTTTGACTACCCATAACGAACTCCTCTCTAAATTACTCATTTATTGTAACGAATTCTCCCCTATGACTCAAGACTAACTTTCCTGTAAATAGTCTAACTCAACTTTTACAATATCATGACAAGCAATTGGAATAAGTGTTCCTTTACTATCGATTGCGGTTACACTTTTATTATCTAATACGTGATGCTTCACTCGTTCTAACATTTTTTCCGTATCTTGGTAATAAAATTCTTTAATATCCTTAATCATCCTACCATTTTCTAAATGGTACACCATCCTATAACGCTTATAGCCCATCTTTTTCATCCCCTTGTTCATTTCTTCACATATGTATGAAAAATTGACATTTTTGCTTCTCATTCACTTTAATTTCATTAAAATTCTAACAAAAATACACAATTTTATCAAAGGGACTTTTTCAACAAAAATGTTGAGAAAATATAAAAATCCTCCAATCTTACATAAAACCCGCAATTTTATAACATTTTTCTCATACACAAAAACTATCTTTAAATAAAATTATCTTCCCAATAAAGTGAAACTTCCGTCAGTGGGGGGTTCTTCATCCCACACTGACGGAAAGCTCTCACCAATCGGGCTTTTACGGGCAGTTATCCCCCACCTATCTTCTTTGCTTCTCTCTGAATCTTGAGGTGGGGGTCTTACTGCCCATTAATGCGGGATAAACAATACTCCAACCAGTGGATCCTTACGGAAAGCTTGCTTTTCTTTTTTCAGGATTTTTCTACTAACTGTTTTAGCAAAATATAAAAAGAACTCGCCTATAGCGAGTTCTCCTAAAAATAGTTATTGATAATTAAACTTGTACCATAGATGGTTTTTGATAACGTAAAATCGGCTTACGTGCTGCCAGTGTCTCATCAAGACGCTTAATTACTGTTGTATGCGGCGCTTCTTGAACTACTTCTGGATTCTCTTCTGCCTCTTTTGCAATTTGAATCATTGTATCGATAAATCCATCTAATGTTTCTTTTGATTCCGTTTCTGTCGGCTCAATCATAATACATTCTTCCACGTTTAATGGGAAGTAAATTGTTGGTGGATGGTAGCCGAAATCAAGCAGACGTTTTGCAATATCAAGCGTACGTACGCCAAGTTTCTTTTGACGACGACCAGATAAAACAAACTCATGCTTACAATGTCTATCAAATGGAAGATCATAGAACGGAGCTAATCTTCTCATCATATAGTTGGCATTTAATACTGCATATTCTGTTACTGCACGAAGTCCGTCTGGGCCCATAGAACGAATATACGTATACGCACGAACGTTAATGCCAAAGTTACCATAGAACGGTTTCACGCGTCCAATTGCTTGTGGGCGATCGTAATTAAAGTGGTAACCACTTTCTGTTTTCTCTAAAATTGGTTTTGGTAAAAACGGAATTAAATCTGCTTTTACACCTACTGGACCAGAACCTGGTCCACCGCCGCCATGCGGACCTGTAAATGTTTTATGAAGGTTTAAATGCACAACGTCAAATCCCATATCTCCTGGACGCGCTTGACTTAATACTGCATTTAAGTTTGCACCGTCATAGTACAATTTACCACCTGCATCATGAACGATTTGTGCCATTTCTAAGATGTTTTCTTCAAATAAACCAAGTGTATTTGGATTTGTTAGCATAAGTGCTGCTGTTTCTTCGTTCACAACACGTTTTAAATCTTCTAAGTCAACAAGACCATTTTCATTTGATTTTACTGTAATTGTTTCAAAACCTGCTACTGTTGCAGATGCTGGGTTTGTTCCATGTGCAGAGTCAGGAACGATAACTTTTGTACGGTTATGGTCACCGCTTGCTTCATGATATGCACGGATTAACATTAATCCTGTCCATTCCCCATGTGCACCAGCTGCTGGCTGAAGTGTAACAGTATCCATACCTGTAATTTCAATTAAATGTTCTTGTAAGTCATACATTAATTCCATTGCACCTTGCACTGTTTTTTCATCTTGAAGCGGATGAATGTGTGCAAGGCCTGGGAAACGTGCCACGTTTTCATTGATTTTTGGATTGTACTTCATTGTACAAGATCCTAATGGATAAAATCCAGAATCAACACCGTGGTTACGATTTGAAAGAGCTGTGTAATGGCGCATAATATCAAGTTCAGATACTTCTGGAAGTTCAGCATCTTCTACGCGAATATAATCGCTCTCAAACACATCTTCTAATTTCACTTCTTCTACATCTAAATGGGGTAAGCTATATCCTACGCGTCCTTCTCTACTCATTTCAAAAATAAGTGCTTGGTCTTGGTTCTTCATTGGATAGCCCCCATTTCGTTTACAAGTGTATCAATTTCTTCTTTTGTACGAAGTTCTGTTACCGCTAGAAGCATATGATTTGCAAGCTCTGCATAGTCACGGCCAAGGTCGTAACCACCGATAATATTGTTTTGCAATAATGCATCATTTACTTCTTGTACTGGACGTTTGCAATCTACAACAAATTCATTGAAGAACGGTCCAGCAAATGCCACTGTGAATCCTTTTGCTTCAAATTGACGTTTTGCGTACTGTGCTTTAGAAATGTTTTGACGTGCCATTTCCTTCACACCTTGTTTTCCAAGTGCTGTCATCGCAACAGAAGCTGCTAATGCATTTAGCGCTTGGTTTGAACAAATATTAGACGTCGCTTTATCACGACGAATATGTTGCTCACGTGCTTGCAGCGTTAATACGAAACCGCGTTGCCCTTCAGAATCCACAGTTTGTCCTACAAGACGTCCTGGAATTTTACGCATAAATGCTTTCGTTGTTGCGAAATAACCGCAGTGTGGTCCACCAAACTGTGTTGGAATACCAAATGGTTGTGCATCACCAATGACAATATCAGCACCAAATTTTCCTGGTGGTGTTAATGCACCTAGTGATAATGGGTTTGAAGAAACGATAAATAATGATTTTTGTTGATGAACAATTTTCTCAATATCAGCTAATTTCTCCACTTGTCCGAAGAAGTTTGGATATTGTACGATTACGCAAGCGACAGTGTCGTCTACTTCACTTTGTAATACGTTTAAATCTGTTACACCGTCTTTATGATCAATTTCAACAACTTCTAGATGTTGACCTTTTGCATATGTTTCAAGAACTGCTCTTGATTCTGGATGAACTGCTTTAGAAACAAGAATTTTCTTTTTGCGAGTATGACCTGCTGCTAGCATCGCCGCTTCTGCTAACGCTGTACCTCCGTCATACATAGAAGAGTTTGCTACATCCATTCCAGTTAATTCACAAATCATTGTTTGGAATTCAAAGATTGCCTGTAATTCCCCTTGTGAAATTTCCGGTTGGTATGGTGTATAAGCTGTATAAAATTCTGAACGAGAAAGAACATGATCAACAATTACTGGTGCATAATGATCATATACACCTGCTCCTAGGAAAGAAGCATAGTCTTTTAAGTTTGCATTTTTACGAGCAAGCTCAGACAGTTCTTTTAAAAGTTCTGGTTCTGATTTTGCTTGTTTAATCTTTAAATCCCCTTGAAAACGAACGCTCGCTGGAATATCAGAAAATAATTCATCAATCGATTGTACACCAATCGTTTGTAACATTTCTTTTTTGTCTTCTTCTGTCATTGGAAGATAACGATGCAACATGAAATCTACCCCTCTCCCCGTTACTTTGAACGTTTGTAAAATGGTGTTGGAACGACAACTGCTTTGACGCGTTTGTTACGAATTTCAATTTCGACTTCTGTATCAATTGCTGCATATTTTACATCAATTAGCGCTAAACCAATGCTTTTCTTTAACGTTGGAGATTGTGTACCACTTGTAACTTCCCCGATTTTTTCATCGCCTACATATACTGGATAATGAGTACGCGGGATACCACGTTCAATTACTTCGATGCCGACTAATTTACGAGGTGCACCGTTTTCTTTTTGTTCCTTTAACGTTTCTTTTCCAAAAAAATCTACTTCTTTGTTTGGTTTTACCGCAAAGCCAATTCCAGCTTCAATTGGTGTAATATCTTTCGATAACTCTTGACCATAAAGTGGAAGTGTTGCTTCAAAGCGAAGTGTATCACGAGCTCCTAAACCACATGGTTTTAAGCCATCTTCTTTTCCTGCTTCAAGAAGTTTCTCCCAAAGCTTTGCAGCGTCTTCGCTCTTACAGTAAATTTCAAAGCCATCTTCACCTGTGTAACCTGTACGAGATACAAGCGCTTCTACACCATCTACAAGAACATGGTCTTTAAATTTAAAGAACTTAATATCTTTCAAATCTTCTGACACAACTTTTTGTAAAATGTCTTCTGCTTTTGGTCCTTGAATTGCAAGTTGTGCAATTTCACTAGAAACGTTGACTACTTGCACATCACCGCTTACATGAGACGCTAACCACTCGTAATCTTTTTCAATATTTGATGCATTGATTACTAATAAATAGTCTTCTTCCCCGCGTTTGTAGATTAATAAATCATCTACTGTACCACCGTCTTCGTAACACATTGCCGTATATTGTGCTCCGCCTATCTTTAAGATAGAAACGTCGTTTGTAACTACACGTTGTAAAAATGCTAAACTATCTGCACCTTTTACTTCTACTTCTCCCATGTGAGACACATCAAAAAGACCTGCTGCTGTGCGAACAGCCTCGTGTTCTTCTTTAATGCTCGAAAATTGAACTGGCAATTCCCAACCACCAAAATCAATTGTCTTCCCACCATACTTCGCGTATACATCAAATAGCGGTGTACGTTGTAATGTAATCATGTTCTCTCCCCCTTACGCTGTCTATGACAAATCAATAAAAGTTGGCTTCCCATATCTAAACATTTTTAATTCTGAAAAGATGGGATATACGGAATCTCACTCTATTTTTTTATGAAAGCGTAAATAAAAAAGTACTTTCTTGGATAAAATACGAAAGATTCCACACATTTCACATCATTATCCTAACATTTTTCGAGCCGTTTCATCAATATTCTAGCTAAAAAAATAATTTAGAATTTATAGAAGGTGAGATTTTATCCATGAATGTCGAAATTTCAATAGATCGTTCTTGGCAAGAAAACTTCTTAAAACGAATAGAAGAAGATGGCCCGTGGACAAATTGGGAACTATTTCATCTAGCATATCAAACAGAGAAGTCCCTTCTCATTCCAACATTTGACGGGCTACAGGCACCCAAACATTTACCTAACTTCACACCACTTCCACATCAGTTAGAAGTAGCACAAACAGTCATTGAACAAATGAATGGAAAAGCAATCTTAGCAGATGAGGTTGGTCTTGGAAAGACAATTGAAGCTGGGCTTATTTTAAAAGAATATATGGTGCGGGGGCTTGTGAAAAAAGTGCTTATTCTTGTACCTGCTTCACTCGTTTCACAATGGGCATATGAATTGAATACGAAATTTTTCATTCCAGCTGTCGCACAAAGAAAAAGTTACTCCTGGGAGCAAGCTGACGTTATCGTTTCTTCCATTGATACAGCAAAGCGCTCTCCGCACCGTGATATTGTTTTAAATTTAGAATACGATCTCATTATTATTGATGAAGCACATAAACTAAAAAATAACAAAACGAAAAACTATGAATTTGCGCAACTATTAAAGAAAAAGTTTTGTTTATTACTTACAGCAACACCTGTTCAAAATCGCATTGATGAAATCTTTAATCTTGTTTCATTATTAAAACCCGGCCATCTCGGCAATCAATCCAACTTTGAGGAATATTATGCTTCTAAAAATCGCAACGCTGAAACAGATGAACATTTAAAAGAACTTATTAATAAAGTAATGGTACGGAATCGCCGGCATGACACCGGCATTGAATGGCCAAAACGACACGTTCATACGCTTTTTGTAGATTTCAATGAACAAGAGAAAGCCTTATACGATGCAATTGAAGGGTGGAAAAGGCAAGATGCATTTACTTCTGCATTTTCTGCTTTAACATTAAAGCGTGAGGCATGCAGCAGCCGAGAAGCTGTTTATTTCTCACTCAAAAAACATGTAGAAAAGCGCCAAAAAGAAGATGAACAATATACACTAGATCCATACATAGATGTGTTGATGGAAAAAATTAATTGTATTTCTTCCAATTCAAAAGCAAATAAAGCATTAGAAATCATTAAAGAAATTAATGATAAAGTTGTAATCTTCACAGAATATCGTGCTTCTCAAATGTATTTACAATGGTTTTTAAAGCAGCATGGTATCTCGTCTGTACCATTTCGCGGCGGATTTAAACGCGGGAAAAAAGATTGGATGAAAGAATTATTTCAAAACCATGCACAAGTATTGATTGCGACAGAAGCAGGTGGAGAAGGGATTAATTTACAGTTTTGTAATTACATGATTAACTATGACCTTCCTTGGAATCCGATGCGACTCGAACAAAGAATCGGACGTATTCATCGTCTTGGACAAAAACATGATGTTCATATTTATAATTTGGCAACGAAACATACAGTAGAAGAACATATTTTAAAATTGCTGTATGAAAAAATTAACCTATTTGAGCGTGTCATTGGCGACTTAGATGAAATCTTGACAAGAATTAATATGAAAAATATCGATGCGCACATTCAAGATATTTTTGCACATTCCAAAAGTGAAGGAGAAATCCGAATAAAAATGGAAAACTTGACGTCCATTATTGAATTTGCAAAACGAAATGAAACTGAGGTGCGTGGTTATGCAGCAACATGAAATTCATAATTATTTAAGTTGTTTTTTCGAGGCAAATAACTGTGAAATTTTGCAGCGTTTTCCACATTTATTAGACGTACAATTAACAATTGATATGGACAAACTGCTGATGAACCGTCCATTTTACTGGCATTATCTTGAGAAAACCGGCGGCACACCAAATCCGATGCGCCTTACATTCATTACGGATCCAAAACATGAGGAGAAAGAAGGCGAACTCATTCACTATGGTTCTCCACGCTTACATCAAATTTTTCAGGCTACAAAGGAATTAGGTGCTTACATTCGTTTATTTGAAGAGGTTCATTCTAATGGACATGCAAGCACCCCGCTTCATCCTTGGCTTGGCGTCAATATAAAAGTCTCCTATCAATGTGATCGAAAAAAAGACATGTTGTATTCCATCGGTATCCACCTTATTTCCGGTACGATGATTACAAATTTTCATGAAGCATTAGCAACACTTCGTCTAACACCAAAAATCCCTGATTTTTGTTTTACATTAACACCTATTATTAAACCGCAAAGCGGGTTATCTAGAATTGAAGAAGCAATGAAAAACGTCATTGGAACAGACGATCACACATGGGCTGAAGAAGCGAAAGTGCGTTGGAATCACGATTTACAACTATTAAATCGCTTTTACGAGGAAAGTGATGAATTACCAGAAAGCTACTCGATAGAAAAACAAGCATTACAAGAGCAATATGAACCTCGCATTACCATGCAAATTATAAACGGTGGACTCTTTTATGTCACAGCGAATCATTTTCTAACATAAAAAAAGCACCTTCTAAAGGTGCTTTTTTCTCGTTCTAATGTCCAATCCATTCAAGCGTTAGAGAGTCCCTCTCAATGAAAAAACATTCATTTTATCCCGCTATTCGCGGGCAGTAGATCCCCCACTGATGGAAGTTTCACTTTATATTTTCCCATTATATTTTCGACCATCGTTATGTTCTTGTTGATGAATCTTTGTCATTCGTTTTTGATATTCTCTCTGTTTTGCACTCACATGATTTGCATCTGTTTCTTTATTCTTCTTTGAGCCGCCTGCTCCATTACTCATTTTGTTCACCCCACTCACATATACTTCACCATTAGTTTTAGCAATCATAATTTCCCTTATACAAAAAAGTAAGGAGAGGCATTAGCCTCTCCTTACACATATTTTTGAAACATATCATGCAACCCTTGATTCACAAGAAAAGAAATCTGCTCATCAGACTTATCAGGATAACGATCACGTAATCGAATAGATGCTTTTATAATTAAATTTTCTAATACAGAACGACCTCCTTTTCCATAAATTGTTTCCGCATATTCTACCAACTTTCCGTCCTCAACTCTTGCAGGGTTTTGATCAAAGAAAAATTTACTCATTTGTACCACCTCTTTTTTGATAACGTTTACATTTATATAAATTCAAATATGTTATTCATTTCACAATCAATGTATGCATGTATTAATGATTAGTTTCATTATAAAACAATATTGCCACAGTATTAATGTGTAATTTAGACAAATTTGTGAACAACCATAAAATGAAAGCGTTTTAATTATTATATAACAAAAATGATTACCCCGCTAGAGGTAATCATTTTTGTTTCTATTCTTCGTTTAATACACGCTCAAGACGTTTGCGAAGCATTGGCATACCACTTCCACCTGCTTGGAAATGACGCAGTTTACCTTCTTTATCGAATACATAATACGCAGGTACATATTTATTTTCAAATACATCTGTAATTACATGTTTGCTATCAACTAGAATTGGTTGAAGAATATCATGACTCTCTGCCATTTTTTCAATCACCGCTAAATCTAAATCATCTTCTGAACGAGGCATATGAACTGCAACCACATTTAAACGATCATCGTACTCATCACGCAATTCATTTACTTCTGGCATTGCTTCTTTACATAGATAGCAACTTACTGACCAAAAATGAATAAGGGTTGGTTTATCTCCAATTAACTCTTCACGTGTGATTGTATCATTTAAAACTTGTGTTGCTCCCTCTAATGATGGCATTTGCTCGCGTAATTTCATAAATTTAATTCCCCCTTTAAATTATAACGTTTCTTGTCCTGGTTTCCAGTTCGCTGGACAAAGTCCACCTGTTTGCAATGCTTGCAGAACGCGCAATACTTCGTCTACTTCACGACCAATATTGTTGTGATGTACAACTTGATACATTAATTCACCCTCTGGATTTATAATGAATAATCCACGAAGTGCAATACCTTCTTCTTCTAATAACACACCATAGTCACTTGATATAGTATGATTTGTATCCGCTGCTAACGGATAACGTAAATCACCTAAACCATTTTTCGTGCGATCTGTGTTAATCCACGCTAAATGTGTGTGCACTGTATCTGTAGAAACACCGATTACCTCTGCGTCTAAATCTTCAAATTCGTCATAACGATCAGATAGAGCGATGATTTCAGTTGGACAAACGAAAGTGAAATCCATTGGATAGAAATATAGAACTGTCCATTTATCATTTTTCATATTTTCTTCTAAACTAACTTTTTTAAATTCTTTATTTGGCACCACAGCATTCATTTCAAAACGCGGTGCTTGTTTTCCGACTAAACGCTTTGTCATATCCCTATTCTTCCTCCTAAAAACTAAATAATATTTATTTCTACTTTATAATCATTACAATTAATATTATATATACTATCAAATTAAAGTCAACATCAAATTAAAATTATTTTAATTTGATTTTCTTTATCAATTAAATAGATGTAATATTCAGAATACTCGTTGTAAAATACAAGCAAAGGAGGATTTTAATGAAACAAAACTATAAAGCTTTATACGATATTGTTTTTTATCTCATCTTTCCATTTGTTATTTGGAAATTCGGCAAACATTATATGGATGCGTATTATGCAATGCTTATTTCTTCTGTACCAGGTATTTTCTATACATTGTATTGTTTCAAAAAAGAACGACAATTTCATGTGACTGGCTTTTTCATCCTTATTACGATGATTGTAAACACAAGCGTAGACTTACTTTCCGGCTCAGCTGAAAAGATGTTATGGAACGACGTATACTATCACATTACACTTGGAACTCTTGTCATATGTACCATTTTTATTAACCAACCACTTATGTTATATTTCGCAGCCGACTATGCTGCACTCCAAGGTTTTGATCGAAAGGAATCACAACTTTTATACTGTGGTCTCTTTCCATCATTTCAATACTTTACTTTGTTTTTTGGCTTACAGTTTTTTGTGCTTAGTTTCATCAAAATATATATGATTTCTAAGTTTGGTGTAAATGGCTACGGGGAAATGAAAGCAATTATGACAGGGATTGGTTGGTTCGTTTCGATAGGCATTGGAGCTGGATTCCTTTGGGTTGGTCATAAAATTAAGCAAGTGACAGAAGCAAAAATTTAACTTATAAAGTGAGATTTCTATCAGTGGGGGTTTTTATCGGTTTGAAGTAGAGTGTTTCTTTTTCTTTGGCTCTGTTAAAGAAAATCAAATAGCATAGCCAACAAAAAAGAAAGCAAACTAAAATCGTGGATGCCGATAACGAAAAACATGGAAAAATATCACTCTGATATCTTTAGTGTAATTTATAATAGTTGGCATCTTTGAAGGAATAACTAAATCAAACTACAAGGGCGGTGAAAAAATGGCTAAAAACAAGAATAACCAATTTAAAAATAATAAAAATGCTCAGCCAAAAGCAGATGTAGAATTTTCAGGAGAAAATGGACTTGAAAAACTAGCATTAAGAGCCCAAAAAAATCCAAAATAAGTAAAAAACATGGGACAGTTAACCTGTCCCTCAAAATTAACCTGATGTGTCTAGGGATACTAACAGTAGAACGTCATAAGATGGTCTTTTTATTTTAGGTAAATACATGGAACTAACGAGTGCATTAGTTAAGTAAGAAATAAAAGGACCAAAAATAAACAAGTAGCTCCACTGTTTACAAACAGTGGAGCTACTTGTTTAGGTTATATTGTCGAATAGATGACGAGTACAACTCGCCGTAAAAATTGTACTATGACATACAATTCTTTTCTAGTTGTAAATTATTCCAAAAAATTATTAACTTGATTTTTTTCGCTTTTTCTTCACTTGCCGGTAAAATACTGCAGCACTTAACGGCAACATACCGAACCAACGATTTAAAAATGGTTCTCTCTCTTCACGACGTTGTTGCCGTTTTTGTTTTCGATCAGCTTTTGGAGCATCCATATATGATACGAATTGTTGTGTCATATATCTTATATAATCATTTGTAGACATATCTCTCACCTCTACTAGATTAGTATGTCCACTTTTTTATTCCTTAATCTGCGCTTGAATTTCTTGCACAATTGTTTCAATGCTTTTATTTGTCGTGTCTATCTTCAATGTTGCTTCTTCATAATAGGCTTGACGCTTTTCAAATTTCTCTATAAACGATGGAATGTTTTCTTTTTGAAATAACGGCCTAGTTCTATCTCCTGCAATTCGCTTCGCAATCACATATGGATCACAATACAAATAAATTACAGTGCCATGTTCTTTCATCCATTGGCGATTCTCAGCTTTTTCAACTATCCCTCCTCCTGTTGTAATAATATAGTCATTTGTAGGTAACGATTGTAGTACTTCACTTTCATACTTTCGAAATACATCTTCTCCTTCTTCCGAAAAGATATCTCGAATGATTTTCTTCATTTTTTCTTCAATACGTTGATCTGTATCAATTACTGGGATATGAAGTACACTGCTTAATGCTTTACCGATTGTCGTTTTCCCAGCTCCCATAAAACCTGTTATATATAACGCTCTCATACTACAACCTCTCCTCTTGCCAATTCGTAATCGCTTCGTTATTTGTATTATAACGAAAGCTTACTTTATATGTGAGCTTTCGTTTCGTTATGCATTGTAAGGTAATAAAAGCATCCCCATCTACTACTGTGTAATCCCCCTTCGCTTCTCCTTTTTCATACGTAAAAAAAAATCCTCTTTTTTCTATTCCAGCTTTTAAATCTTGTTTCACCTCTGCAACAGCTTGATCCGTTATTTCTTCTAATATAAACAATTCTTCTGTTTCTGCATAAAATTTTTGATCTGATAAGAATATATTTGTCTCATATACAAAGAAAGACATGAGCAACAATATGAGAATAATCGTTCCTGGCATTGTAAATCCACTTTCATATCTCATCTATTCACCTCAATAGCAGAATAACGAGTAACAATACCATCATATATTTTACCACTTATATCCTGCACGCGTATTATCAATGTATGCGCTGTTAATTCATAAGAAATATTCTCTACTTTTTGCAAAAGAACTTCATGCCCCGTACCATTTACTTTTCGAACAACATTATTTCCAGACCTAACATACGTAATACGTTCGCCTGTCTTTGTTTTCAAAAATAATTTCCCATCTCCACTATTTCCTTCCTCTACTTCTCGAATTTCAATTTGCACTTGCTCTAAAAAAATATTCCATTCCCAATTCGTAACATGCTTAGAGTAAGGAGTTTCTATAAATAATACGTGAAGCCGAGGTAGCAGAAGAAAGAATACCGATAACAATAAAAAGCACATCAGAACTTCTAACAACGTAAAGCCTTTTTCTTTTTTGCTATTTTTTAACATAGCGACACCGTTCAATTTCTCGTTGTTTCATATCTTTCCACCGCACACATACCGTTTCAGTCTGCCATTGAATTGTATACGTTACATTCTCATATTGCTTTTCTATTACTGGTGAAATTACATGATGATACATATATACGGCTGCTGCTTCTTTTAAGAATAGCTGTGCTTTATACCGTAGTTGAATATTTTTTCTTTCTTGCATAATGAGAAGCGTTTGCGGAAGCAAGAGTGAAACCGTCATCATTAATAAACTAAGGGACACAAGAATCTCCAGCATAACCGAACCTTTTTCACACTTCATAATACGTAAATCTTCCTCTCCCAAGCTGAAATACGATATAATACGTTTTTGTTTTATACGAAACAATAATTGTGCCGCCTCTATTAATGTTTCCATCAGCACCGTAAGTCATTGGATTTGGAAACGTATTTAGGTTCACCTGTATATCAGATGAATAGTAACGAACAAGAACAGGATTGGTTTCTCCAGAAGATGTAACGCTATACTTTGCCTGATTAGAAAACCATCGTAACGTATGACGATTACGATGGCTTATCGCTGATTGTTGCATAAAAAGAATATCTTGAGAAAATTGATTTATAAACTGATCAACTTTTTGTTTTTCATATATTGAGGATAGATTAAAGTATGTTACAACACTTAATATAGAGATGGCGCTTAATACGATGAGCATTTCTAATAGCGTAAAGCCATTTTTCTTCACGATTTCCCTGCAACCGTAACTTCTCCATCTGTCGCATCAATTATAATATTCTCACCCTTGGGACAAGTTTTAGATGTAATATATTTACCATTGTATAACTCGTCTACTGTTGGGATTTTATTATATTCTAATTGATACGCTTGTACTTGCGCTTCAACAGACTTTACAAGGGCGTCACATCCCTTTCCTTGTACAGAAGAACGCTGTTTTACCACATTTGGAATAATAAGAAGCAGCAAAACAGAAATCACAAGCATAACAAGCAACATTTCTAACAGCGTAAAGCCTTTTTCATTTTTCATAGAACAAGCCTCCTAAATAGAATCCATCATTTGAAACATCGGCATAATCATCGCCAAATACATAAGAACAACAACCATTCCGATACATGCAAATAAAAGAGGTTGCACAACAAATAAAATACGATTTATTTTCTCTTCCATCTTTTCTATTGTCATTTCACTATAATCAGCAAGCTCAGTTGCTAAATTCCCATTGGCTTGTCCATGTTTAATAATATAAGAAAGCTCCTGTTCGTAGTAAGGCCGATCCATCATAATGAAATCAAGCTGTTCACCTACCGTTAATAATTCCTGTATTTTGAGAGCTTCGCATTGAAAAAATGGATGATGCTTTTGTTCCTTCATCAATGTAAGTGCTTCTAATATAGATAACCCACCTTGCAAAAGACCGCTTAATTGGATTGCAAAATAGTGTGAGTTCGTTAACATAAAAAACTGTTTTATGAGAGGCACTCGCATAAAAATATTCATTCTCCTAACAGGGGGCAATCTCTTTACATACACACTATATATAAGCACTACAATGCCGATTGCCAAAGCAACTCCACCTATAACATACGGAAGGAATTGAATAAATGTTAAAATATCATCTGTAAACGAAGAAGAAGACCCACGGAGTGAACTATATAAAGTTGAAAACTGCGGAAGAAGAACCATATTAAACACGAGGAGGATTCCTAATAGAAACAGAGAAAGAAAGAGTGGATACCGCAATACTTTCATCATATTTTTTTGATGTTTATCTTTTCTACTGAGTAGTGAGCTTCCTTGTTGCAATGCAAAGGAAATGTCACCATGCTGCTCGGCGTAAAATAAATAACTTAAAATATCTGAATGAAATGCAAGTTTATGGAACACATCATGCAAGCTACTTCCTTTTTTAAATTCTTCAGCAGCATCTTGAAGCTGTATTTGTTTATGAGGATTTAAATGGAAATGAAGAAATTCTAATGCATGTAATAAAGAATACCCTTTCTCTAAGAGCTCGCCAAGCCTTCGGAGCAATAAAGCTTGTTCATGTAACGACCACCTCTCATGTTTAAACATAGGCATCTTCTTCAATAAACCCTAGTGCATATCCTTTTCTTAATTCATCTTGAAGCGTTGTATATTGATACCTTGCTTGTTTTCCATTCGCTTCCTGAATTACTTCTTTTAGTTCATAACCGTACAATAATTCATAAATGCTCGCTCGGCGTACATGACGCACTTTTTTACACAACGGTGAACATTTTCCTTTACAAAATGGACATTTCAATTCCACTAGTCGTTGCGCCGCTACTGCTAATAACGACTGTTCAATTTCTTGAAGAGTAATACCATAATCCATCAAGCGTAACACTGCACCCTTCGCATCATTTGTATGCAATGTCGTCATAACTAAATGGCCTGTTAAACTCGCTCGAACCGCCACCTTTGCAGTTTCTTCATCTCGAATTTCTCCTACTAAAATAATATCCGGGTCATGACGTAAAATTGCTTTTAATCCAGTTGCATACGTAATACCGGCTTTTTCATTAATTTGAATTTGTAATAACCCGTCCTTTCTCTTTTCAACCGGATCTTCAAGCGTAACAATACGGCGAGTCTGCTCTTTCTTCGCTACTTCTAAAAGAGCATACATCGTTGTTGTTTTTCCTGATCCTGTTGGTCCTGTAAAAATAATTAATCCATGCGAATGATGTAAAAAAGAGAGAAGTGTTTTCGCAGAACTTGGAAATAATGAGAGATGTGAGAGGTTTGGCACCGCCGTTTGTAAATGCATACGAATGACCAAACTTTCATGATGTATAGTTGGCAAAGTAGAAAGACGTAAATATACTTCCTCCTCATCAACATTCATCTGCAATGCACCATTTTGCGGCTTTCTCCTTTCACCGATATCCATAGCTGCTAAAAATTTAAAGTGCGATACAAGCCGTTCACAAAAATCCTTTGAAATACAGTGCTTTGTCACCAAATCTTTTCCAATGCGTAATTGCACAACAGCATCTTCATGACGCGGCACAATATGAAGATCTGATGCACGCAACCGGCATGCTTCTTTCATGATTGTGTCAGCAAACTGTTCGACAGCATTCACTGTTATCCCCTCCTCACTATTTATATATCATGGCCATCATGAAAAGAAAAATGAGGAATTTTCTATTTTTCGCCATTAAATTTTCGAATTTTCCAAAAGAAAAACCAAAAAAGTATGTGAAATTATGAACAATTAATGAATCATTGCCAAAACCCATTATTATGCAACATTATCTATATTATAATGTTGTTATCTCAGATAAACCGATAAAGGTGGCGATTCTCATGGAACAAGCTTTAAAAATTACAAACGTACTATCTGATCCAACACGCTATTATATTTATCAATATATTTCTCAAAAACATACTGATGTTACTGTACAAGAAATTGCTGACGAATTTAATATTCATCCAAATGTTGCACGTCTACATCTCTCTAAGCTAGAAGATGTAAATATGTTAAAATCAGAAACAAAAAAAACAGGTAAAGGCGGCAGACCAAGCAGATTGTATGCATTATCAGACGATGTAATTCAACTGCAGTTTCCGTTTCGTGATTATCAATTATTAGCACAAATTGCATGCAATACATTACTAAGCTTAGGCGAAGTTGGTAAAAATGCACTATATGAGACAGGTAAGCAGTTTGGTAAGGAATTAATGGAACAACATCTACGTCATCTAAACATTAACGAAAACGAATTGACTGTAGAACAAAAAACACAAATTGCCAAAGAAGCTTTAACAACAGCAGGATTATCTCCAACATTTGAATTAAGCATTGATGAAACAAAAATTTTCTATGAAGTATACAATTGTCCTTTTAAAGAAGTGGCTATACACCACCCAAATGAAATTTGCAACATGCACGGAGATATGATGAAAGGTATCTTTGAAATCCTATTTCCAAACATGGAATTAGCACGCAACGATACTATGCTAGAAACAAGTTGTAAGTCTTGTAGTTATCATCTTCATATATAAAATAAGAAGCCAGATTATACTGGCTTCTTATTATTTTGTAAATGTTTACAATAGTTAGAAAAGTGCATTATAATAAAAGAAGTATTGAGTTCATACAAAAGGAGGGGAATGGGATGGAGCGCATGTTTCGCGTTCTCGGCTTTTGGACTGGTATTTTTTCCGTCATGTTTTATTTAGGGGATATGTATGGCACAGCACTATTATTTTTAGGACAAACAGGATTTTTTGTACTTTTAAGCTATTTAAAATTAACAGAGCGCATGTACATTTATGTATTTGGCGCATATTTAACAGTTTTCTTCATTGGATTTACATACTATACGACATTCCTTCTTACACCAGGAGTAGGACATTAAGATGGCATATACGCCATCTTTTTTTATACCCACCCCATTTCATAGTTGACTTATAGGTTTTATTGGAATATATTTGTATGTAACAGATTTGGAGGAGGAAAACAGTATGAATACATTGTCAGTTAGCATAAACGTTGTAATTATACTCTTATTAGTCGGCGTGTTATATTATATGCAACGTAAGCACGTTTCATTTAATAAACGTGTATTTACCGCACTCGGACTCGGAATTGCATTCGGACTTATTTTACAATTTTTTTATAAACCAACTTCCGAAGTCATTGTTCAATCTAATAATTGGTTTAACTTAATTGGAGGCGGTTATGTTAAGTTATTACAAATGATCGTTATGCCGCTTATTTTAGTTTCTATTCTTTCAGCGTTTACAAAATTGAAATTAACAAATAATCTTGGTAAAATTAGCGGTTTTATTATCGGTATTTTACTTCTTACAACTGCAATTGCAGCTGCAGTCGGAATTGCTGCAAGTGCTGGTTTTGATGTGCAAGCAACTGGCTTGCAGCAAGGTGATGCTGAAACAGCTCGCTTGAAATTAGTGGAAGAAAAATTCACTTCTATTGACCAAACACCCATCCCGCAAAAATTATTAGAATTACTCCCTGCAAATCCATTTCTAGATTTAACAGGTGCCCGTCCAACATCAACAATTTCTGTTGTAATCTTTGCAGCATTTATTGGAATCGCCTTCTTAGGAGTGAAAAAGAAATACCCAGAGCAGGCAGAACAATTTAGAATTATGCTCGATGCCGTATATGCGGTCGTCATGCGGATGGTAACATTAATTTTACGTCTTACTCCATATGGCGTACTTGCTCTTATGGCAAAAACAGTTTCAGGTAGTGATATCCAGGCCATCTTAAAACTTGGAAACTTTGTATTAGCGTCTTACGTAGCACTCATTGTTATGTTTATTATTCACCTATTACTTATCGCTCTTTCTGGTTTAAATCCAATCCAATATTTGAAAAAGGCATTCCCTGTTTTAACATTTGCGTTTACTTCACGCTCAAGTGCAGGTACACTGCCATTAAATATTGAAGCGCAAAAAGAAAAACTAGGCGTTTCAGAAGGAATTGCAAACTTTGCGGCATCCTTTGGTGTATCAATTGGTCAAAATGGATGCGCCGGTATTTATCCTGCAATGCTTGCGATGATGGTTGCGCCAACTGTTGGTATCGATCCGTTGCAGCCGCAATTTATCTTAACGTTAATTGCCGTGGTTGCCATTAGTTCATTCGGCGTTGCCGGTGTCGGAGGAGGAGCAACATTTGCAGCGCTCATCGTACTTTCTACAATGAACTTACCAATTGGAATTGTCGCTCTATTAATCTCTGTTGAACCATTAATTGATATGGGACGCACAGCTTTAAACGTGAGCGGTTCTATGACAACTGGTTTGATTTCTAGCAAATGGCTCGGAGAATTAGATGTAAATACGTACAATGAAACAGTCAATAAAACTGAAGAAGTTGCATTATAAGAAAAAACAGCTGACAGTAATCTGTCAGCTGTTTTTAAGTTTATTCTAAACGAATCTATTATTTAGGCGAAACAAGAATTTTCACTTGATTTTTATCTTTCACAAGTGCTTCAAATCCTTCTTTCACAACTTCATCAATTGTAATTTTTTTCGTAATTAATTTCTCTGCTTGTATTTGACCAGAGCTAATTAATTTAATAACCGATGGGAAAATGTGACGATATCCAAGAATACCAATAACCTCTTTTTCTTTTAAGACTAAGTTGTTTGGAGTAATTGTTGCATCTCTTTCCCATACACTGACAATGACAGTTTGTCCATCAAAGCTAGTGCTTTCAATTGCTTGACGAAGTACAACTTCAACACCTGTTACTTCATAACTAATGCGTACACCAACGCCATCTGTTAAATTGCGAATTTCTTGTAGTACATCTTGTGTAACTGGGTTTAATACATAATCAGCACCTGCTAATTTCGCTAATTCTTGACGTTCTTTAGAAAGCTCAACCGCAATAATAGGAGTTGCCCCGGCCGCTTTCGCTGCTTGGATCACAAGAAGTCCGATTGGTCCGCAGCCAAATACAGCTACAGATTCGCCTTCTTTTAATTTACTTTGACGCACTGCATGAACTGCAACTGCAGTTGGCTCTACAAGTGCACCTTGTTCATAAGTCATTTCATCTGGAATGTGATGAACCATATTTTCAGGTACAACAGTATATTCAGAAAAACCGCCGCCATCTCCGCCAATACCATGGAAGACAAGCTGGTCACAAAGATTATAATAACCACGCTTACAAGCTTCACATTTACCGCAAGAATAAATCGGTTCCACAACGACGCGGTCTCCTACTTGATAAGATGTAACACCTTCACCAATTTCAACAACCTCACCACTAAACTCATGACCTAAAATAACTGGTGCTTTCGTATGTGTTAGCGGATGTTCTTCTGTTGGAATAAAAATAGGCCCTGCTAAATATTCGTGTAAATCCGTTCCACAAATTCCGCACCACTTTACTTTAATTTTGACTGCTCCTGGTTTTACAGCTGGTTCTGGAACTTCTTCAACTCTTACATCACGTTGATCATACCAAAGTAATGCTTTCATGTATATCCATCCCTCTCTGCATGTATGTGACTTTATTTATTTAATCTGGTGAAGTATATAATTATTATAATACTAAAATCCATATATTTCAAAATGTAATTGTCAAAATCCCCTACAATTTTCCAAACATGACAATTCTATATGAATACGGTCTTCTTTTTAAGAAAGAGAGTATCGCGCTATGCATAGCAACGGTGAGACATTCTTCTAGTCAAAAGAATGCGAATGCCAGGCACTAAAAAGTTTGTTTAAAAAGAAAAAGAAGCTAACACCCTACAAAAAATCATACAGCATAAATAAAAAAACACGCTATTTTCAGCGTGTTTTTTCCAGACATAGTTATACCATTCAATTTGTTAATGAACGATCATTAAAGTAAGCACAGTAATAAAACTTTTTACAAATAACCTTGTTCCTCGCACCAATCATGAAATTGCCGAACATCTACATCAATTAAAACAATATCTTTTAATTCAATATCGATATTCATATCGTCAATTACAATCGCATATTCTGTACTGCTCTTCGTATCATTTCGTTTTATGACTCCAATTTGATTCCGATGCGGTCCATCTTTTACATATGCTTTTTGTCCTGTAATATCAAAGTTCAACATCTTCACCTCTTTCATTTGCTCCATTTCTGTATGTATATGATGAAATAATGAAAGAGTCCCCTACTTTTTGCTTTATTACAATTATTTTTCATTTGTTTTAATTATATAAAATATACATAAAAATTCATGTTACAAATACATTGATAGCGCTTTCTAAAATAAACTCATGTTATACTAATACAGTGAAAATCCCATTAGCGGAAGTTTCACTGATAATTAATTTCACACATCGTTTTTTGTGGACATTTATTCTTCACTATCTTTTAGGCTTTCTCACTGTCTTAAAGTGAAGGACTTATTTTCCGCAAGTTGCGAGATAAAATCGAATTTCTTAAAGAGGAAAAACAATGAATACAGTAATCATTACAAAAATCATCGAAACCTTAAAATCGTATGGATTTCAAAGTGTAGCATATTGTGAAAAAACAAAACAATATTTGTTTCACAACGAGACAGATATTATGAGCGGCTATGCAGAAATAACATATAGCGCTCAATTTGAAAAATTCAGTGTACAAATTCATCCTATTGAAACACATCACCTTACAGAATTGCATGAAGTCGAAAAGCATATACAATCTTGCATACGAAAGGTTGAGTATTTAAATACAATCATTGAAAAACAATATAAAAACGTAGAACATACAAAAAAAAGAACGTGCTAAGCACGTTCTTTTTTATACAGTCATATTTTCTTTAATTTGAAGACCTGACGCATTCTCTAATAATTCAACTACTTCTTCTAGTGTCATATCAAAAATCGTTTGCTCACCTTCCACATAAGGAAATTTATGAAAACGCTTCTCCATTTTTTTCACTGCATCAGATGAAAACGTCACGCTATCTACACGAAATTCTGATTCCAATATTACAATACAATCTAGTAAATGAAATCCTAAACCATTTATAAAGGAAATGAACTTCTCTTTTGACTGCGATGATACAAAAACGTTACGCTCAAGTTCATAAAATAGCTCTTCGCCTAAGGTCTCTTCCAGTTCATCATCATGTTCACGATTTATAATCTCTTCATACCCATAATCATCAACGAGTTCTTCTACTTCTTCTCCATCTTCAAATAGTAATTGTGCTAAAAGTGCACCTTTCTTATATTCACTTTGCTGTACAACTGTTAAAAAGTTTGTTTTCCATCCTTGTTCTAACTGCATATTTATATCTCCTTTTTATATACTCTTTATTTTTAAATATATACGTTTTTTCAATTGCTTTTTCGCTTTCTCATTACACTGTTTAACAAATGGAGATACGATAGACGCTCTTTGCATCTTACCATTTCTATAAACAAACGGATCAATTAACCGTACTTTTCCACCCTTATAACAAATGTCGTATTCTGCCCTGTTCTCTTCTAATTCTACTTTTGAATGTAAGGAACTAAGCATCTTCTCAATTTCACTATCTCCACTATTTCTCAACATATATAACACCGTTTCATCATCAGCTGAAAAATCAGATAGATCCAAAATATTCTTTTGCAGCGCTTCTTGTAATACCTTTGTTAATATATAAGAACCGTACGACGTCAACGGATGTAAAAAGAAATCAATCGTTTCTTTATAATAAGTTTCTGTAAACCATTCTGCTGCCTGTACAGACTGTAAACATATTTGTCCGTTATAAACTGTTACGTCTTCTAAAAAAGAGTACACTTCTTGCTTTGAAATCATTCCATATGTGTATAAATCCCGTAACGTATAGTCCATACGATCTGCACATAAATTCGGCAGAGGTTGTTCTAATAACGTCCATTGTTCCCATTTCTCAATTATTCTATAATCATAGCCATATGTCTGCAAAATAGATGGAATATCTGAAGTTTCAATAACGTCCATAAAAATTTGTTCATGATAATCTTCATCTTGCTCCTCTAATACGCGGTCCACAATGTGAGAAAATGCTGTATGAGATATATCGTGAAGCAAGGCGGCAATTTGTTCCTCTACACTACCACCTAACATTTTCACAAGAATCATAACGCCAACAGAGTGCTCGTAACGTGTTACATTCCACGTTGGATTCACGAGAAAGCTTGCACCACCTTGATGAATCTTCTTTAGGCGCTGCACCGCTTTTGATTGCAATAGCTCCGCGAGCACGCCATCTATATGATGTTCACCATATATAGTATCATTAATTGTAATCAAACTTTTGCCCCCTCTAACACTTGTTGAATAAATTCTTCTATACCACCTTCAACTATATGTACTTCTGGTAAATGGTAAAACGTTGTATCTAAAGAATGATTTTCACTATACAAATATACCTTTTTATCCCAAGCAAGTGCCATTCCAAACTCTGTATGACTTCCTTTCCCTCCATCCAACAAAAGCAGAAAAACGTCTGCATCTTGTACAGCTTGTTTTTCTGCTTTTCCAATACTTTCTAATTCTAATCTATTTGTCGCTTTTTCATTTTTTGTCCAATTATATGTATGAATCCATCCTGCTTGTTTCAGTTTATCACCTACAAAGCGGACAAGAGGTTTATTTGTAAAGGTTGAAGCAATGTAAAATTTCATTCTACTTCTCTCCTTATTGTGTAATACATAGACAGGAAACCCTTTATATGCATGAAAAAAGAGGACGTTCACAACTATAACTCTTTTTTTACTTTTTTATTGCTTTTATCATTTAACATATCTAATTCAGCTGTAATTTCTGATTTTTCTAGTTTACGTTCTTGTGAAAAATTCCGTCCCATATAAACTATGATACTACCAATATACAATACTAAACAAACAACTAGAGCAATGTTTTCATAGAGACTTAGCCCCAACATAGTCACTCCTAATCTCATCCGTATTTTCACGCATCAACAATTAGAATTCTCCTGTCAAATCTATGTTATTGTAACATAAAGTATGCTGTTATCTCTATTTAAAAAGCATGATTTCATAGAAATCATGCTTTCGTTACATAATCAATAATCGTTTGCAACGCTTCTTGTCCGTTATACTGCTGCATAGATCTTTTATACTGTAAACGTTTTTTGTACAACTCTTCTACATATTCAACAAGTAGTGTTTCTGTTAAATCTTCTTCAAATAACACGCGGCCGTATCCTTGTTTTTCAAACGACTGTGCATTTAAAATTTGATCGCCTCGGCTCGAAGATTTCGGAAGAGGAATTAATAACATCGGCTTTTGCAATGTTAGAAATTCAAAGATTGCATTGGAACCTGCACGAGAAACGACAATATCTGTCGCCGCTAATATGTCTGGCAGTTCATCATGAACATATTCAAACTGCTTATATCCGGGCGTACCTTCAAGGTTTTCGTCAAGATTTCCTTTCCCGCACAAATGAACAATTTGATACGTTTGAAGAAGATTCGGCAATGCACCGCGCACTGCTTCATTAATGCGCCTTGCTCCTAAGCTGCCTCCCATAACTGTAATAACCGGCTTTGATGCAGTAAAACGTAAAAACTGCAGTCCTTTGTTTCGACTCCCTTGCAACACCTCTTCTCGCACAGGTGAACCAGTATAGACTGTTTTTTCTTTTGGTAAATGTTTTTTTGCTTCTTCAAACGTAACAAATATTTTTGAAGCAAAGCGAAGAGCAATTTTATTTGCAAGCCCCGGTGTCATATCAGACTCATGTAAAAAAACAGGAACACGATTTAACCATGCACCAATTACGACTGGTACAGATACGAAGCCACCTTTTGAAAAAATAACATCTGGTTTTAATTTCCGAATGAGTACATACGCATCCATAACCCCTTTCATCACAAGAAAGGGGTCTTTTATATTTTTTAAATCGAAATAACGACGAAGCTTTCCGCTTGCTACACCATAATAAGGAATCCCTTCTTTTTCAATGATAGTCTTTTCGATTCCATTGTGCGAACCAATATAGCACACGTTCCATCCACTCTTTTGAAAATGCGGTATAAGCGCTAAATTAGGTGTAACATGACCTGCAGAACCTCCGCCTGTAAATATAATCGTCTTCACAGTAAGTCTCCTTTTATAGAAGTTTTACTTTAGATTATAACACACTGAAATAACGCGCTTCTGGATGAGCAAACACCATCGCTGTAACGGAAGCCTCTGGTTCCATCATAAACCCTTCCGTTAAGGAAATTTCAATTTCTTCTGGGTGAATGAGGCGGAATAACTTTTCTTGATCAGCAAGTTCCGGACATGCAGGGTAACCAAAAGAAACGCGAATTCCTTGATATTTTGTGCGGAACCGCTCTTCCATCGTTATGTTTGGTGAATCTGGAAACCCCCAGCGATCACGTATGAGCATATGCGTTTTTTCCGCTAAGCCTTCTGCAAGTTCAAGCGCAAGCGACTGAATTGCATGGCTGCGCAAATAATCGCCTTGCTCTTTCCACTTTTCTGCTACAGCGCGCACGCCTTTACCAACTGTTACAGCTAGAAAAGCAACATAATCCATTTCATCTCCAACCGGGCGTAAATAATCGCCTAATGTGCGGTGTGGTGCTTTTCCTTGTCTTGGGAATGTAAAACGTTCTAATACACGAGTCCGATCTTCCGGGTCATAAATTAAGATATCTTGGTTTTCACTTTGTGCAGGAAAGAATTGATATACAGCGCTCGGACGCAGCCACGATTCTCCTTCACGAAGCAATTCATCGATTAAGTCATTCAGTTCATGTGCCCTTCTGTCTCCTTCTTGCAGCAATTTTTTTACATTCCCTTTTAAACCTAAGTGATGCCCAAGTAACATTTGTCGATTTAAAAAAGGAGCAAGATGTGCTACTGGAAAATCCCGGAGAACGACACGTTTTGTAGAATCTGGTATGATCACTGGCACTGCAGGTAATCTTTCAATCTGTACTGGTACCTCTACTACTTTTTTCTCTTCTTTTGCAACAACATGTAAGTGACGCTTTGCTTTTTCCTCACGCATCTTTTCTCGTTCCTCTTCATGTTGCAGGCGATTGATAAGATCTAAGCCCGTCATCGCATCGCTTGCGTATAAGACAAGCCCTTGATAAGAAGGGGAAATGCGCGTTTCTGTAAATTTCCGTGTCAGCGCAGCTCCGCCTACAACGATGGGAAGATCAATATTTGCTGCTTTTAAATCTTCTGCTGTTGTCACCATCTGCTGTGCAGATTTAACAAGTAATCCTGATAATCCAATAATATCAGGTTTTTGTTCTTTTACCTCTTGAATAATGCGGTCAGATCGCACATTAATACCGAGGTTCACAATATCATATCCATTATTCGATAAAATAATTTCCACTAAATTTTTACCGATATCATGTACATCCCCTTTTACTGTAGCAAGCAATACTTTCCCTTTTTTGGCACTATCATTTGTCTCCATATACGGCTCTAAATAAGCAACCGCTGCTTTCATGCTTTCCGCACTTTGCAACACTTCTGCAACAATCAGCTCATTGTTATTAAATAAACGTCCTACTTCATCCATTCCTGCCATAAGCGGCCCATTAATAATGTCAAGCGGCTTTCTTCCTTCAGCAAGCGCAGCTTGCAAGTCATCGTGTAATCCTTGCTTCGTCCCTTCAACTATATAATGAGATAAACGCTCATCAAGCGTTAACGTTTCAGCTGCTACGACTTCTTTTTGCTTCACATTTCGATAAAAGTTTGTAAACTTCTCTAATGTTTCTTTCGTTGTTTCAAACAAGAGAGCGTTTGCTAACGCTTTTTCTTCCTCAGAAATAGAGGCATAACGCTCTAGTTTTTCGGTATTAACAATTGCATAATCTAAACCTGCCTTTGTGGCATGATATAAAAAGACTGAATTTAATACTTCGCGTCCTGCCGGTGGTAAACCAAACGAAATATTACTTACACCTAATATCGTTAAGCACTCCGGCATTGCTTCTTTTATAAGCCGAATGCCTTCAATTGTTGCCGCAGCTGAACCGATATATTCTTCATCACCTGTTCCAACAGGGAATACAAGGGCATCAAAAATAATATCAGATGGACGTACCCCGTATTTCGTTGTTAATAGCTCATAACTTCTTTTGGCAATTTCTAGCTTCCGCTTGGCCGTTACCGCCATACCAACTTCATCAATTGTTCCAACAACAATAGCAGCTCCGTATTGGTTAATAAGTGGAATCACCTTTTCAAACCGTTCTTCTCCATTTTCTAAGTTAATGGAGTTAATCACTCCTTTTCCTTGCAAATAAGTAAGAGCTCTCGCCATCACTTGCTCATCTGTCGAATCGATCATAATTGGCACCTTTAATACTTTCGTCACAGATTGCAGGAAATTCTCCATATCTTCTATTTCATCACGGTCTGGATCTGCCATGCAAATATCGATAATATGGGCATTTTTCTTTACTTGCGCCCTTGCTACTTCTGCTGCTTCTTCAAAATTCCCTTCTGCAACAAGACGTTTAAATTTCCGTGAACCAATTACATTCGTCCGCTCCCCAACGAATAGTGGACGCATTGCATCTTCATATTGCAACGCTTCGAGCCCACTAATTCCATGTCCTTTTCTTTCTTGCTTCACACGCGGCTGAAATGATAACAATGCCTCTTTCATCGCACGAATATGTGCTGGCGTCGTTCCGCAACAACCACCAACAATGTTGACCCAACCTTCTTCTGCAAACTGCTTCACTTTATATGCAAGAGAATGCGGCGATTCATGATAATGACCATCTTCATCTGGGAGCCCAGCATTTGGATAACAAGAAATATAACACTCCGATAACTCTGCGAGTGAACGAATATGTTCTCTCATAAATTCTGGTCCTGTTGCGCAGTTTAGCCCTACTGATAATGGATTCATATGCTCTACCGATAAGTAAAATGCCTCAATTGTTTGTCCAGCTAACGTCGTTCCCATCGGTTCAATTGTTCCAGAAATCATAAGAGGAACTCTTTTATTTACTTCAACAAATGCCTTTTCGATTCCTAAACAGGCTGCTTTTACATTACGCATGTCCTGACTTGTTTCCACAAGTAACAAATCTACATCACCACGCAGTAACCCGCGCGCCTGTCTTGTATATGCCTCAATAAGCTCTTCAAACGTCACCCCACCCGTAACACTAATCGCTTTTGTCGTTGGGCCCATTGCGCCTGCCACATATACTTCTTTGCCGCTCTCTATTACAGCTTGTTTCGCTAATTGAGCTGCCTTTTCATTTAACTCCTCATCTAAGTGAGAGAGAGTATAATCACTTAGTACAATGTTCGTTGCACCAAATGTATTTGTTTCAATAATATCTGCTCCTGCTTCGATATACTCTTTATGAATATGTAAAATAACATCTGGGCGTGTTTTTACTAAATATTCATTACAGCCTTCATATTCTTCTCCGCCAAAATCTGCAGCCGAAAGGTCTTCTTGTTGAATCATCGTCCCCATCGCACCATCTAAAATTAAAATTTCTTGCTGCAATCTTTCCTCGATTGGTCTCATACATTCATTCCTTCTTTCTGCTCTTTCTTCGCTTGAATATACTTAACAAGTGCTTCTGTCACTTCGTACTTTAAAAATGGTGTAATTAAATAAATACCATTAAATAATTCCATCGCAACATCAATTAACTCTTGAGATATACGAATTCCTTCTGCCACTGCTTCTTCTGATGTTCTATGCCCGTCCATACGCCTTCTCACTTCTTCTGGAAGAATTATACCCGGCACTTCAAAATGTAGAAAATCTGCATTTCGTTTACTTACAAGTGGCATAATACCAATAAAAATTGGCTGTTCGATATGCTTCGTTGCTTCATATACTTTTCGAATGACTGCCGCATCATAAATAGGCTGCGTTAAAAAATACTCAGCACCAGCTGTAATTTTTTTCTCCATTCGTTTTACAGCTGCTTCTATATGTCTTACATTCGGATTAAAAGCTCCGCCGACTGAAAAATGGGTAGCTACTCCAATTGTTTTCCCTAAAATAGAGCGCCCATTGTTCATTTCTTTAATCATTTTAATGAGCTCTACAGAGGAAAGATCATATACAGATGTTGCACCCGGAAAATCACCAACGCGGGCTGGATCTCCTGTTAATGCCAATACTTCCTCCATACCGAGCGCTGCTAATCCAAGTAAATGGGACTGCAGCCCGATCACATTATGATCACGGCACGTTAAATGAGTCAATACAGGAATATCATGTTTTGTTAATAACGCACCCATTGCCATATTTGATACACGAGGTGATGCTAAGGAGTTATCTGCTAACGTAATCGCATCTGCTCCCGCACGCTTCAACGCTTTTGCTCCTTCAAAAAACCTTTGTGTATCCAATGTTTTTGGCGGATCAAGTTCAACAATCACTGTTGTTTTTTTCCTCGCTTTTTCTGCTAATGTAATTCGATCCACTGTATTTACACGCTTCGTTTCTATTACTTCTGCACACTTTACAACTTCTTTAACTGTTACAGGACTCTTATTTTCAAGTGCTCGCTTCATCGCTTCGATATGGGCAGGGGTTGTACCGCAGCAACCACCAAGTAACCTAACTCCTTGCTTAATAAATTCCGGCGCCATCTCTTCAAAATAAGCAGGGCTTCCTTCATATACATAACGACCTTCTACATATTTTGGAAGACCGGCATTTGGATACGCAGATAAATAGCCATATTCAGGAATTGCAATCGTTTTAAAAGATTCAATCATATGAAGCGGTCCTAACTGACAATTTAATCCAACCACATTTGCACCGTACTCTATAAGACGCTTCAATACATCATCTACGTTATTTCCATTTTGAGTTGTACCAGCTGAGTGAAGAGCAAGCTGTGCAATAAGAGGAATATTTGTTTGCTTTCGTAATACTTTCACTGCATGAAGCAATTCAAATTCATCATAAAAGGTTTCTAATAATAGCCCATCAACATTTTCTTCTAGCAGGGCATTTGCTTGCTCTAAAAGCATAAATTCTCGTTCCATATCATTCGTTGTAACTGCTCCAATGTGTTTCATCCCACCAATTGTTCCAACAATTGCATTCTTTTCTGTCGCTGCTGCTTTTGCATGCCTTACAGCGGCACGATTAATTTTCCTTACGCGATCCTCTAATCCATACATGCGAAGTTTTCCTTCATTTGCTCCGTATGTATTTGTTTGAATGACATCTGCCCCAGCTGCAACATATTGTTTATGAATTGAAATAATCCGCTCCGGCTCAGATAAATTCAATTCTTCAAAGCAGCTTTGTAAACCATGAGAGTGCAACAATGTTCCCATTGCCCCGTCTCCAATGACAATTCCTCTTTGCAATAAATCTAGTAATTTCACATATCTCCCTCTCTTCCTTTCAATATAAAAACCCCCTCTTCTCAATGAAGAGGGGGACAGCATTTCATCCTCCTCTTATCATTCAGAACAATTTGTTCTGCAGGTCTTAGCACCGTCTCAAACATGTTGTTTGAAGGTTGCCGGGTTTCACAGGGCCTTTCCCTCCACCACTCTTGATAAGAGTTTCATTCTATTGTGAATGCCAAAGTAAACATCATCCGTTCACTCATTAACAATCTTTGTTAATTTTTTCATTAATTTAGCATGTTGAAATAATAAAGTCAACGAAAATAAAGAAAAATAAAATTATTCAAAATATAGTTGCGTTTCTTTCTGAATTTGTTGTAAAGTAAAAAACATAATAAAAAACTTTATATTTTACTTTCTTATCGAGAGAGGTCGAGGGACTGGCCCATTGACGCCTCAGCAACCATTAACAAATTTTTTATTTGTTAATAAGGTGCTAATTCCAGCAAATTCAGAACTGATTTGACAGATAAGAAGAAGACTATATTCGTCACATATGAGCCTTCTTCTTAGAAGGCTTTTTTATTTTGTATTAGGGAGGAATTCTATTATGTCTACAATTGAAACGAAGCTTGCCCAAATTGGAAATCGCAGTGAAACAACAACAGGAACAGTAAATCCCCCCGTTTACTTCTCCACTGCGTATCGTCACGAAGGAATTGGAAAGTCAACAGGGTTTGATTATTCCCGAACTGGAAACCCAACACGTCTTCTATTAGAGCGTGCAATCGCTGACTTAGAACAAGGCGAACAAGGCTATGCCTGTAGCTCAGGAATGGCGGCTGTTCTTCTTGTCCTTTCACTATTCCGGTCTGGTGACGAACTTATTGTATCTGAAGATTTATATGGCGGAACATATCGTTTATTTACAGAGCACGAACAAAAATGGGATGTTCGATGTAGATACGTAGATACACAGCATATACAAGAAATTGAAAAAGCAATTTCACCAAGGACAAAAGCAATTTTCATAGAAACACCAACAAATCCACTTATGCAAGTAACGGACATCGCAGCAGTTGCTACCATTGCAAAACGTCACAATTTACTTCTTATTGTTGATAACACATTCTACACACCATATTTACAACAGCCATTAACAAAAGGTGCTGATATTGTCCTGCATAGTGCTACAAAATATTTAGGTGGTCATAACGATGTATTAAGCGGACTTGTCGTTGCTAAAGGGGCAAAGTTATGCGAGGAACTCGCTCACTATCATAATGCATCTGGAGCTGTGTTAAGCCCATTTGATTCTTGGCTTTTAATACGCGGTATGAAAACATTAGCACTGCGTATGAAGCAGCATGAAGAAAACGCAAAAGCAATTGTTGCTTACTTACAGGGAGAAGAAACAATAACCGATGTTTTTTATCCAGGAAAAGGTGGGATGATCTCTTTTAAACTGCGAGAGGAAACGTGGATTGATCCATTCTTACAATCTCTTTCTCTTATTACGTTCGCAGAAAGTTTGGGCGGCGTAGAAAGCTTCATTACATACCCAGCAACACAAACGCATGCCGATATACCAGAAAAGATTCGCACTGCCCGCGGTGTTTGTAATCGTCTGCTCCGCTTCTCTGTAGGAATTGAGAATCAAGATGATTTAATTCAAGACTTACAGCAAGCACTCAAACAAGTAAAAGAAGGAGTGAGAATATGAGTTATTCCCTAGATACGCTTTTACTTCATAATCGTTTTAAACATGACAAACAAACAGGTGCTGTAAATGTTCCTGTTTATAATACATCTACATTTCATCAGTTTGATGTAGATGCATTTGGAAAATATGATTATAGTCGTTCGGGAAATCCAACGCGCGAAGCTCTTGAGGAAATGATTGCTTTACTAGAAGGTGGGAGCAAAGGGTTTGCCTTCTCATCTGGCATGGCTGCTATTTCAACAACTTTTCTTCTTTTATCACAAGGAGATCATGTCCTTATTTCTGAAGACGTATATGGAGGTACGTATCGAATTGTAACTGAAGTTCTCTCTCGTTACGGCGTTTCCTACACATTCGTTGACATGACAAATTTAGAAGAAGTAGAACGAAATATTCAGCCGAATACAAAAGTTTTTTATGTTGAGACACCATCAAATCCATTATTAAAAGTTACAGATATTAGAGCCGTTTGTGAGCTTGCAAAATCTGTTGGAGCGCTCACTTTTGTTGATAATACATTTTTAACACCGTTATTTCAAAAACCATTAGCTCTTGGGGCTGATATCGTTCTCCATAGTGCAACAAAATTTATTGCCGGTCATAGCGATGTTACCGCAGGGTTGGCAGTAGCAAAAGATGAAGAACTTGCAAAAAAAATTGGTTTTTTACAAAATTCTTTTGGTGCCATATTAGGACCGCAAGATTGTTCCCTCGTCCTTCGCGGCTTAAAAACATTAAGCGTTCGCTTAGAGCACTCTTCACGAAGCACTGAAAAAATCGCCTTTTATTTACAAAGACATCCAAAAATTAAAGATATCTATTATCCTGGATTACCGTCTCACGCCGGATATGAAACGCAGAACACTCAGGCAAAGTCAGCAGGAGCTGTCCTTTCCTTTACATTAGAATCTGAACATGCATTACGACAATTTCTAGCACATATTCAGCTTCCTGTATTTGCAGTTAGTTTAGGAGCAGTTGAATCGATTCTTTCGTATCCAGCCAAAATGTCACACGCTGCCATGCCACAAGAAGAACGTGAAAAACGAGGGATTTCAAATGCACTACTGCGTTTATCGGTTGGATTAGAAAACGTAGACGATTTAATTGCGGACTTTGAGCATGCACTTACGTATGTAGAAGAGGTCGTTATCTCTTAAAAAAGGTTAAATCTGGTCATGCATAGAAGCGATTTATAGGTAGAAAATAATTATAGACTCAAAACAAACACTTTCCGTTAGGAGAAATAAGAGAGCTAGATGAAGAAAATTCATCTAGCTTTAAATCTATTAAACGGATAATTTCATTAAAATTTGAGTTTCTTTAAACCCTAATCTTTTATATAATTCTTTCGCCGTATTCGATGCAAATACATTTAAACCTATTTCTTCATAACCCTTTAATTTTAATTCCTCAATTCCGTGCTGGATAAGCATCTTAGATAGTCCTTTTCCACGATATTCAGGTAAGACAAATATATCATAAATAAATCCATGGATTGCATCTGTAGAGTAATCTCTATTTTGACCAAGAAGAATCCATCCTTGTATTTGATCCTCTTCTTTGGCTACTAGATAATATCCCCCTTTTTCCAGTATAGCGGTAAACATTGCATATACCTTTTCTTCCGGAGGGTTAACTGTATTACCAGTACTTTCATATACCCCAGCTGCAGAATGCTTTAAAATAACGCTCACATCTTGATTATTAGCTTTTAGAATTGGAAGTGACATCATATTTTCTCTCCCATCACCAGTAAAATAAGTTTCCATAGAGATTTCCTTTTGATGTACCCATGTATTTTGCACCTCTACACATCGATTTTCATCGTATCGTAAGCAAATGTTATATTCATACCTTCTGTTCGCAATTCAGCTTCGATTTCTTTCAGTTCATCATATCCAAGGTTATCTACTTCTTCAATGTGCGTAATAATTGTATGTTTTGCTTGTAATTGCTTCGCTACTTCTAGTGTATCTTCAAGCGTCGCCTCGCGTATGCGTTCAATAAAAGTGCGATCTCTTATTTGCTCTTTCGTCCTCCAATCAAACTCGACGATTCCCATCGGCAAAATAGCTACATCTAAATTACCAATTAGATGAGCAGGTGGTTCCCATCTATATAATTCATCCATTGCAATCAATACTCGCTTTTCTTTTTCTTCTAATAAAAATGCATACACGTATTGTTCATGTAAACGAAACGGAGTAACTTTCACATTATTTTTTATGAAAGATTGTCCATCACGTAACACAATTAAATCAATCCATCCTTGCTGCTGCATAAATTGCAGATGATCCCATGATCCTAAAAATTGTTTCATATCTTCTGCTACTTGCTCTGGTACATACACAGTAGTAGCGCAAGATTTATTCGTTTCAAACGCCATCGTTTCCCAAATTCTCCTGCCCATCGTATGATCAGGATGCCAATGTGAGTAAATCCCAGCCTCTACTTTTGAAATGTTAGATCGCTCTAATTGCAATCGTATTTCCTCTGGTGTATCAATTAATAAATGAAGATCGTGAATAAAAACACTTGGACCCATTCTGCTATATGGTAAACCCTTTTCTCTAGCCTCTTTACTTACTTTTCTACAGCTACCTGGTCTTGGAGTTGGCGTAGCACCACCAGTTCCTAAAAATTCCATTCTCATGACTATCCCCTCTTTCATCCGTACTAATTTCTAGATTGATATATACGATTCCTTTTCTAATTATTCTAAAAATTTTATTTTATATTGTTGAAAGAAAAATAAAATATGGTAAAATTATGATATAAATGGAATTTTTTTTATTTAAGAACGAAAATATCTCTTATTTCAATTTACAAACTTTGATTTATCTCGTTGGAAAAACGTCCAAAATTATCTAATTTATTTACACCATGTTCTCTTTTCTTACAATTTCTTTACTTTAGAGCATTTTTTTTGCAACAACTGTTTTCTTTGCTTTAAAATTTTGTAATGTATATTATGGTATAACAGCACGCATGGAGGTGGAAAAGAATATGTTAGAAACCTTTCAAAAGGAATTAGAATTGTATGAAAACAATGCAGAATTATTGAAGGTACTTGCTCATCCAGTTCGTTTATGTATTGTAAAAGGATTGATTGAACGAGGACCAAGTAACGTTTCTACAATGTATACAGGTTTAAACATGCCCCAATCTACAATTTCTCAACATTTAGCAAAATTAAAAAGCGCTAAAATTGTTTCAAGTGAAAGAAAAGGGCTAGAAATTTACTACAAAGTAGAAAATGAAACGATTATTCAATTAGTTCGCGTATTACTAGGTTAAGGGTATTCAAATAAAAATAGGACGTATTGTATATTTTTGATCTCATATCTTTAATATAAATATATATCATGAGGGAAAATATAAAAATACTACATAATCCTAAACAAAACGTCGTATTAACCTACAAAACAAGCGCAGAGTTTTACTCTGCGCTTGTTTTATGAAAAAATATGTAGATAACGCTCTAGGTTTAAACACGGAATCCCTTTTTGCTGAATGACAACTTCAAAAGCATCTCCCATGCCACCTTGTAAAATCATTGAACGAATCGCTCGGTTTTTCTTTTGTTTATCAGAAAACGGATTACGATCTTGGTGATTTACAAGCTGTTCTAAAATACCTGCAGCTAGTAAAAATTCCCTTTGTTTCGTATGCCATACTGTTTGCAATCCATTCTCTTTTCCAACCGTCTTCAATACATCCCAATGAATATGAGTTGTTATATCCATCTCTCCTGGAAATTGAAGAGGATCCCGAATCATTTGATGCCTATAATAGCTTCGCATGCTTCCCTCACGATGAGCTGGATGCGCCCATTCTTCATTCGTATAACCATAATCTATCGTTATAAGCAATCCTTCCTGCAGCCAACTTGCCAGCTGTTTAACATAATCATTCATTTGTAACGGTACTTCAAATCGTTGTCCTTCATACAGTGAAATTTGATGTCTTTGCAAATACTTTATAATATTGTTACTATCCAACGGTCGCAATACTTCAACAAGTCTACCTTCACTGTTATACTTTACACGTACTTCATATAACATTCTTTCTCGTTTCTCTATCACTTCTACAGGAAACGCATCAAACAACTCATTTGAAAAAACAATTCCTGTAAAGGAAGCTCCTAGCTCCTCATAGGATGCATATTGCGAAACATTTGAAAAAGAAATAAGTTGTTGTTTCTGTAACTCTCTATGAAACGGACTCACCTCTATAATTGAGTATTGCATATTTTCAAACGTATCAGGAGATATCGTTTGCCACTCTTGTAACATGTCATACGCAAATCTTCCCGTTCCCCCACCAATTTCACATATATGCGGTGAAACAACTCCTGATTTCACAAGCTGAATAAAAAAACGAGCAAATGTTTTTGCATAAACAGAAGACACATTACTACTTGTAAAAAAATCTCCTTGCCTTCCGATTTTTTCACGTTCTTTCATATAATAGCCATTGTTTACGTCATATAATGCAAGGCTCATATATGTACTATAAGAAATAGACTGGTCTATTTCTTTTTTCATTGCTTGTTTTAGAACGTGTTCCATTCTCGTACCCCTTATTGTAAAAATGGATTATTTTCTTTTTCAAAACCAATTGTTGTTTCTGGGCCATGTCCACATAACACTTTTGTATCATCCGGCAGTACAAATAACTTCTCTTCAATACTCATGATTAATTCTTGGAAACTGCCTCCTGGTAAATCCGTACGACCAATGCTCATTTGAAATAAAACATCTCCGGAGAATACAGCATTTGCTTCTTTGCAATAGTACGAAATACTTCCTGGTGAATGACCTGGTGTTTCATACATATCAAATGAAAACGAACCAATTGTTAATACTCCTTCTTCCTCGATGATGTGGTCCGCAGGTTTTGCCGTAATACTACGATTCATCATAAAAATTTGCGAGCCATTACAAGTAGCATCTTCTAGCCAATCCGCTTCCTCTTGATGAACATAAACCGGAATTTGAAAAGCAGTACGTACTTCATCTACCGCACCAATGTGATCGAAATGTGCGTGTGTTAACAAAATAGCCAATGGCTTTAACTGTTGTTGTTTTACATAATTTACAAGCTTTTCCCCTTCACTACCTGGATCAAAAATAATACATTCTTTTTGATCATTACTTAAAATATACGCATTTGTTTGAAGTGGGCCTAACGGCATTTGAATCCAATTCACTCTTAATCTCCTCCAGTCATTACATTCATTTTCATCATACAACATTTTCTTCTCATAAGAAAAGAAACGATACCTCGACAACAATATAGAAAACATGTACAATAAAAATGAAAAAATATTACAAAAACTCAGACAAAAATGAGAGAGTAGAGGGGGATATGTATGGGTCTTGTTATTATTTTTGCGTTAGTCACTCTGGTAGGTGTATACTCTTCTCTTAAAACGTTGCGAGATAAGAACCTTCTTGCTGGAGGTTTTTCCGTTGCAACTGCACTTGTTTTCGGTTGGTTTACAGTCATGACCTTTATAAACAATGGCTATCCACCAACACATTAAGCGTCTTGTCTAAACTCTCTACATACATCATGGTTTCTAGCATATGCAAAAAGGAAGGGATCTCCCTTCCTTTTTCTTATCATGCACGTAAAAGATGATTCATTTCTTAGTCTTCGACGCGTATAAAGATTCACCTTATTTTGCTTCATAAATATATTTTTTCACAAGCCACGCACCGCCGATTACTCCAGCATCATTCCCAAGCGTCGCAATTGCTAGTTTTGTACTTTTAACAGCACGTGAAAATGCATATCTTTCAAAGTAACGTTGAATTGGTTGCAGCAATGCATCACCTGCTTTTGATACACCACCACCAATAACAATTTTTTCTGGATTTAATGTACTAGAAAGGTTTGCTACCGCTAGCCCTAAATAAGAAGCTACTTTGTCTACTATTTTTGCTGCTAATGCATCACCTTGTGCAAGTGCATCAAATACATTTTTCGATGTAATGCTTCCTTCTTGTTCTAGCATCGAACGTAGTACACTTGCTTCATCTGTTTCCTGCATTTTTTGCATCGCAACGCGTACAATACCAGTTGCTGAAGAAACTGTTTCTAAGCATCCTGATTTCCCGCAATTACAAGCAAAGCCATTTTCTGTTACAACTGTAATATGACCGATTTCACCAGCTGCCCCACTTATACCATGTACGATTTCACCATTTGTAATAACACCGCCACCAACACCCGTTCCAAGTGTCATACAAACAATATCCTTTGAACCTTCTCCAGCACCCTTCCACATTTCTCCGAGTGCTGCAATATTAGCATCATTATCAACGACAACTGGCAAACCAGTTTCTACTTCTAATAAATCTTTAAGTGGATAGTTTTTCCATCCTAGGTTTACTGCTTCATAAATCATTCCAGAAGCAACATGAACAGGTCCTGGAGCACCCATCCCAATTCCGATTAACTTGCTTTTTAACTTACCTAATTCCTCTAACTTTTTATCAATTGCCTTCGCAATATCAAGTGTAATATGTTTTCCCTGTTCACTTATATTTGTCGGGATTTCCCATTTATGTAAAAACTCACCGTAAATGTTAATAAACGCTAACTTAATTGTTGTTCCACCAAGATCAACACCAACCAACCATTTCTCTTCCATTTTACTATCCTTCCTTCATCGATTTCTTCAGTTAATCGCGGCCAGTAAGACCCCACCTCAAGATTCTGAGGAAACAAAGAAGATAGATGGGGAATAACTGCTGACATGCGCCCGATCGGGCGGGCTTCCATCAGTGGGGGATGCCCCCCCCCCACTGATGGAAGTTTCACTTTATCTCTTTTTGAATTTCCTGCTTTAATAAAAATAAGGCAGTTTGATAATCTTTTGGCTCAATCAGCTGTGATTTATATAATTCACGAAGCTCATCGTCCATTAATTGTAAGTCCGCAACACGGTCTCCTGTATAAATAATCGTTCCAAATTTCTTTAATAATTGTTGAATATCATAAACAGATATCATTCTTTCACCCTCTATGTCCACTTACTATAAAAACATAATAAGAAAACGTTCACATATTTTATTATAATAAACATGAAAAAGAATCGTCAATTTATAATTGACCTATGTAAGTTCCAAAATAGAGATTGTTTCTTTTTCTGTAATAATTTTTTGTACAGTTTTATCAAACGGCTCAACTGGGATATGAGAGACAATTTGAAAATCAAAAACTAATGATAGCGTTTTCTCTTTATAGTTCACAAGATAACGATCATAATATCCTCCACCATATCCTACACGTTCTCCTTTTCGCGTAAACGCAACACCTGGCACGAGAAGTAAATCAATCTCCTCCGCTGATACCTCTTCTGTTATAGACGGATCTGGCTCTCGTAAATTCATATAAACCGTTTCCAGTTGTTCAAAATTCGTAATTTGGCGAAATGTCATTGTTCTTGTTTCACGATTACATTTTGGGACAACAATTGCTTTCCCTTCTTCCCATGCCTTTTCAATAATTGCATATGTATTTACTTCACGTTCCATAGAAAGTGTAATCCCGATTGTTTTTGCCTCAATCCATTCTCGTTGTTTATATAAAGAATCTACAATTTTTGCTGATAAAGTCGTATACTGTTCTTCCGATAAAGCATTCATACGCTGCAATATTTCTTTTCGTAATCTTTTTTTCTCTTCTTTCATCATAAATTCCCCCTATATACAAAAGAAACAGTAGGAAAATATCCTACTGCTTACTTTGTTTCGCGGTGTAACGTAGACTTCTTGTCACGCTTGCAATATTTTTTAAGCTCAAGACGCTCAGCGTTGTTACGTTTGTTTTTCTTTGAGATATAGTTACGATCTCCGCATTCTGTACATGCTAGAGTAATATTTACACGCATTCTTATTTCCCTCCAGTCACTAATAACTTAAATCAGACTATACTATAATACCACTTTTAAAATAAAAATTCTACACCTTTTGATATTGTCTAATTTTTTCTATAAGAGTATTCATATTTTCCTTTGCTATGACTGGATTTCTTGCTTGAGAATACACAAGAAATTTCGGTTGATTTACATCAGAAACAACATAGGACCACTCTTCTTCCGCATGTGTAAACTTAATTCCTTCTAATACCTCAAACTCCCGCTGTGCCATGTCCCGCAGCAACATCCCTAACACTTTTCCTTTCTCATTCCATGAACAAACTACCTCGTCACATAATAAGTAAAGTGGTGGATATTGCTCTAACATTGCCGGAAGTGTCTTCCCTTGAAGAACAATTAACTCCAATAATTTACCAATTCGAAATAAAATATCCTGCTGCCATCTCATTTGAAATAATTTCTTATTTTCATTCTGCATATAAAAAAGAAGATAACATTCTCCTAACTTTAATGATAATGGATAGACACATTCATCCTTTTCAAATAATAAATTTGGAATATCAATCTCCTCACAATTTGTGTTTTTGTAAATATTCCCATAAGAATCATATAACTCAAATGTATTTCCTTGTTCACGAAACATAATAGCCATATCTGCTTGACTTGATTTCATTAATGACTTAATATGCTCTTTTTTCTCAGCCGCATATATCCACGTTACTGTGCAGCCAATTTTCTGTAAAAAAGATAGTAACAAAGACTGAATCATTTCATCGCACTTATTTATAAGAAGATGGAATGTTTGTTTTTTTATAGCTGGTACATCTATTAATTGCAGAGCAGATTCAATATACATTTTTGAACAAACATGTATGACTTCGTTATTACCGATTTTTTTACAATCGACATATCGAAATGACTCCGCCATATACAAATTTTCTATTTCTTTTTGCTTTTTATATGTTAATCCCATTCCTTCTTCATTATAAAATTGAATGACTAGTTTCTCATCTTGCCCCTTATAAAAATACACACCGCCAACGACATTTGTTTGCCCGACCGCATATCGAAAACAAGACTCATTTATTTCTTGGCATTCCATTGTATGCAATCCCACTGTATGAACAGCATGTAAAAAAATATGTTTAAACATTTCTACTTCTACATGTGCACTACTGCCAATCAGCAAATTTCCTCCTTCTTCTAGCAAAGAACCGTATGCCATTGCTAATTTCACAACAACTTGCGGTGTAATATCTAAATTACTTCTTCCACACATACGACTTTTCTGCAGAAAACACGAAATATTTTCATGCTCTCTAATTCCAGATGAAGCAATAATTGTACTGTTTTCAACCACTTTCTCTGGCCATACCTTTCCCTTCGCCTTGATCACTACATTCCGTCCAATTCGACATTGATCAGCCACAACACTCTTTTCAAATAAAGTAACTCCATCTTCAATAATTGTACTTGCCCCAACTGTCGTTCCAAGCAACTCACATTGCTTTCCTATGTACGTATGGGGGAGTAAAATACTTTTTTGAAGACGAGTATATGCAGAAATCATGCTATGCTTACCGATAATAGAATACGGCTCAATAACAGCTCCTGTTTGTATTGTTGTTCCTTCACCAATAAAAGCAGGACCGTGGATCTTTGTTCCTTTTTCAATTGTTACATCTTCGCCAATCCATACCATTGGCAACACTTCTGTATATGGAATAGGTACATGAACTTTCTTTGTAAGCAAGTCAAATTGCGCCTGACGATATTGAGCAAATGTTCCAATATCAAGCCAATATCCATCCGCTACATATCCATACATGGCTTCTTTGTTTTCTAATAAAGGAAATACATGGTGACTAAAATCAAAAAACGTATGAGGTGTAATATAAGAAAAAATCTCGGGGTTCATAATATAAATACCAGTGTTTACTGTATTGGAAATTACTTCGTTCCAGCTTGGCTTTTCAATATATTTAATAACTTCATGACGCTGATTTGTTACAACTAATCCATACGATAACGGATTAGCTACTTCTTTTACAAACATTGTAACTATTCCATTATGACTGTTATGAAAATCAATACCTTTTGACAACTGAAAATCTGTTAGCGCATCTCCGCTAATCACAACAAATGGCTCATCTAAAAATTTCTCTGCTTGTTTTACACTCCCCGCCGTACCAAGAGGAGGAGTGTCTTCAAAATAATAGAGCTTTACTCCCCATTTACTGCCATCACCAAAATAATTTTGAATAACGGAACTCATATATTGAACAGTAATAGCAATTTCTCGAATACCATGCTCTTTCAATAGTTCAATACTATATTCCATCACTGGCTTTTGTAGTAGAGGCAACATGGGCTTGGGAAGGTTACATGTTAACGGACGTAAACGCGTCCCTTTCCCTCCTGCTAAAATAACCCCCTTCATTGGCATTCAACCTCCACATTTATGATGTTGAACTGCTTTTTCATACGTGTGTGCGGTTGCTCTTGCAATTTCACCCCAACTATAGTGAACAAGAACATCTTCATATCCTTTATTTGCCACGCACTGAGCAAATTCTCGTTGTTCTATAATAAATATTAATTTCTCACTCAAATTTTGCGAACAACCTGATTTCATTTGAAACCCATTCACACCATCTATAATAATCTCTTGTAGGCCACCCACACGCGAAACCAAAACTGGTCTCTTTGCAAGCATCCCCTCTAATGCAACAATCCCAAAAGGTTCATACAAGCTTGGAATTAATAATACATCACACCTTTGAAGAAAAGCTCGTTGTTCTTCCTCTGTAATATGACCGAGAAAAAAGATAGAGTGTTGCAGTCCTCTTCCTTGAACAACTGCACGGTACTGCTCTAACATGGGCCCTTGACCTGCAATAATAAATATAACCTGTGGGTATCGCTTAATAATCTGCGGCGCAGCTTCAATAATCGTATAAAAACCCTTCTCATTGACAATACGACCAATTGAAAATATAACCAATCTTTCTGCTAAATTATAACGCTTCGTAATTTCTAATGAAGGCGTAACAGCATGAAAGAAATGACGGTCAATCCCATTTGGATGTACAAAAACACGTTCACCATTTACTTCCAAATCTCGTACAACCTCATCTTTCATAAACTGACTACAAACAATCACAATGTTAGATTCTTTTACTAGCTCTTTTTCATGCATATGTATTTGCCATTGCAGTGATGTATAAATTCCACCATTGCGTCCACGTTCCGTTGCATGAATGGTTGTAACGAGAGACAAATGTTGCTGTTTTTGCAGTTCCATCGCACAAATAGCAACAAGCCAATCATGAGCATGAATCACATCAAACTTATAACATTTACACAGTTCCTGTGTATAAGCAAACATAGACTTGTTTAACTGAGCAATCCATTCATAAAAATGATACTTTTCACGATCATCAACTGAAACACGGTGCACATGTACATCATGTATCTTTTCATATGTCGTGCAATGCTCTTCGTGTACAGTTACTACATGCACATAATGTCCATTATGTGCAAGAGCCCGGGATAATTCATACACATGTCTTCCTAGGCCACCTACCATCATCGGGGGATATTCCCATGCCAACATTAAAATATGCAAAGGCTCCATACATCCCTCTTTTCTCTTCACGTAGAAGAATAAAGTGAAACTCCCTTTCATGAACGCTTTTTTCATGAAAGGTTAGTTGAACCAATCGGGCTCTTACGGGTGGTTTGACCTTCTTCTTGCTTATACCTCTTACCAACCGTTTGAGCGGGGTAAAGTGCAACTTCTTTTCATGAACGCTTTTTTCATGAAAGCTTAGTTGAACCAATCGGGTTCTTACGGGTGGTTTGATTTTCTTCTTGCTTATACCTCTTACCAACCGTTTGAGCGGGGTAAAGTGAAACTTCCTTTCATGAACGCTTTTTTTCATGAAAGCTTAGTTGAACCAATCGGGCTCTTACGGGTGGTTTGACCTTCTTCTTGCTTATACCTCTTACCAACCGTTTGAGCGGGGTAAAGTGCAACTTCCTTTCATGAACAAAAAGTAAGCGCTTTCTTTCAATCGCATTATAATCCATATTACCACCATAATAATAAAGTAACAATAATCCTTTTTTGTAACATTTTGACTAAAAAAAGAGAGGAACATTCTGCATTCCTCTCTTAATAATTTTTATTCATTTAATAAATAATGCTTCCCTTTTACAAGATAAAAAACATTTTCCGCAATGTTTGTAGTATGATCTGCAACTCGTTCAATATAACGTGCAATAAACGACAGTTGTGTGATTTGTCCAATCGTCTCTGGCTGATTTGGAATAGAAGAAATAAACTCGCGAATAGCTTTCCCATAAAGTTCATCGACTTCATCATCCATCTCAGCAATCTTTTTCGCATATGTTAAGTTTTCTTCTCTATAAGATTGAATCACATTTTGCAGCATATCTATTGCAATTTTGAACATATCTTCAAGGTTTTGTAATGATACAGATACTTCTTTTTCACCAAGACGGATTGTCGACTTGGCAATATTTACTGCGTGATCTGCAATACGTTCTAAATCTGTTGCGGTTTTAATTGAAATAAAAATTCTTCGTAAATCACTAGCAACAGGTTGTTGTTTCGTAATCAACATTAATGCAAAATCATTAATTTCTTCTTCCAAATTATCCATACGATAATCACCATCGATTACCTCAAGCGCCTTCTCTACATCTCTTGTACGCAATCCTTCCATTGCAATTTCAAGAGCTTGTTTTGCTAATTCACCTAGTTCAATAATTTTTTGCTGTAATGCTTGCAGATCATACTGAAATTGTTCGCGTACCATGTTGGTCCCCCTTTATTCGTTACACGTGCCCCAATATAAGATGAAGCTCTCACCGAATTATTCCAATTGATAAGAACATACATTTCTCTCTCAAACAGACACTATTAACCGAATCGGCCTGTAATATAATCTTCTGTTCGTTTGTCTGTTGGAGTTGTAAATAATTTATTCGTTTCTGTATATTCCACTACTTCTCCACTTAAGAAGAAAGCAGTTTTATCAGAAATACGCGCTGCTTGTTGCATATTATGCGTAACAATAACGATACTGAAATCTTTCTTTAACTCTTGAATTAACTCTTCCACTTTTAATGTAGAAATTGGATCTAACGCTGATGTTGGTTCATCCATTAAAATGACATCTGGTTCAATTGCTAAGCAACGTGCAATACATAAACGTTGCTGCTGTCCACCTGATAGCCCATACGCATTATCATGTAATCTATCTTTTAATTCATCCCAAATCGCCGCACCGCGCAAACTCTTCTCAACAATTTCGTCCAACGTTTTCTTATCGCGAATACCATGAATCTTCGGGCCATACACAACATTTTCGTAAATTGATTTTGGAAATGGATTTGGCTTCTGAAATACCATTCCAACATGTGTACGCAGTTCCTCAACAGGATAAGATTTTTCGAAAATGTTACGATTACGATATTCAATTGCCCCTGTTGTCCTAACGATTGGTACTAGTTCAACCATACGATTTAATGTTTTTAAATACGTAGATTTTCCACAACCACTCGGCCCAATAATTGCTGTCACTTCATTTTCGTAAATACTTAAATTAATATCCTTTAATGCATGGTCTTCTCCATACCATAAGTTTAAATTTTTCGTATCAAATACCACTTTTTTTGTCTGAGGGATAGTTTTTTCTTCATTTTTCACCTGTACATTTACTACTGTGGATACCATTTTGAAATTCCCCTTTCATCCATGTCCTTCTTACTTACGATTTCGTAGCCATATTGCAAAAGTATTTATAAAAAGCAACAACAGTAGTAATACAATAATCCCAGCTGCTGCTACATGCTGAAACTCCTCTTGCGGCCTGCTCATCCAATTAAAGATTTGAATTGGTAAAACTGTAAATTTATCAAATACATCAAGCGGTACATAGTTTGCAAAAGCAAGTGCCCCAATAACAAGTAATGGCGCTGCTTCTCCAATGGCTCGTGATAATGCTAAAATACAGCCTGTTAAAATTCCTGGCATCGCTGCCCGAATAACAACACGAGACATTGTTTGCCACTTCGTTGCTCCTACTCCATAAGAAGCTTCTAACAGAGATTTCGGTACAGATCGAAGTGCCTCTTGAGCTGCTACAACAACTGTCGGCAAAACGAGAAGACTCATCGTTAATGCTGCTGCCAATATACTTTCACCTAACTGCAATCCATATACAAACATTGTTAACCCCAATAATCCAAAAACAACAGATGGTACTCCTGCCAACGTTTGAATGTTGATTTTTATTATTCGTGTAAACAATGATTGCTTGGCATAGTATTCTAAATAAAGAGCTGTTCCGACTCCAAATAAAAAAGAAGTAGGAGTAACAACACTCATAAATAAAATCGTTCCCGATAAAGCAGCTGCAATACCAGCTTTCTCCGGATTTCGCGATGCAAAATTAGTAAAAAAATCAAATGAAATATATGTTATGCCTTGTCGGAAAATTTGGTACAACAAAAAAATTAATATACAAATTGAAAATAACATCGTTATACGAAATGCAATCTTGCATACACGATCTTTCCGGAATCGAGAAGGCATATGTTCTTCTATATTTCGCTCATTTAACATACGCATATTATGTCGCCTCCTTAAAGCGACGCATAATATACTGCGCAATCACATTCATGATCAATGTAAAAATAAATAGCGTTGCTCCGACAGCATACATACTGTAATAGGTCAGCGTTCCATAAGGAGCATCTCCTAAGCTAACTTGCACAATATAAGCCGTTAGCGTCTGAATAGACTGTGTCGGGTCTAATGATAAGCTTGGCGTTGAACCGCCCGCAATGACAACAATCATCGTTTCTCCAACTGCTCTTGAGGCGGCTAACACAATCGCTGCTACAACTCCCGTAAAAGCTGCTGGTAATACAATGTTCTTTGCCGTTTCAAAACGAGTGGCCCCGATTGCAAAGGAAGCTTCTCGCACCTGATTCGGTACAGCACGCATCGCATCCTCACTAAGAGATGCAATCGTTGGAATCATCATGATACCAATTACAATCCCTGGACTAAGTGCATTAAAAAACTGTAAATCCGGGACGACGCGCTGCAAAATAGGTGTAACAACTGTTAAGGCAAAAAAACCGTATACAATTGTCGGAATCCCCGCCAATAGTTCTAATACCGGTTTTAATACCTTCCTTGCTGAATTAGAAGCATATTCACTTAAAAATATTGCACTTCCTAATCCAATTGGAATTGCAACAGCCATTGCAATGATAGTAACAAGCACAGTTCCATATATAAGCGGTAAAATACCAAACTTAGGGTTTTCAAAAAAAGGAAGCCATTCTTTTTCTGTAAAAAAGGAAACCATTGATACTCTTTCAAAAAACATAAATGTTTCATTTGCTAAAGTTACAATAATTCCTATCGTTGTAACAATAGAAATACTGGCGATTATTCGTAGTACGAAAGGAACCATTTGATTGATTCGCTGTGCTTTCTTTCGCTTGCCCATATTTCTTTCAATCAAATGTTGAACAGAAACCGTAACGCGACTCTTATCATTACGAGCCAAAGATGAAAACCCCTCTCCATCCTGACATTATTTTTGTATTTCTGTTAACATTTGCAGTTGTTGATTATATTTATATTGCGGTAACTTCACATATCCAATCTCCTCTACAAGCTCTCCTGCGTGCTTCATCATAAAAGATGCATAATTCGCAACACTTTTTTTTGCTCGAATAGAAGAATTGTTTACATATACATAGAGCGGCCTAGACAACGGCTTATATGCCCCAGATTGAATTGTTTCTTTCGCTGGGGGAATACCGTTAATTTTTACGGCCTTTACTTTGTCACGATTCGCGGCATAATATGCATATCCAACAAACGCAATTGCGTTTTTATTACTCATAACACCTCTTATTAGAACATTGTCATCTTCGGATAATGTAACTGTTTTTGTTATGAGATTTTTTTGCAACACTACATTTTGAAAATAATCGTACGTACCAGAATCTACCCCTGGTGCATAAAATTGTATCGTTTCCTGCGGCCATTTCGGATGAATTTGTGACCATTTTTTCGTTGTCTCATTTTCACTCCATACTGCTTGTAACTCTTCTATTGTAAGATTATCTGCCCATGTATTCTCACGATTCACAATAAGCGTAAGTCCATCATACGCAATTTGAAGTGGCGTATACGTGATGTGATGCTTCATAGCAAGTTGCTCTTCTTCTTTTTTCATTGGCCTAGAAGCATTCGTCATATCCACTTCGCCTTTTCCAAAACGATGAAACCCTCCTCCTGTTCCAGATATACCAATGGAAATTTTTACAGAGGGGTCTCGTTTCGTATACTCTTCTGCCACTGCTTCCATAATCGGAAAAATTGTAGAAGATCCATCAATTTGTACTTTCCCTACAATATTCGCGGCAGAAATAGGTAACGCATTAGCAGATAAAAAAAATATCGATAATATAACCATGGTGTATGTTCTATTACGTTTCACGTAATATTTCCTCCTAGGGGCCTTCTGATAACAGAAGTACACATATAAGAATAATGCCGAACTATTAACTCGGTTTTAATAGTTTGTAAAAGTTTTGTAAATATCAACATTTCTTTATACGCTAACGAACAAGCAATAATGCCGAACTATTAACTCGGCTTTAACAGTTTGTAAAAGCTTTGTAAACATCAACATTTTTTATACATTAACGAACAAGCAATTATGCATCTGTAGCGTATATAAAGTGAAACTTCTGTCAATGGAATGTTTTCTCCATTGACAGTTAGTTGAACCAATCGGACTCTTACAGGCGGTTTAGAATCTCTCTTCCTTGCTCTACTGCTTACCGTCTGTTTGAGCAAACTTTTACCAGCGAATGCTTCCCCTCCTATCTTCTTTATTTCCTCTGAATCTTGAGAGAAGAGTCTTACTATCTGTGAATAACGGGATGAATCTCATTTCATTTATTAAATTACAAAACACAAGTCTTATTCCATAAGCTTGTACACTTCTTTCATCACTATATGCGGCACACATAAAAAAAAGCACACTATCTTCACAGATAGTGTGCCAACCTTACATATTTTTATTCTTATTGATTTGTTTTTGAAGTATCTTCTAATGCTCCAGCGTTTCCGCTAATTTCTTGCTTTTTCAAATCAAAGTATGCGTCCATAACTCGGCGTGCAATATTTCTGCTGACTGGATTGTGATCATCAGACAGCCACGGAACAACAACAGAAAATGCAACTTCCGGATCAGATGCCGGCGCATATCCAATCATCGTTAAATTATACGTATTTGGCAATTGACCTAACCTTGCTTTTACTTCTTTTTGGTCAGGACCTGCATAAACTGACTGTGCTGTTCCTGTTTTTCCTGCCGGATCATATGTGGCAGTACCAAAAGCAGTATGACCTGTTCCGTTCTGTGTTTGCATTACCATTTTAAAGCCATCTTGGACGTGTTTAATATAATCCTCTTTCATATCTACTCGATTTAAGACAACTGGTTCCATCGACTGCACAACTTGCCCTATATCTTCTGGTTTTGAAGTCGGCCTGCGAATTTCTTTTACAATTTGCGGCTTCATGCGATAACCGCCATTCGCAATCGTTGATACATATTGTGCCAATTGCAGAGGTGTATAAGTGTCAAACTGTCCAATCGCAAAATCAAGTAGCTTACCAGGTTCTCCTGCTGGTCCTTTTACTCCATACACCTCATTCGGTAAATCTATTCCCGTTGGCACTCCAAGACCAAATTGATTAAAGTAATAACGCATTGTATCAAAAGTCTTTTGTTTAACGTTTAATGTACCACCCGGCACATATGGTGTACCAGCAATTGCCATCGCCGTTTTAAACATATATACGTTTGAAGATCGTTGCAGGGCAGTTAAGTCATCGATTGGTCCCATTCCATTCCCTGTCCATGACTTTTTCACCTTCGTACCTTTAAAGTTCAGTGGTTCATCGACAATTACTTCTCCTGGCGTAATAGCTCCTGTTTGATATCCTGTCAAAAGAGTTGCCCCTTTTACAGTCGAACCCATTTCATATGAACTCGTCATCGTGCCAAGTGCATAATCTTTTAGAGTAGACTGCCCATTGTCATTCGCAAATTGTTTACCAGCCATTGATAAAATTTCTCCGTTTTTCGGATTCATCATAACAACGAACGCCCGGTCCATATAACCTGCTGAGCCTGAGGCTTTCGCTTTTTTCATTTCATCCTCAATAATTTGTTCAACCTTCTTTTGCAGTTCCATATCAATAGTCAGAGTTAAATTCTTTCCGCTTTCTCCTTTAGATACGTAATCTGTTTCAATAATGTTGCCCTTTGAGTCTGTAATATTTTTCACTTCTGCTTTTGTACCATGCAATGCGTCTTCATATTGCTGCTCAATATAACTTTTTCCGACGCGATCATTACGATCGTAATCACGAACTAAGTAGTAATCTAGATTCTCTCGCGGTAATCCCTCATCAGAACTCGTTACACCGCCAAGTACAGTGCGGAACATATCACCATAAGCATAGTTACGATCCCAATCAACCGTAGTGTCTACTCCTGGCAACTTTTCTAAGTTCTCACTAATTACAGCATATTCTTCAGGTGTAACATCTTTTTTTATAATTTGCGGCGTCATTGCATAACCGCTGTCCATTTTACTCTTAATTGCTAACACCTTTAAATCCTCAGCAGTTAATTCATTTAATTCTGCTTCTGTAATATGGTCCAGTTGACGCTGTGCCAGTTGCTTATCATCAATCTTTTTCGCTTTGAAATCCGCTTCATCTTTTTTCGTGATTTTTTCTTTTGCCCGCTCTGGATTTAACAGCATCCAATAATCTTTTTTATCTCGTTCTGTTAACTTATCAGTCGGTACATCAATCAGTTTCGCAAGTTGTTTTGCGGTTTCTAAACGTTCTTCAGGTTTCGACCCCTTCACTCTTGTATACGTAATCGTTCGAAGTGGTGTATTATCTACAACTGCACGACCGTACCTGTCAAAAATCTTTCCGCGTGGAACAGGGGTACTTACTGTTAAGTTTTCTTTTTTATCTACTTCATTTTTATAACTTTCACCATTTACAATCTGTACCATTCCTAAGCGGACAATAACTGTAGAAAACAGTAAAAACACACAGAAAAACAACACGTTTAACCGAAACGGAATCGTGGTTTTCTTCTTTTTCTTTTTCTTACTCATACGGACCCCCTCTGCCAACCGCTATACAAGCGGAAAGGGACACCTTCTTCAGGTGTCCTCGCTACTGTCATATACGTTTTATTATTTTAACATAAAATAGGGCAGAAGTTAACCTTCTCCTTCAGTTGTATTTTGAGTCGTTTGTACAACGTCTAGCCTTGCACAATGCGCTTTTTCATCACCGTATTTGACATTTCGAATTGCAAAATAGATGAGTAAATGTCCAGCACCCAATATTAATAATAAAACAGGCAAACTTTTTTCTGCCGGAAATAACGAAACCGCTAGTAGGAAACTTAAAACAGAACAGATTCTTCCTCCGTTTAACCATAGTTCACGAACAACAATATATTCTACTCGCCGCTCTTTTGCTTGTTTGGCTCTGCCAATTATATCATATGTCATCGAACCGTATGGAACAAGAAGAATTGGATACGCCACAGCAATACAAGCTGCATATATGAGCAATTTCGTATACGTAACATGAAAAACAACTAAAAATACAACGGCATATAAAATAATTCCACCAATTAAAATGGCTTTTTTTCTCCATTCCTTTTTCATTACACGTGCTACTAAATAGTAACAAATGAAAGAAACAGCAGAATTTACAAGTCCATATTTTCCTAGCGCTAATTCGCTTCCAGAAGCCAAGTACACATATACAGAAATAACAAATATAAATGTACCTTCTCGTAAACCTTGAAAGAAGTGAGCAAGTGTAATTCTTCCCCAGTTTTTATTATTCTTTCTCTCTTTCATTACTTCAACAAGTTCATAACGTCCTTCACATTCACGCTTTGTGAGAAAAAAACTGACCACAACTGCAATAGTAAATAAGGTTAAAGACAGAAAAAAAACGAATGTATAACCACTCCACTTTTCCATACGCGAAATGATAAATCCGGATGCAATCGGACCAATCATGCCCGAAAATGAGCTAAGCAATCCGAGAAATCCGTTAAAAAAATCCCGTGTCTCCGGCTCTGTAATTTCAAATGTTAATAAATTAAATGAGAGCCAGTAAAACCCATATCCCATTCCAAGCAAACTACCGATAAGTAAAATATACTGAGAAGCATTTGTTCCTGTTAGTAATACAACAATAAAAAAAATAGCTAATGTTGTCACACCAATTCGGAGCAAAATCGTACGATCTACTCGTTTCGCTAATTTTCCGGCAACAAGAAATGTCAGTGGTTGTAAAACAACGCTTGCTAAATTATAAAGACCAATATTCACAAAATCCTTCGTTTGTTTCCATAAATAAATATTAACAAACGTATTCGACAACGAAATAGCCAACGCATATAACCCGCCAATTGTGAGTAATAATACTAAGTCACGATTCACCTCAACATCGCCAATTAAATGTTTCCATTTCATATGAACTCTCCTTTACTTCATGTTCTAGTCTTCCAAAGAAGGCCACAATTATGTAAAGAAGAAGGGGTAAAGTGAAACTTCCGTCAATGGAGTGCTTTTCTCTATTGACGGTTAGTTGAACCAATCGGGCTCTTACAGGCGGTTCATGGTTCTCTTCCCTGTAAAGCTTCTTACCGCCTGTTTGAGCGGGGTAAAGTGAAACTCCCGTCAACGGAGTGTTTTTCTCCATTGACAGCTAGCCTTACCAATCGGACTGGTGTGAGAAAACAAAAAAAGCTAGGAGAAAGATCTCCTAGCTTTTATAAGTATAATTATTTTGCGTCTTGGTAACGTTTTTCAACTGCGTTCCAATCTACAACGTTCCAGAATGCACCGATGTAGTCAGGACGACGGTTTTGGTAATGTAAGTAGTATGCATGCTCCCAAACGTCTAATCCTAAAACTGGAGTTTTACCTTCCATTAATGGAGTATCTTGGTTTGGTGTGCTTGTTACTTCTAACTCACCATTGTTTACAACAAGCCATGCCCAGCCAGAACCGAAGCGAGTTGCGCCTGCTTTTGCAAACTCTTCTTTAAATGCATCGAAGCTGCCGAATTTCGCATCAATTGCGCCTGCAAGTTCACCTACTGGCTGTCCGCCGCCATTTGGAGAAAGAATTGTCCAGAATAAAGAGTGGTTTGCATGTCCACCACCGTTATTGCGTACTGCTGTGCGAATTGCTTCTGGCACTTCGTTTAAGTTTGCAACTAATTCTTCAATGCTTTTTTCTGCTAATTCAGCATGTCCTTCTAATGCAGCATTTAAGTTTGTTACGTATGTGTTGTGATGTTTTGTATGATGGATGTTCATTGTTTCTTTGTCAAAATGAGGTTCTAATGCATCATACGCATAAGGTAAATTTGGTAATTCATGTTTTGCCATTGTTATATTCCTCCCATTGTATGTATTTACCGATAATGACTCGGCATACAAATTCATTTTACCCTAATTACATAGGGCTGAAAACAAATTTAACGTATTGCCTCGCTAACATTAAAGTAGCAAATTTCCCATTTCTTTTCAAACGAAATGCTCATGTATTTCGTAAAAAAAGCTTCCTTCTATAAGGAAGCATATGTGCTATGTATGAATATTTGAAATGGGTATGGACCCTGTAGGACTCGAACCTACGACCGGACGGTTATGAGCCGTCTGCTCTAACCAGCTGAGCTAAGGGTCCACAATATATATACGAATAATTGCCAAGGTATCTTGTATGTTCTAGTCAGTTAAACTACTACGGAATGTATGATTACATATAAAAATGTAAGATAAATTTACCATATTGAAAAGAAATGTGTCAATTGTATTTTCATATCACGCATGATATATCTTGTGATTCTTTAGAAACGTACGTTACAATGAGGTGGTAAATCAGTATATTTAAAAGAAGGAAGTGAATTCATGTCCATATTTACGCAATTGTTTAAAAGTTTATATGTACCAAAAGAGATGGCACTTTTTCGTTTTCAAAAAGTCGGAAAAACGATTCTTTACATAATGTTGTTATGTTTACTTGCTACCGTTCCAAAAACAATTCTATTTGGAAGTTTCATTCAAGATGGTATCAGTCTGGTTGATCGTTCTATCGAAAAAGATGTGCCTGATTTTAAAATTGAAAATGGTGAACTTCATGCAGACATCGACAAACCCATTGTAAAAGATGACACAAATTTTATTTTTGTATTTGATCCAAACGCAACGGATACAAGTGCGTATCCAAACCGAGATGGTTTGTTCATCTTAAAAGATAAGGTGACTTCAGCAGCAGAACAAAAAACACAATCATTTCTATATAGTGACTTTGGAAATTCAACTTTTGAAAAGAAAGATATTCAAGAATTAGTTTCATTTGTCGATAGCATATATCCAATTGCTATGTTCGTTATCGGGATATTTATTTACTTATTCCAGCTCTTCATTACATTCCTTGGTGTTACGCTATTAGCATTTATCGGCTCTGCAATGAGCGGACAGCGCAAGCTATCTTACAAACAAATTTGGACATTAACTGCTTACAGTTATACAATCCCAACTATATTCTTTATGATAATGGACTTGTTAAAAATTTACGTCCCAAGTGCGTTGTTTTTATTTGTTACTGTTGTTCTAATTGTACTTTACTTAACAATAAAAGAAGTACCAAAGCCAAAAGAAAAAAATTCACTTTAAAAAATGCCTTCAAGGCATTTTTTTTTTGGACAAGCATATATTTTTCTACAAAGGAGTGAGAAATATGAAAAGACTTGGCGGCATCTTATTGTTGCTTGTCCTCGGTTACATTTTGTACTACGATATTACAATCGGCACTTTGCCGTTGCTTCATACATATTCCAAAACAAAAGAAACTTCAGCTAAAGCTTCAAAGAACGACCAAAAAGAAAATATATTATCAGCAAAATATAAAATCATTGAAGTAAAAACAGGTGATACCGTTCTATCCATTACAGAAGAAATTAACAAAAAAAAAATTCCTTCTATTGAAAAGGTTGTTACAGATTTTAAAGGATTAAACCAAAATGAATCTCCTGCAAAAATACAGATCGGAAAAAAATACAAATTCCCTCTCTATCCATAATAAAGTGAAACTTCCATCAGTGAGGGGGTTTTCCATTCCCCACTGATGGAAAGCTCTCACCAATCGGGCTTTTACGGGCAGTTATCCCCCCCACCTACCTTCCTCGTTTCTCTTTGAATCTTGAGGTGGGAGATCTTACTGCCCACGAATAGCAGGATAAATAGCATTACATAATTCTTGTCAACTGCAGCAAAGCGCTGATACAATAGAAAAAGTGAAACTAGACATTTGGCTTCACTAGATAAATACTGCATATAATATGAATTGTATTTGTCTACAAAATAAGAAACTTCTTTTATAAGGAGAGCGATCTATTCGTGAATGAAATAACTCATCGTACAAAAACACGTCCTGTTAAAGTTGGAAATTTAACAATTGGCGGTAATAATGAATTAATTATACAAAGTATGACAACAACAAAAACGCATGATGTAGAAGCAACAGTTGCCGAAATTAAACGTTTAGAAGAAGCAGGTTGTCAAATTGTTCGTGTAGCAGTTCCAGATGAACGCGCTGCAGATGCAATTGCTGATATTAAAAAACAAATTAATATCCCTCTTGTTGCTGATATTCACTTCGACTATCGTCTCGCATTAAAAGCAATTGAAGGCGGTATTGACAAAGTTCGTATCAATCCAGGAAATATCGGTCGCCGTCATAAAGTTGAAGCAGTTGTAAATGCTGCAAAAGAACGCGGTATTCCAATTCGCATCGGTGTAAATGCAGGTTCATTAGAACGTCATATTTTAGAAAAATACGGATATCCAACAGCAGATGGCATGGTAGAAAGCGCATTGCATCACATTAAAATTTTAGAGGATTTAGATTTTCACGATATCATCGTATCGATGAAAGCGTCTGATGTGAACTTAGCAATTGAAGCATACGAAAAAGCTTCACGTGCTTTTGATTATCCATTACACCTCGGTATTACGGAATCTGGAACTTTATTTGCTGGAACTGTCAAAAGTGCAGCCGGTCTTGGAGCTATCTTAAGCAAAGGCATTGGTAACACACTACGTATTTCATTAAGTGCAGACCCAGTTGAAGAAGTAAAAGTTGCGCGCGAACTATTAAAATCATTTGGTCTTGCTTCTAACGCTGCTACATTGATCTCTTGTCCGACTTGTGGACGTATTGAAATTGACTTAATTAGCATCGCAAATGAAGTAGAAGAATATATTTCAAAAATTAAAGCACCGATTAAAGTTGCGGTACTTGGCTGTGCAGTAAATGGTCCTGGTGAAGCACGTGAAGCTGACATCGGGATTGCCGGAGCACGCGGAGAAGGTCTGCTTTTCCGTAAAGGTGAAATTGTACGTAAAGTACCAGAAGAAACAATGGTAGAAGAATTAAAAAAAGAAATTGATAAAATTGCAGCAGAATATGCAGCAAAACAAGAAAAATAAGGCGAAAAAATTCTACTAAAAAAGCTTGTCAGTTTCAAAACTGACAAGCTTTTTTATTGTGCACATTTCGGACAACGTCCATATATTTCAAACTTATGCCCTGTTACTTCAAATCCTTTAAAATCTTTATTCATTAATTCCATTGGACACGATGTAATTTCCTTCGTTCCTCCGCAATCTAAACAAATGAAATGATGATGGTGTTCTGTAGTAGAACATTTGAAGCGAAAATGCTTTTCACCATTTAATTCAGTCTGTTCCAAAATACCAATTTCCACAAATAAAGTTAAATTACGATAAATGGTATCAAAGCTTAATCCCGGATAATCATCTTTCATATTAGCTAAAACATCTCTGGCTGTTAAATATTTATTGTGAGTTGCAAACAGTCGAAGCATCTCTTCTCTTTTTCCGGTATGTTTATAGCCCTTTTCTTTCATAAGGTGTAAAGCTTCTGTAAGATTCATAATCATCCCTACTTTACGCAGTTTTTTTCTTCTCCCATAAGATTGCACCAATTAAAATAAGAACTGCTAACACAACAATTGTACCACCTGGAGCTAGGTTAAGCTGATAAGAAGCCAACATACCTCCGATTACCGAAATTTCCCCAAATACAATAGAGTAGAAAATTGTTTGCTTAAATCCTTTTGCAATGCGAATACTCGCTGCAACCGGTAATGTCATTAACGATGAAACGAGAAGAATACCGACCACACGCATCGAAACCGCAATCACAAGTGCAACTAAAATAACAAAAATAAAGTGAATCCATTTTGCACGCAAACCTGTTGCTACAGCATATTCTTCATCAAAAGATAATAAGAACAGTTCTTTGTATAATAAAATGATAACAACGACCACAACAATAGCAACTAATCCAATAATGAGTAAATCTCCGCTTGTTACCGCGCTCACACTACCAAACAAATAGCTAAATAAATCTGTATTAAACCCATTCGCAAGCGAAATGAACACAACACCGATTCCAATACCAGCTGATAAAATAATTGGAACTGCTAATTCTTGATAATGTTTATATACCGTTCTTAATTTTTCAATAAGTAAGGCACCGCCAATAGAAAATACCATTCCCATATATAATGGATTTAAAAAGCCACCGGTAAATACTGTTTTTTCTAGTAATAAACTCGCTGCAATACCTGACAACGTAACATGACTTAACGCATCAGCAATGAACGATAAACGACGAATTACAACAAAAACACCTAGCAGCGGGGCAACAATTCCAATTAAAATTCCAGCATATAAAGAATTTCGTAAAAAGTCATATTGCAAAAAATCCTGTATCATCGTATCCCCCCGTGATGCTCGTGATCATGCTCTAAACGATGAACATGATGACCATATAATAACGACATTTCAGCATCTTCTAACTCTCGGAATGTCTCTACATTCCCATGGAAGTGTAGATGCTGATTTAAGCACGCTACATGCGTCACTTTTTCTGTCACCGCGCCAATATCATGCGTCACAAGAATAAGTGTAATTCCTAATTTCTTATTTAAATGTGCAAGCATTTCGTAAAAACTTTCAACGTTTTTTACGTCTACACCTACTGTCGGTTCATCCAAAATCAATAGCTCTGGATCGCTGACAAGCGCTCTTGCAATAAAGACGCGCTGCTGTTGTCCTCCGGAAAGCTCTCCAATATTCCGATTTATAAAATCACTCATTCCAACATTGGCGATGGCCTGTCTTACTTTTTCTTTATCAGACTTTGATAAAAAACGAAACAAACCTTTTTTAGAAACAAGTCCCATCGAAACAACTTCAAATACAGTTGCCGGGAATCCAGAGTTAAAGCTATTTGCCTTTTGTGAAACATATCCAACTTTATTCCAATTTTTAAACTTTTTACTATCGACACCAAACAACCGAATCGTCCCTTGTTTCGGTCTTAAAATACCTAATATACATTTTAATAATGTAGATTTCCCCGATCCATTTGGTCCTACCAAACCTAAAAAAGCTCCTTTAGGAACTTGTAATTGAATGTTCTCTAACACATTTCGCTCTTCATAACGAAAGGTTAAATTCTTGATTTCTAATATATATTCCATCATACCTCACCTATTTTAATTCAGAATGATTCCGATTTATTTCTATTTGAATTATATTACAGCTTATTACGAGTTGTAAACCAATCTGCCCTAGAATATACCTCTCATTTAGACAACCCTTCTATTATAGCAAAAAGCAGAGAAAATCTCTCTGCTTTTAGTGAATTGCTGATTTAAATTTTGCACCTTTTGTTTCTTGCGTATTCATTATAGTAATAAAAGCATTTTCATCTACTTCATGAACAATCGATTTTAGCTTCGTTACCTCTAAACGAGTAATAACTGCATAGATGACTTCTTTTTCTTTATCTGTATAGCCACCTTTTCCAACCAACTTCGTTGTTCCACGACCAAGTCGATGTAAAATTGCATTTGATACCTCTTCATAATGGTCTGACACAATAATAACTGCTTTTGTTTCATCCAAACCTTGAATAACTGTATCAATTGTTTTAAAGGCAATATAGTATGTCATAACAGAATACATTGCTTGTTCTACGCCAAACACAAATGCCGCCCAAGAAAAGACGAAAATATTCATAAACATCACAAATTCACCAACAGAAAACGGTAATTTCTTTGTTAGTAAAATACCTAGAATTTCCGCTCCATCTAATGAACCACCATGTCTAATTACAAGCCCAACACCAACACCTAAAATTAATCCGCCAAAGACAGTCGCTAAAATCGGCTCTGTCGTAAAGGGCTGAATAGAATGTAATGTCGACTCAATGAAAGCTAAACATACAACTGCAAAAACAGAAGATAACATAAATGTTTTTCCGATTTGCTTATAACCTGAGTACATAAATGGTAAATTGAGGATTACAACTAAAGTGGAAAAGCTTAGCCACCATATATTTGGTGTAAGGTAATCTAATATGAGGGAAACACCGATAATACCACCATCAATAATTTTGTTTGGAATTAAAAAGAGTTCGAGTGCAACTGCAGCACAGCCAGCACCTATTACAATCATAACAAGACGATACAAAAGATGAATGATACTTTCTTTTCTATGTTGTTTTTTTTCCATGTTACCTCCTTTAATGATTTTCATATAGTTTTATTCTTTTATTATAACATACTCTTATTCTTCTGATGAGAAAACAGTCTGCTTTGGAATATATACAAGCATATTCCACATATATTCGGATATGAGGACAAAACAAAGGAGGCAACACCATGAACCTCATTCAACAGTTTGTAAACAAAAAAATAAACTCTATGACTTCTAAAGAATTATTAAAATATAGTACACAATATGGAGTATCTATTACAAGCGAACAAGCAGACAAAATCGTTACATTAATTCAAGGAAAACATATTAATATTTATGATACTCAAGAAAGATTGCAACTTTTAAAACAAATTGCAAAGGTTACTTCTCCTGCTACCGCACAACAAATCAATACCCTATTCCAAAAATTAACAAAATAAAAAAAGGGGGACTCCCCTTTTTTATTGACCTTTAATTTTCTGAAGAATCTCTTCATCAAACATACCGTTTTTCAACATTTCAATTTCAAATTTATACGGCGGCTTTTTATCTTGTTTATCCTCACCTACATACGGTGTTTCAAGAATTTTCGGTACATGCTGTAATTGCGGATGATGTACAATGTGGTGCAATGTTTTATAGCCAATATGACCAAAACCGATATTTTCATGACGGTCTTTTCTAGCACCGCGCTCATTCTTACTATCATTAATGTGTAATACTTGTAAACGATCAATACCTACAATTTTATCAAACTCGTTTAAAACACCGTCAAAATCATTAACAATATCATAACCAGCATCATGTGTATGACACGTATCAAAGCATACAGATAACTTCTCATTATGTGTTACACCATCAATGATTCTAGCAAGCTCTTCAAAACTGCGTCCGCACTCCGTCCCTTTTCCAGCCATTGTTTCTAGCGCAATGTTCACTGTTTGATCAGCTGTTACTACTTCATTTAATCCTTCAATAATTTTTTGGATTCCTGCATCCGCACCTGCTCCAACATGCGCTCCCGGATGGAGTACAATTTGCTTTGCAACGCCTAATGCTGATGTTCTTTCAATTTCCATACGAAGAAAATCAACACCTAGCTGGAACGTTTCAGGTTTTATTGTGTTACCAATATTAATAATATAAGGTGCATGAACAACAATTTCTTCAATCCCATGAAGTTCCATATGTTTACGTCCAGCTTCTATATTTAACTCTTCAATTGGTTTCCTTCTCGTATTTTGCGGTGCCCCTGTATAAACCATAAACGTTGTTGCACCATAGGATACAGCTTCCTCACTCGCTGCTAATAGCATTTTCTTTCCACTCATCGAAACGTGAGATCCGATTTTCAACATGTGATCACCTCTTATACATACAATAGCTATAATGATAGCATAATTTGTAGAAACCTGACACTCTTGACTTCTCTATAAAAAAGCACAAACGCTAAACATTTCCAAATTTCATAAAGTGAAACTTCTATCAGTGGGGATTTTCTTCATACCCACTGATGGAAAGCCCGCCCAATCGGGCTTTTATTGGCAGTTATCCCCCACCTATCTCCTTCGCTTTTTCTGAATCTTGAGGTGGGGGTCTTACTGCCCACGAATAGCGGGGAAATTCTTATCCATAAAAAAAGATAAGGAGTCCCTTATCTTTTCTTTTTGCTATATTTTTTCTTAATTTTTTCGCGTTCCCATTCAAGCTTTTTCTTATAGTTCGGTTTTACTTTTTTCGGTTTTTTCACAACTTTTTGCGCCATAGCATCCAATTGATCATTTGGTTTCTTACGACTTTGACGACGACGACGAGGTCCTAATTCAACCCACTCACCTGCACGCAAATCAACATGTTTGAATTCAATATGGCGTTGCTTCTCTAAAGTATCTAATGCTTCTTCATCAGCCGGATCATAAATTGTTGCTGCAATACCAGAGTACCCAGCACGTGCAGTTCGGCCAACACGGTGAATAAAGAAATCTAAATCGGACGGAATTTCATAGTTAATAACATGACTAATTCCCTCAATATCAATACCACGTGCAGCTAAATCCGTAGCTACAATGTATTGGAATTCTAAATCACGAACTTGTTTCATCATTTTCTTGCGGTCACGAGGGGATAAATCACCGTGAATACGACCAACTTTTAAACCGCGCTCCGCTAAACCATCAGCTACTTCATCAGCCATTTTTTTTGTATTTGTAAACACGATCGCTAAATACGGCTGATATTGCAGTAACATATTTTTCACAAGCTCAACTTTATTACGGTGTCTTGATGGAATAAGATGATGTTCAAGATTAACTGCTGCTATTTGCTTTGGATTAATATGAATATGCTCTGGGTTCTCCATATATTTCTTCATAAATGGTTTTAACTTTTGCGGAATTGTCGCTGAGAAAACAAGCATTTGTAAATTTTTCGGCATACGCGCTGCAATTTTATCCACATCGTGAATAAAGCCCATATCAAGCATTAAATCTGCTTCATCGACAACAATAACTGAAGCCGTATGTACAAATAGTGCTTGCTCTTCCACTAAATCTTTAATACGACCAGGTGTTCCGACAACAACATGCGGTTGTTTCTTCAGCTTTTCAATTGAACGCTGTTTATCTGTCCCACCGATAAAACAACGCGCTGTAATCATTTTGTCTTCTTCACAAAACTTTGTTATCTTTACAATTTCTGCATAAATTTGCTGTGCTAATTCACGAGTTGGAGCTGTAATTACGAGCTGTACTTCCTCTCGATTTGTATCAATACGATTTAACGTTGGAAGTAAATACGCGTGTGTTTTTCCAGAACCTGTTTGTGATTGCCCGATAATACTAATTCCCTTTTTCACAACCGGGAAAATCTTCTGTTGAATTTCTGTCGGTTCTGAAAAACGTAATTCACGAATTGCATCTATTAAAAATGGTTGAAAATCATACTGTGTAAATGTTTGCACTGTCATACATTCCACCTTCTTCCTTATTTCTACTGCGTTCATTAATCAGTCAAGTTAACATTATATCGAAATCTACCAGTAAAATCTATCTTTAGTTTAGCTTTTCAGCAGAAAAACTAACCTTCTTTCTGTTAATTGCATATTGTAGTGTATATTACCTAATTGAAGAAAGGAGGATTTCCTAATGCGTATGAAATCCCCTCCATATCAACAAATGTACGGTCAGCCTCCATATCCTTATACGATGTATCCGTCACCAGGTATGCAGCCGTCACCGGGTATGCAGCCGATGATGCCTAAAAAGAAAGGGTTTCTTGCAAAATTGTTTAAAAAAAACGAACCAGCTGCAGATTATATGCATATGATGCCCCCTTATAGACAAATGGAAACATACTCAAATATACCCTATCAGCAAAACCGTCCATATATGCAACCGCCGCAGCAGCAAAACCACCCATATATGCAACCGCCGCAGCAGCAAAGAATGATGCAACCTCAAATGATGGCACCAAATGAAACACGCGGGATAGCAAACGAAACACGCGGAGCGGCAGGAGCAGCAGGAAGTACAACTAGTGGGATTGGCAGCTTTTTCACTAACTTTATTTCAAACCCCACTGGAATGCTAAACAACGTTGAAAAAGTTGTCCAAATGGCCCAATCCTTTGGACCCGTCGTGCAGCAATACGGCCCGGTTGTCCGCAGTATCCCTAACATAATGAAGATACTTACATCCGGAAAAAGTACTGAGGAAAAACAAACAGAAGAAGTCGAAATAATACCTCCCACTCCATCTAAACAAATACCTATCACAAGCAAACCACTTACCTCCCAAATCACACTTGAAGATGACGCAAACGTAGAAACCATACCATCTACTACTTCTAAACCAAAGTTATATGTGTAACATTTCTTTGTCATCCGCCTTCTTCTCCTTTATAATAAAAAGGGTTGACTTTATAAAACAAATCCTTTTTTAAAGGAGCGGATTAACTATATGAAAATTGTTAAAATTTCTCCTCGTGGCTATTGCTACGGTGTTGTAGATGCGATGGTCATCGCGCGCAATGCAGCGCTGGATAAAACTTTACCAAGACCTATTTATATTCTAGGTATGATTGTCCATAACAAACACGTAACAGATGCGTTTGAAGAGGAGGGTATTATTACACTTGATGGCCCAAGCCGCTTAGATATTCTAGAGAAAATTGAGTCTGGCACTGTTATTTTTACAGCTCACGGTGTATCTCCTGAAGTAAAACAACGTGCAAAAGAAAAAGGACTAACAACAATTGATGCGACATGTCCTGACGTAACAAAAACACACGACTTAATTGAAGCAAAAAAAGCAGAGGGCTATCATATTATTTATATCGGCAAAAAAGGACATCCTGAGCCTGAAGGTGCAGTTGGGATTGCCCCAGATATTGTCCATCTCATTGAGAAAGAAGCAGACCTTGAAACACTTACCATTCCAACTAATAAAATTCTAGTCACAAACCAAACGACGATGAGTCAATGGGATGTTCAACATATTATGGAGAAAATTCAAGAAAAGTTTCCAACAGCAGAATTTCACAAAGAGATTTGTCTTGCTACACAGGTGCGCCAAGAAGCGGTTGCAAAACAAGCAAATACTGCTGACTTAACAATTGTTGTTGGCGATCCAAAAAGTAATAACTCTAACCGCCTTGCACAAGTATCTGAGGAAATCGCTAGCACAAAAGCATACCGTGTTGCCGATGTAAGTGAAATTCAATTAGAATGGCTACAAGGCGTAGAAACAGTTGCTATTACAGCAGGTGCTTCTACACCAACCCCTATCACAAAAGAAGTAATCGCATTTTTTGAACAGTACGATCCAATCAATCCTGCAACGTGGGAGCGTAAACGAAACGTACCACTACAAAAAATCTTACCGAAAGTAAAAGTAAAATAAAGTGCAGCTCTCCATCAGCAGGTGTTCTTCCCCACTGATGGAGAGCTCGCTTTTACGGGCATTAAGCCTCCCAAAAATATCGGGACAATACAAATAAATCCGTTATCTTGTGAGATAACGGATTTCATTTTGCATTTTATACAAATGTAAATGGATCAGTATGTAATTCTGAAGCATGAATACGCGTAGTAAATTTTCTCTCATCTACTCTTGCTTGTAATTGTTTTTGCACACCTTTTTTCATCACTTTCTCCACATTGTGCCCTGGGTCTACAATATTTAATCCGAGCATCATCGCATCATGCGCAACATGATAATACATATCTCCTGTTACATATACGTCTGCTCCTTTAAATTTTGCTTGCTTTATATATTTATTTCCATCCCCGCCAAGTACCGCTACCTTTTTCACAGTATCATGTAAGTTTCCAACAACGCGAGTTCCCTTCACTTCAAGGGATTCCTTCACATGCTCTGCAAACTGTTGTAATGTCATTTCTTGCGGTAAATATCCGATTTTCCCAAGTCCTAATGTTTCACCTTTGTTCTCTAGCGGATAAATATCATATGCTACTTCTTCATACGGGTGCGCCTGTAGCATTGCCTTCATGATTTTACGTTGCAATGACGCCGGGATAATCGTTTCAATACGAACTTCTTCTACCTGCTCTAAACGCCCTGCCTCTCCGATATACGGATTCGTTCCTTCTTGCGGCAAAAATGTACCCTTGCCTTCACTATTAAACGTACAGTGACTATAATTTCCGATATACCCTGCTCCTGCATTACCGATTGCTTGACGTACTGCTTCTGCATGCGAAGAAGGAACAAATACAACTAGCTTTTTCATTTCTTCTGCATAAGTAGGAACAAGTACTTCCGTTTCCTGCAATCCTAAAGCATCTGCAAGTAAATCATTCACACCACCTTTTGCGATATCCACATTTGTATGAGCAGCATAAACTGCAATATCGTTTTTTATACACATTTCAATAATACGCCCGTACGCTTGCTCTGTATGAATTACTTTGAGCGGATTAAAAATAAGCGGATGATGGGCAATAATTAAATTTACCCCTTTTTCAATTGCTTCTTGTACAACTTCTTCTGTTACATCAAGCGCAATTAACACATTCTCTACCGATTTATTTAATGCCCCAATTTGCAATCCAACTTTATCGCCTTCGACCGCTAAATGTTTCGGGTACATACTTTCAAATAAAGAAATGATTTCATATCCATTAGGCGTTTTACTCATGATAAAACCTCCTCAATCATACGGATCTTCTCTAGCACTTCTGCTCGCTTCGCCTTCGTCTCTTCTGTTTCTGTTGCACGTTCTAATTGCTTAAAAATATTTTCAAAGTTTTTTCGTTCATTTTCCCATTTTTCTACAAACACTTCATTTTTCTCTTTCATTAAAAATGGTCCCATGAATAAAGCTTCTTCTTTCTTCTCATTGTAGGGCGCTAGAACATTGCCCTGTTCCCCTACTAAAATTTCGTAAATCTTTCCGTCTTCTTTTACGATTTTTTCTTTTATTAATTCCCAACCATTCTCAATAAACCATTCACGAATATGATGTGCAGCAATGTTAGGTTGTAAAACTAAACGAGTTACACCACTCAGCTTCTCTTTTCCATTTTCTAAAATATCACGAATTAACGCACCACCCATACCTGCAATTGTAATTACATTCACTTCCCCTGGCGCGATGACTTCTAAACCATTCCCTTTCCGTACACTCACTTTATCTTGCAATCCACATTCTGCTACTGTAGCTTGTGCAGAACGAAACGGACCTTCTACAACCTCTCCTGCTATCGCCTGCACGGCAATATGATGCAAAATTGTATAGCAAGGTAAATAAGCATGATCCGAACCAATATCTGCAACAGTAGAACCTGTTGGAATTTCAAGCACTACTTCTTCTAATCGTTTTGAAAGCTTTACTTCATTCATTTGTTTCAATTGCTCCTTCTCTTTTCGGTCTGTCTCCATGATAAAGAATTTATAGTTGTTGTTGCAAGGGAATAAATTATTTTACTTACCTTACAAACCATTTTTTTCGAATTCAACGTTCTAGGTGATATAGTGAAACTAACATATATCACCAAGTAATTGTTTCATGTAGTCACTACATGCCCTTTTCAGGATTGTCTTGATCCTCTTTATTTTAAAAAGAAGGTAAACAGAAAGCAAACATAATAATGTGAAACTTCCGTCAGTGGAGGTTTTCTTCATCCCCCACCTATCTTCTTTGCTTCTCTCTGATTCTTGAGGTGGGGGTCTTACTGCCCACGAATAGCGGGATAAAGACAAAAAAAGACCCTTCGCTTAAACGCAAAGAGTTTCCATGTAACAGCATATTATTTTTTCTTTGATAACCAATCCGCAACCTTTGATGCTTGATCCGCTGGAATAATACCCGGTGGCATGTTTCCTCTTCCTTTTAAAATAACTTCTTGGATTTGATCCTTCGAAAGTCTGTCACCCACTTTTTGTAAATTAGGACCAACTGCTCCTTGCAACTGATCACCATGACAACTTGTACAATTTTGTTTTACAATCTCATCAGGTTTTGTTGCTGTTTGCGTCGCTTTCCCCCCGTGTTTCTTCGCCTCAGCTAGCTCCTTGGATTTATGCATGCCTTGAAATGAAAATACAAACATCATAACAATTCCCAATACAGCAATAAGAGCAAATGGAATTAACGGATTACGCTTCATTTTTTTCTTTTTCCCCCTCTACATCCCCTAATAGTTTGATGATTCAGTTATTTATATTGTACTTGAAAACGCTCTACCAGAAAAGACCAAACTATACTATGTTAAAAATATTCCATATTTTCTATCAATTATTCCGCTACAAAATCACGTAAATTTTTGATAAATATCCACTTTTCTCATCATAAACAGTTATATTTTCTACATATTTTTGCTAGGAATACACGAAATTAATCGAAAAATCGAAAAATGACCATTTGCAAATCAAAAGACAATTCTGTAAAATAAATTACAAGAATTGTAATTGCTTTTGATAGCTGATTTTAACAAAAATTAACAAAAGAAAAAAGTTTACTTCATATTAATGAAGTAAACTTTAAACAAATCTCTATTCTAAGAAATCTTTCAAACGTTTGCTACGGCTTGGGTGTCTTAATTTACGAAGCGCTTTTGCTTCAATTTGACGAATACGCTCTCTCGTAACGCCGAATACTTTTCCAACTTCTTCAAGCGTACGAGTTCGTCCATCGTCTAAACCAAAACGAAGACGAAGAACATTTTCTTCACGATCTGTTAATGTATCTAATACATCTTCTAATTGCTCTTTTAATAACTCATATGCTGCATGTTCTGCAGGAGATGTTGCTTCTTGGTCTTCGATAAAGTCGCCTAAATGAGAGTCGTCCTCTTCACCGATTGGTGTTTCAAGAGATACTGGCTCTTGTGCAATTTTTAAGATTTCGCGTACCTTTTCAGGAGCCAGATCCATCTCTTCACCAATTTCTTCAGGAGACGGTTCACGGCCTAAATCTTGTAATAACTGACGTTGAACACGAATTAATTTATTGATTGTTTCAACCATATGAACAGGTATACGAATTGTTCTTGCTTGGTCCGCAATTGCACGTGTAATCGCTTGGCGTATCCACCATGTTGCATACGTACTAAATTTATACCCTTTGCGGTAATCAAACTTTTCAACAGCTTTAATTAGACCCATATTCCCTTCTTGAATTAAGTCTAAGAAAAGCATACCGCGGCCAACATAACGTTTTGCAATACTTACAACAAGACGTAAGTTTGCTTCTGCAAGGCGACGCTTCGCTTCTTCATCGCCTTCTTCAATACGTTTTGCAAGAGCAATTTCGTCTTCAGCAGATAGTAAGTCAACACGACCAATTTCTTTTAAGTACATGCGCACAGGATCATTAATTTTCACACCTGGCGGTACACTTAAATCATTTAAGTCAAACTCTTCTTCTGCTTTGGCTAATTGACGTGTGTTTGGATCTTCATCGCTGTCGCCAACTAAATCAATTCCTTGTTCACCTAAATATTCATAATATTCATCCATTTGTTCGGATTCAATATCAAATCCGCTCATGCGTTCTGCAATCTCTTCATATGTAAGAACGCCACGTTTTTTTCCGAGCTCTGTAAGTTGCTCTTTCACTTGTTCAAGTGTTATATCAGTTTCAATTTGTTTAGAACGAGCTGGTTTATCAGCCATTTGTTCCCCTCCTTACGCGAGATACAAACAATGATTATAATAAGTTTTTATACAAAAAGCTATTTTCTTGCTTTTCGCTTTTGTAAATACTCTTGGAAAAAACGCGCTGCTGCCAAATGGTCTTCTTTTTCCATTTGCTTGAGCTTAAAAATATTTTCCATTTTCTTTATTTTTTGCTTATGTCGACGTAAAGCATCTACGTTACCATGAAGCAATTCTTCTGAGTATTCGGGATTAATCATTTCATCTGTTGAAATATTGGTTACAATATTTTTTAATTTTTCATCAGAAAGCCAACTTAAAAAGTTTCCGACTGACGGTTCATTTCCCTTTTCATAATATGCGTATAACTCATATAAAATCCCTTTATGTTCTTCTGTATGAAAATCTTCTATATGAGGCTCGATACGAAAAGCGATATCTACACTTTGCAACATATGATAAATAAGCTCTCTTTCAGCTCTTTCAAAACCAGAAAATTTCGGCTTCGCATGAACAATTTGAGAAGACTGCGAAATTGGCTTTGTCTGTTTTTGCTGTACCTTTTGTTCTTTGCGATATTGGTGCAATTGCCCAAGTAGTGTTTCCATTGAGTAAGCAAATTCCTGTGACAATGCCTTCAAATATGATTCCGCCTGCATTGCATCTTGCAATGACGCTAACTCTTTTAAAACACTTTTCACATAAGCTTCTTTTCCAGATTCATCTTGCAAATTTTTCCCTAAACGAAGATAATTTATTTTAAATCCAACAAAACTTATACTTGCTTGTACAAGTTTTTGAAACGGTGTTGTCCCGTATCGCTGTACATATTCGTCAGGGTCTAATTTATCTGGCATAGAGACAACTTTCACTTCACAACCGGTTTGCAATAACAATTGTCCTGCTTTCATTGTTGCTTCTTGTCCTGCTTTATCACCATCATAGCAAAGAACAACAGTTTCAACATTACGCCGCAGAAGCTTCGCCTGTTCCTCAGTTAAAGCAGTGCCCATTGTTGCAACAGATTCTTCAATTCCACTTTTCACAGCTGCTAAAACATCCGCATACCCTTCAAAGAGAAGAACTTGCCCTCGTTTTCGAATAAACGGCCTTGCTTGATGAAAATTATAGAGCAGCTTGCTTTTATGAAAAATAGGTGTTTCTGGGCTATTCAAATACTTGGGAGTATCATCCCCTAATGCCCGTCCACTAAAAGCAGCCACTTTTCCTTGCAATGTGTGAATTGGAAATATAACTCTTCCACGAAAACGATCATGATAACTACCATCCTTCTCGCTGCGAACAAGTAACCCAGCTTGCTCCATAACAGTTGGTGAAAATCCTCGTTTTTGCAAGATTTTCGCTGCTGCATCCCAAGCAGGAGTGGCATATCCAATTTCAAACTTTGCAATCATTTCTTTTGTAATACCTCGCTCTAACAAATACGAAAGCGGTTGTTTCCCCTCTTCTGTATTTACTAAGAGATGATGGTAATACTTTTTCAAAAGCTCATGAGCTTGCAACATAATCGTGCTATCATCAGATATGTTTTGTTTTTGCTCTAGTTCTGATGTAAAGTTAGCAACAGGAATATCATTTCGCTCACCTAGTTTTTGTACAGCTTCCACAAAAGACAGTCCGTCTATTTTCATTAAAAAGGAAAAAACATTTCCCCCTTCTCCGCATCCGAAGCAATGAAAAATTTGCTTATCAGATGAAACAGAAAACGAAGGTGAGTTCTCGCCATGAAAAGGACAAAGTCCAAAATAATTTCGACCTTGTTTTTTAAGCTGCACATATTCACCAATTACTTCAACAATATCAGATGATGTACGAATTTGTTCTACAACTTCCTCGGGAATTCTGTTCCCCATAACTCCATCTCCGTGTCGTATTTTGTATTCGATACAAACTAAAGGATTCCTCTATAATTCGACAATATTTTTTCTAAACTAGACAAAAAACATTATCGATCATGCTGAGAAAATGCTTTTGGCCCTTTTGTAAAGGTTCCTTGTCTACGTAACTTCGCAGATACATATCGATTATATAAAATTGTATCCATATGCTCATCGGTTACAAAGGTGCCACGCGGAGATAATACGTATACTCCTTTTTTAACAAGAAGACCAGCAAGTCCCATATCTTGTGTGATAACGAGATCTCCTGCCTTTGCACGCTGATAGATGTAAAAATCCACCTCATCTTGCTCAGAATCTACATATATCTAATTCCCTTTTTGGCTTCTTGACTGATGGGCGTAGGATGCGATAAACCAAATGTCGACATGAAATTTGGCACCAACGTGCAAAATTTCTTTCTTCACTAGACATGCATCTGCATCAACAAAAATTTTAGTGATGTTTTGCATATTTCTCTATTCTACATCCCTTCTGTGAATCCTTCCATAATGTGTGTTTTCTTGTTCAGATTTTTGTCGATTTTACGTAAAAGTATTTCCTTCACAAATCCTATCCCTAGTTTATTCTGAAAAATTAAAGTCTAAACGTAAAATGAATGTTTTTATCACAATTTTTTATTATAATATATTTTTCTAAACTTAGCTACATGTCCATTAAATTTTCATAATTGAGTAAAAAAAGCACATTCACCTTCGGTAAATGTGCTAAAACTTCTGTCGGTTTTGCACTGCATTCACAATAATATTTGCCGTTTCTTCAATCGCTTTATTAGATACATCAATAACAGGACAACCGATTTTATTCACTACACGTTCAAAGTGTTCAAGCTCATCCTTAATACGATTAATGTTAGCGTAACTTGCGCCATCACTTAATCCAAGAGATTTTAAACGTTCCCTGCGAATATGATTTAATTTATCAGGCGTTATTTTTAAACCAAAGCATTTTTCTTTTGGCACGCGATATAACTCATCCGGCGGATCTACTTCAGGTACGAGAGGCACATTGGCAACTTTTAATCGTTTGTTATGCGCAAGATATTGTGAAAGTGGTGTTTTAGATGTACGTGACACTCCAATTAATACGATATCAGCTTTTAAAAGACCACGCGCATCTCTACCATCGTCATATTTCACAGCAAATTCAATCGCTTCAATCTTTTTGAAATACTCTTCATCCAACTTTCGTACAACCCCTGGCTCATATCTTGGAATTTGCCCTGTTACCTCTTCAATTTGGTCGATAAGAGGACCGATAATATCATAAGCCTCTACACCCTCTTTTGCCGCTTCTTCCCGTAAATATTTTCGCATATCAGGCTTTACTAACGTAAAACAAATAAGCGCATCATTACTTTTGGCGATAGAAATAACTTCTTTTAATGTCCCTGTATCTTCTACGTACGGTACACGTCTAATGTCCGGCGCAAATGGAAATTGCCCCATAGCTGCTCGAACAACTAAATCAGCTGTTTCTCCAACCGAATCAGATACGACATATACGATTTTACTATTCATTGCATTACCTCACTTTAAACGAATTGCACTTACTCATGATTCACTAAATCAACGAATGCACGCGTAATATTAGTTTTTGTGATGCGACCGACAACTTCTAATCCTTGTTTCGTGTCCTTCACAACCGGAACAGCATCAATCTGCTTTTCTATTAAACCCATTGCGACATCATACAAGCTATCTTCCTTGCGACACATCGTAACATTCGGCATTCTTGTCATAATAATATTTACCGGTAATGACGTTAAATCCTGCTTTCCTAGACTTGCTCTTAGCAAATCTTTTCGAGAAACAACACCGACTAACAATGTATTTTGGTCAACGATAAATAAAGTACCGACATCTTCTAAAAACATTGCACAGATTGCATCATATACAGAAACGTTTTTATCAATTACAGCCGGCCTAGATTGATAATCTTGTACAATAACTTTTTTAACCGCCTCAGAAAGCAGTTGTCCACCTGTTTTTCCAGTATAAAAGTAGCCAACACGCGGACGCGCTTCTAAATAACCCGCCATTGTTAAAATAGCTAAATCTGGCCTAAGCGTTGCTCTCGTTAAATTTAATTGCTCAGCAATCGCTTCTCCTGTAATTGGACCGTTATCTTTTACAATCTGGATAATATGTTCTTGGCGCTTATTTAGTTCTATGATAATCACCACCTTCATTACAAAACGAAAAGAGTTATACTATCTCTTAAATATTATATACTAAATATGTCATTCGAAAAAGAAAGTATGTAAAAAAGACCCTATTCGGTCCTCTTATATTTGAAATTTATCAAGTTGATCTAAAAACCGTCTTGATTTTAAATATATCCCACAATATTCATCATAGTACATATTCAATACTGTGCGCATTTGTTTTTTTGTTTCTTCTTTAACAGATACATTTCCAAGACGCGCTAAATCAAAATGATAAAATAACCGCAACAGCTTATGAACAGCTTCTCCAATTGCAATACGGTACGGGTCTTGCTCAGCGTGATGTTTACATAGAAAGCCGCCTTCCCTAACAGAGAAGGCGACAAAATCTGTTGACTGGTGACAAATTGCACATGTATCAAAGTACGGGTTAAGCCCAAAAACTGGCAACATTTTCGTTTGATAAATTAGTGCTAGAACTTCTGGGTCAACCCCTTCACTCATATAATGCAATGTTTGATATAACAGCTCAAATAGATACGGATTATGTTTTTTCTCTTCTGTCGCTTTATCAGTCAGTTCAACAACAAATGACGCATAAGCAGTTAAAAATAAATCTTCACGGATTTCTCGCATAGAAGAAATAATCTCACCTTGCTGTAATGTCCCTAAACCGGAACCCATTTGAATAAGAAAATGGCCGTGAGTTAATAATTGAGAAATGGATGCTAGTCTACTTTTAGGTTTTTTAGCTCCTCTAGCCATTGCACTAACTTTTCCTAATTCGCGGGAAAATATAGTTACAATTTTGTTTGTTTCTCCATAATCAATTGTTCGAATGACAATTCCCTCAATTTTTTGAAACATGTTCGTCACCATCCAAGGTTCGAACAAAATGGGTCAGGAAATTGGAGAATCTAGCTCTAATACTTCATCATGCTGATGCATTTCATCCTCTGCACTATTTTCAATTTCTTTCAAGAGCAGATATGTTTCAATGCTTCCTGTTTTCGAGAAAACTTTCCAGGTAAAATCTAACATAAGAATCCACCTTTCTCAGTAAGCTTACATGTAATCCAATTTCTTTCTTTGTTATTAAAATGACCCATTTTGTTCATTTTCATGTGAGAAAAATTTTTCTAAATTATACAGTTTTTATCCTGCCATTCGCGGGCAGGCCCCCCACCTCAAGATTGGAAGTTCCATTTTATAAATATTCGTCTTCGCGGAAGCCAAGGTCACGTAATTGTGACATTTTGTTACGCCAATCTTTCTGTACTTTTACCCACAACTCCAAAAATACTCTTGAACCAAGAAGCGACTCAATATCAATGCGCGCTCTTTTTCCAACTTCTTTTAACATCTTACCCTGTTTCCCAATCACAATTCCTTTTTGTGATGGACGTTCTACAATGACGGTTGCATTAACATAAATTGCCCCGCCTTCACGCTTTTGAATTGCATCAATAACAACCGCAACAGAATGCGGCACTTCTTCACGTGTTAAATGCAATACTTTTTCACGAATAAGTTCTGCAATAATAAAACGCTCTGGATGATCTGTCACTTGATTTTCCGGATAATACTGTGGACCTTCTGGTAAATATTTTTTAATCGCTCCAATTAACGCTTCCACATTATTTCCTTCTAACGCTGAAATAGGTACAATTTCAGCAAAATCGTATAACGTACGGTATTTATCAATAAGTCCAAGCAGCTCCTCTGGATGAACTTGATCAATCTTATTGATTACTAAAAAGACTGGTCGCTTCGTTTCTTGTAATTTTTCAATGATAAACTCTTCACCGCGTCCAAAGCCTTCCTCCGCATTGACCATAAACAAAACAATGTCCACTTCTTTTATTGTTGTTTGAGCCATTTTAACCATAAAATCGCCAAGCTTATGCTTTGGTTTATGTATACCTGGTGTATCAATAAATATGACTTGCGCATCATTTTCTGTGTAAACACCTTGAATTTTATTACGTGTTGTTTGTGGTTTATCACTCATAATCGCAATTTTTTGACCGATAATTCGATTTAAAAATGTTGATTTTCCAACGTTTGGTCTCCCAATAATAGAGACAAAACCCGATTTAAAACCTTCTCTATTCATGTAAATCCTCCGCTAAAAATGCTCCTGGTAACAATTCTCCTACTGTTGTTTCTTGTATGTCACCTTTTAAATTTGTTAAATACACTTTTGTATTTGACTCACACAATTCTACCATAACTTGACGACACGCTCCACATGGAGGTACCGGACGTTTTGTATCCGCTACAACTGCAATTGCAGTAAATTCTGTGCTTCCTTCAGAAATCGCTTTAAATAGCGCTGTTCTTTCCGCACAGTTACATAAACCATACGATGCATTTTCAACATTACAACCACGGTATACTTTCCCGTCTGTCGCTAATAATGCAGCACCTACTTGAAATTTGGAATAAGGTACATATGCTTGTTTACGCGCTTCGATGGCTTCTTGGATTAATTCTTTGCTGTTCATCGCTTCTCTTCCTTTCCATTTACATTATGAAAAGATAAAAATCTTTGGAATGCAACTATATCATATACGATCCAAAGATAATAGCACCAATTACAACGGCAATAATCGAGAAAAACAATACCGCGCCTGCTGCTGCGTCTTTTGCTATTTTAGCAAGTGGTTTCACATCAGTCGTTACTAAATCAACTGTTTTCTCTATCGCTGTATTGACGATTTCTAGCGCAAATACAATGCCAATTGTCAAAAGTAAAATAAGCCACTCTATTTTCGTAATACGAAAATACAAACCAAGGCCACTAACAACGCACGCTGCTAAACAATGAATTTGTACATTTCGTTCATGAAGAAGACAAAAGAAAATCCCAGCAAATGCATAGCGAAAACTGTTTATAAGTTTTCCTTTTTTCATCTACCCAATCCAAAAGTATCAAGAATTTCTTTTTGCTTTCCAAACATGACCTTTTCTTCTTCTTCTGTCATATGATCATAGCCAAGTAAATGTAAAAAGCCATGCACTGCTAAAAAACCAAGCTCACGCTCAAAAGAATGGCCATATTCTTCAGCCTGCTCTTTCGCTCTCGGAATAGAAATAATAATATCCCCTAACATACGAGGCATTTCCACACCGACAATTTCCATTTCCCCTTCACCTATATCTTCCATGGCAAAAGAGATCACGTCTGTTGGCTGATCTTTATCACGATATTCACGGTTAATTTCTTGAATGCGCTCATTATTTACAAATGTAATCGAAAGTTCTGCTCCATCTTCTACAGATTCTGTCTCTGCAGCTTTTTCAACCAACTGTTGAATCATGTCAACATACTCTTCTCTTACTTCTTCCGTTTCATCAAAAAAGTCAATTATTAACCCCATTTACTTCACCTTTTCTTCTGATAATTTCGGATACTTAATCCGAGAATGGAAAATTCCATTTAATGTTTCACATAATGTTTTCTCCACAATTTGCAGTTCTTTAAATGTTAAATTACATTCACTAAATTGTCCATCTTGCAGACGATCCTTAATAATACTACGAACAAGATTGTCAATTTGCTCCGGCGTTGGTGCATTCATCGAACGCACTGCTGCTTCTACACTATCAGCAACACCAACAATTGCTGATTCTTTTGATGTTGCTTTTGGGCCTGGATAACGAAACATCTCTTCTGTATACTTCTCTTTATCCTCTTGCATTGCTTTATAGTAGAAATACTTTAATAAAGTAGTTCCATGATGCTGCGCCGTGATATCAATAATTTCTTGCGGAATATGATGTTCCTCTAACATTTTTACTCCATTTGTAACATGAGCAATTATAATATCCCTGCTCGTTTCAGGATCCAATCGATCATGAGGATTTGAGATTCCCATTTGGTTTTCAATAAAGAAATGCGGCTGTACCGTTTTTCCGATATCGTGATAATATGCCCCTACACGTGCTAGCATACCATTTGCTCCAACAGCTTCACATGCCGCTTCTGATAAATTTGCAACCATCACACTATGATGATATGTCCCTGGCGCTTCCAATAAAATCTTGCGAAGTAATGGATGGTTTGGACTTGCTAATTCTACCAGCTTCATACTAGAAACGAGACCAAGTGCACTTTCTAAATATGGCAAAATCCCCATTGCTAAAATAGATGAAATAATCCCAGATGCTGCCGCCATTAATAAATGCGTTCCAATCTCCAACAGTGAAAAGTTTCCGTTCCGCAGTAACAATAAAGCTGCTAATACAACCACATTTAAAATAGATACAAGTATCCCAGCTTGCAGCAGCATTGTACGACGGTTTTTTTCACGTAAGAAAATACTAACAGAAAGCGAGCTAATCAATACGTAAATCCCAACTGAATAATTCAGCGTACTCGTTACCCCTTCATTAAATAAAATACTACCACACACTGAAAAAATCACACTCGTTATAAAAACAAATCGATCACCGATCATTAGCTTCACTAATATAGTTCCCATTGCAACCGGGACAATATAAGCAATGCCAGCGTATTCTAATTTTTGAAACAAACTAATAATTTTCATTAAAACAACCGTAATAGCGACAATTGTTGTATATGCTAAAATATATGGCTTGTCCTCTCTGTTCGGCTTTAAAAACGCCTCAAATTGCTTATGCATAAAGAATAGAAGAACACCGATAAAAATAGCTAGTCCTAAAAATGGTTGAAATGAATTACTTTGATCTAGCAATCCTACTAACTTCAATTGTTCATATATTTCTCTTGTAATTGTGTCGCCTTCTTTCACAAGAATTTGACCTTGTAAAATATAAACAGGTGCCACTTGATCCATCGCCATCTGCTTTCGTTCCGTCGTAGCGGACGAGTCATAAAAATAATTTGGCACAATCGCATACTGCCCAAGCGCAATAATTGCTTGTTTCAATTCATTGCTAACAAATACATTTTTTAACTCGTTGGAGATACGGTCTCTAAACTGATCTACCTCATTTATTTTAATATGAGAACTCATTAAATTATTAACAGCTGTGACAGTTGATTCCCGCGCCACAAGAAGCTGACCTTCTTCTGCATTTAAAAATTGCAATAACACTTGATCAGACAAACTTTTTGTTAAATCCGTTGGCAATTTCTTTTTTAACTTATCCAATCGTTCTGTAGTCGACAAAGTTTTTTGTGCATCTGGTGCCGAAGCATTTGTCTCTGAATCTACTTCTTTAACTGCATCAAAGACCGAATTCACAACATCGATTCGGTTTTGTTTATATTCACTTCGATACGTATACTGATCCTCGACCTTTTGAGCCGCTTCTCTCTTTTTCTTTTCTGTTGTTACTTTATCTTCAATTTTAACAGGAGAATGGATTGTCTTTTTTGAAATAGACAGCATTTTGACATCTAATTGTTCCGGTTTTACATTATTCATCAGCGCAAAAAATAGTACTGCTCCTATTAAAACATAAGAAATCCAGCTCAATTTTTTCGAATGCTGTATATTGCGAAACCACTTAGCAACTTCTTGAAACCTTAACATAATTACAATACCTTCTCCTCTCCAGATTTAAAGTGAAACTTTCATTCGCGCAACACTTTGTCCTCACGAATGATTAGTTGAACCAATCAGGCTCTTACAATCGGGTTACTTTCATTTCTTTGCTCTACTACCGATTGTTTGAACGGGATAAAGTAAAACTTCCTTCTAGCTAGTGCGCCTTCCTCTAGACAATAGATTGAACCAATCAGACCCTTACAAACAGAAATTATTCTTTCCACTCTTTATGATAGTAAAAAATAATACATTAGCCAACCGTTCCCCTTTATCTCTATAAGATATACAGTGAAACTTCCATTCGCGAGACGCTTTCCCTCACGAATGGCTAGTTGAACCAATCGGGCTCTTACAGTCGGTTCGCTTTCTCTTCTTTGAACTGCTTCTATCGACTGTTTGAGCGGGATAAAAAGAAATGATCCTTACAAGCAGGATCATTCCATTTTATCATATGCTTCAATAATGCGCTGTACGAGCGGATGACGAACAACATCCGATTGCTCAAGTTTAATAAATGAAAGTCCAGGTACAGCGTCTAACACATTCGCTGCAATCGAAAGACCAGATTTCACACCTTTCGGTAAATCAATCTGAGATGGATCTCCCGTTACAACCATTTTGGAACCAAATCCAAGACGCGTTAAGAACATTTTAATTTGTGCTCCAGTTGTATTTTGCGCTTCATCTAGTATAACAAACGCGTCATCGAGTGTTCGTCCTCTCATATATGCTAATGGTGCAATTTCAATGATACCGCGTTCCATCATTCTTTGCGTATGTTCTTGCCCAAGCACATCATGAAGAGCATCATAAAGAGGGCGTAAATACGGATCCACTTTTTCTTTCAAATCTCCCGGTAAAAAACCTAGACTTTCTCCCGCTTCAACAGCAGGTCTTGTTAAAATAATTTTTTTCACATAACCATTTTTTAATGCTCGAACAGCCATTACCACAGCTAAGTATGTTTTACCAGTACCTGCTGGTCCCATTCCAAAAACAATATCATTTTTCTTAATGGCATAAATATATTGCCTTTGCCCCATTGTTTTCACCCGGATGGACTTACCTTTTGCTGTTTTGAAAATTTCTTCTTCATACAACTCTTCAAAATGAGCCAATTTCCCTTGACGGCCAAGTTGTATCGCATAGGTTACATCACGCTCAGAAATCGATATACCTTTGCGAATAACAGCTAGAAGTTGTTGTAATATACCTTCAACAAGAGCTACCGCTTCGTCTGTTCCAGAAACACGAACAGATCCCCCCCTCGTAACAATCGATACCTCAAGTTCGTTCTCAATTACTTTTAAGTGTGCATCATTTACTCCAAACAAAGCAATTGCTTCATTATGGTTTTCCAATTGTTGATTGATCTCTACTAATTGTTCAGCCATTAATTACTCAATCTCCTTGAATATCGGATTCAGATATTGGTTGAGCCTCTGCAATATTTTCAATCACTGTATAATGCAACAATAATTTCAAATTTCCATTCTCAACCTGTTTATGCAAAACTTTCTTCCCTATAATCATAGCACGTTCATCCAATTTTTTCTTTAATTCTTTTTGCCCCATTTCCTCCGCTACCGCCATTGCCTGTTTTTCTGTATATTCACGGTTTGCTTCTTCCTCTTCACGTACAATCGCTTTTTCATAAGCGATCGGCAGTGTAAAACCGAGCAACTTAACATCATGTCTTACTATCTCCGTTTTAGACTGCTTATACTTATCATGCTGAAATCCCCATATTTTTATTTTTGCGTTTCCGAAAGTAAGATAATGTTCTGTAGATGAATTGCCTGTATAGACTTGAAATGTCGTTTTCAAAGGTACCTCCACTTCAGACTTGTACCAAGTTTCCCCAAATACAACCCCTTTAGCAGAAACAATTGTCGGGCTATCTTCTTTCCCATACACCCCCGATACAAGAAGTTGTCCTTTTTGCACATAATCATTTTTCATAACTGCCGGCTTTCCAATCTCAACAAACATCTTCGTAATAATCGCTTCTTTTTTTGCAACTAAATGTTGCGGCACCTGTTCGTTTTCTTTTTTCGGTTCATTTTTCTCGACTATTTTAAAGTGGTAGGTCGTTCCTTTCACTTCAAAACCAACCCATGTAATAGCATTAATATTATTAGTCAAATAACGCTGTACAGTCTCTACACTGGGCATTTGAAATTGCAGCTTCCCTTTCTTAATACCCATTTTGTCCAATTCTTTCATTATAATATATTCCGTCTCTGGCTTCGCCCCTGTTATTTCTATTTTCCATACCATGTTTGATAAAACGATAACACTTAAGAAAAAAAGGATAAAACCAACAAGAAAACCACTATTTCGAAGTAAGCGCTTATTCCAAAATGGCAGCCCATAACGTCCAATAAAATACAGTTTACATTCATTTTTACGGTAAATCGGACGTAATCGTTTCACATCACGAAGTAGCATGCAAAATACAAGTGTATCATCTGCAGCTTTCTTCACATTCCAAACAAGAATATCACGCCGTACACATTCATTAATAAATCGTTCTACTCCTCTTCCTTGAATCCGCACCTTCACATACCCAATCCATCTTGTAAACCACTGATTTTTCATAGCTTGCCCCCACCAGCTTTCTGAAAAAGGCGCAGTCCCTTTTAGAGACCTGCACCCTCTTTTAAATTTATCCCAAGGAGTTGGACTAAGCAGCAAATGCTAAACGACTATAAGGATCCGATTCACTCTACTAGCCACCCGTACAATAAAGTACCTCACGAATGAAACCTTCATTTTATTTATTTTTCTTCTCTTCTTCCAAAAACAAGACTTGCTCAATGGTCCCTTCAAGTAAAAGCTCTTCTGGAAGAATTGTTTTAATAACAAAAGAGTCTCCTTTTATTAATAACTGTCCTTGCTTTAACAAAAGCCGCACCTCTTTATCACTAAATACTAATAATCCACGATGATTTTCTATATAAATATGCACCTGCCCAACAAGTGTAATTCGCGGCAGATCCATGAATACATCTGCAGGTAGGTCTATCTGCTTAGTGATCCAATTTTTCATTTGCTGCAACTTTCTCATCGAAGACCCCCCTCTCATCCCATATGTATGAAAAAAAAGCTTGTAATATCACGTCCAAATTGAAAAAAAACATAAAAAAGCGTCTCATTATAAATGAGACGCTTTTTTATGCTAATAGTTGTGAAACAAGCTTATTCACTTGTGAACCATCTGCTTTGCCTTTTACTTTCGGCATAACAGCATTCATCACTTTGCCCATATCAGCTTTAGAAGCTGCACCAACTTCAGAAATAACTTGCTGAATGACAGCAGTCAATTCTTCTTCTGTTAATTGCTCTGGCAAATATGTTTGTAAAATCTGAATTTCGCGTTTCAGTTTATCAACAAGGTCTTCACGACCCGCTTTTTCAAATTCAAGGAGGGAGTCTTTATGCTGTTTTACTTCACGAGTTAAAACTGTTAATTCCTCTTCTTCTGCAAGAGAGTGCTGCAGTTTAATTTCTTCATTTTGTAAAGCAGCCTTAACCATACGAATAACGGTTAATTTTTCTTTTTCTCTATTCTTCATCGCTTGTTTCATATCATCGTTTAAACGACTGAGAAGACTCATAAATTACACCCTCTCTTAGAATTTGCGTTTTCTTGCCGCTTCAGATTTCTTCTTGCGTTTTACGCTTGGCTTTTCATAGAACTCGCGCTTTCTTGCTTCAGCAAGCGTACCAGCTTTAGAAGTTGATCTTTTAAAACGGCGAAGTGCATCCTCCAAAGACTCGTTTTTACGAACGACTGTTTTTGACATTCTCTTTCCCTCCCTCCGAAACATCCACTTACATCCTAAATTCAGCATGCAAAAAAGAAACACTTTCTCAGCATGTCTTTTACGATTATAATACATTTTATACTTTTAGGTCAACTATCTGGTAAAAGAAAAGAAGAGCAATCGCTCTTCTTTTTTCACGATACGTTCAATTTCGATATAAAATTCTATATCAATGCGACATTATTCTACCAAAATGTTCGCTTCTACTTTTTCATCATCTGGGTACAATATGCCAGTTTTTCGTGTCAAATAACCTTTACCGACAGGGCTAAACAGTCGGCTCCGCTTTTATTTTATCCAGCTACAGCTGCTAGAACAATCGGTCGTTTCACTCTTTCCTACGAGGCAAAAAACGCCTCTACGTCAAGAGCTCCAACGCCCTCATGTTCTAAACGAGCGGCTTCCGCTTTTATTTTAATAATCAGTTGTTGCTGTTTTTCCGCTTACTAGCGCTACACCGGAGCTTGTACCGATGCGTGTTGCACCTGCTTCTACCATTGCGTCCATGCCTTTTTCGTCACGAACACCACCTGATGCTTTTACACCTATTTCTGGTCCTACTGTTTTTCTCATTAATGCAACATCTTCTACTGTTGCACCGCCTGTTGAAAATCCTGTTGATGTTTTTACAAAATCAACGCCTGCTTTTACAGATAACTCACAAGCACGAACTTTTTCTTCCTCTGTTAATAGACATGTTTCAATAATTACTTTTACAAGTGCTTTTCCTTTTGCAGCTTCTACAACTGCGCGAACATCACGCTCTACTAACTCGTCGTTTTTATCTTTTAACGCACCGATGTTAATCACCATGTCAACTTCTGTTGCGCCTTTTGCGATCGCATCTTTTGTTTCAAATGCTTTCGTTTCTGGTGTATTTGCTCCAAGAGGGAAACCAATTACAGTACAGACTTTTACGTCTGTCCCTTTTAAAATTTCTGCCGCTGTTTCAATCCATGTTGGATTTACACATACAGAAGCAAAATCATATTGTTTCGCTTCTTCGCATAGAGTAACGATTGCTTCTTTTTTTGCATCTGGTTTTAATAACGTATGATCAATTAATTTTGCATAATTCATTTAAAAATTGCCCCTTCCTTAACTTATACGTAATAATTTCGTACTTGTCAGTTGTCTGACAACCTTAATCTTCAGCATTATATCATAAAATATAGCGTTTTCATATTTTAACTTCTCCATCAAATAAAAAAGCATGCAAACAAAACTGTTTGCATGCTTTTCGGTTATGCGCTTGCTGATTCTTTCGGAGATACATCTTCTAGCACACGAACAAATTGTGCTTCATTATAAGGGTAACCAGCTTTCGTGATTTTCACCTTAATCAATTTACCGATTAATTCTTCAGATCCTTCAAAGACAACTTTTAAGTAATTATCTGTATAACCTACATATAATCCTTCACGATCTGCTTCTTTAAATGGTTCTTCTGGAATAATTTCAAGAACTTCACCCTCAAACTGAGATGCATATTCTTTTGCTAATTGATCAGATAATGCAATCAAGCGATGGACACGCTCGTTCTTAATTTCTTCTGGCACTTGATCGTCCATACGTGCTGCTGGTGTTCCTGTACGTTTTGAATACGGGAATACATGAAGTTCAGAGAAACGATTATTTTTAATAAAATTGAACGTTTCCATAAATTCTTCTTCCGTTTCACCAGGGAAACCAACGATAACATCAGATGTAATTGCTAGTCCTGGCAACGCTTCTTTTAAGCGATCTAAACGTTCTTGGAAAAACTCCATCGTATATTTACGACGCATACGCTTCAATACTGTATTAGATCCAGATTGAAGTGGAATATGCAGATGACGTACAACAACTTTAGAGTCGCGCAATACTTCAATCACTTCATCAGTAATTTGACTTGCTTCAATGGAAGAAATGCGAAGACGTTTTAAACCTGTTACTTGCGCTTCCATATCGCGAAGTAATCCTGCTAAATTATAATCTTTCATGTCTTCACCATATCCACCTGTATGGATACCTGTTAAGACAATTTCTTTATAACCAGCATCTACCAATTGCTGTGCTTGACGAATAACTTCTTTCCCGTCACGAGAACGCATTAAACCACGAGCCCATGGAATGATACAGAACGTACAGAAGTTGTTACATCCTTCTTGAATTTTCAAAGATGCACGCGTACGATCTGTAAAGTACGGTACGTCTAATTCTTCATATACACGTGTTTTCATAATGTTACGTACAGCATTAATTGGCTGACGTTCATTGCGATATTCTTCAATATAGCCAAGCATTTTCTCACGGTCTTGCGTTCCGACAACAATATCTACACCTGGAATTGCCATAATTTCAGCTGGAGATGTTTGTGCATAACATCCCGTTACACAAATTACCGCATCAGGATTTTGACGAACGGCACGACGAATTACTTGACGACTTTTTTTATCCCCTGTATTCGTTACAGTACATGTATTAATTACATATACATCAGCTGTTTTCTCAAATTCAGTTCGCTCATAACCACCTTGTTTAAACAGTTGCCAAATCGCTTCTGTCTCGTAGTGGTTTACTTTACAACCTAACGTATGAAACGCAACAGTTGCCATATATATTCACCCCATTAATTCAAAATGATAAGACACGGCACTTAGCGCATATAAAGGCGCTGTTTCTGTCCGCAATATTCTTGGTCCTAAACTGCAAGGTACAAAAGTATGCTCAGAAAGAGCAGACACTTCCCCTTCTGTTAAACCACCTTCTGGCCCAAATACAATGAGTACCTTTTGCCCTGACTCTAACTTTGTTAAAGCCTTAGCGAAATTTGATTTTTCACCTTGCTTTGCTTCTTCCTCATATGCAACAAGACAACTATCGTAGTCTTTACTCATCATGAGAAGCTCTTTAAAAGAAACAGGCGCATGCACAGTAGGAACCTCACTACGATGAGACTGCTCGGCTGCCTCTTTTACAATTTTATTAAAACGCTCTACTTTTTTCCCGGCTTTTTTCGCATCCCATTTTACAATAGATCGAGATGCTTGAAACGGTAAAAAGGCGGCTGCTCCAAGCTCAGTTCCTTTTTGTAAAATCAACTCAAGCTTATCTCCTTTAGGCAGTCCGCTAGCAATTGTCACAAATACAGGTAGTTCACTTGACATCTCTACCCATTCTACAATAGTTGCATTTATAAATTCATTGGTAATTTCAGCAATTGTACAAATTGCTGTTTTTCCATTTGTACAACAATAAATGTGATCACCAGGCGTCATACGCATCACTCTTCCGATGTGATGTACATCATCTCCTACAATACGAATTGTCGTTTCATTTATATTTTGTTCTTCTACAAAATAACGCTGCATTATATCACCTTAGTAAAGTTTAGCTCTTTTCGTAAACAAATGCTTACGAAAAGAGCCAAACAGTATGATTTGGACTGAACAAACGGTAAGTCCCTCACTACTGTCAGCGAGAGACTGTCCGCTTGTATTCTCCCGTCAAACGGGCAATAAACTCTTAAAAAAGGGAAATTCTATCTTACCCTTTACGCGCAATAATTGCTACCCAATCTTCCATCGTTAACACTTCTTCTACTGTAAAACCTGCTTTTACTAACGCTTCTGTTACAATTTTTTCTTTCGCAGCAATAATACCAGATGTAATAAACAGTCCACCCGGTTTTAAAACTCTCGCTGCATCTTCCGGGAATAACAAAATAATTTCCGCTAGTAGATTTGCAACAATTAAATCAACAGGACCTTCAATGCCCTCTAGTAAACTGTTTTGTCCAACGGTTACAACATTCTCTGTATGATTTAATCGAACGTTCATCTCAGCGCTTTCTACTGCAACTGGATCTAGATCGTATGCTTGAATAGATGCAGCACCTAGTTTAGCAGCAGCAATACTTAACACACCAGAGCCTGTTCCAACATCAATAACAGTATCACCAGGTTGTACTGTTTTTTCTAAAGCACGAATACACATCGTTGTTGTTGGATGCGTCCCTGTACCAAATGCCATTCCTGGATCTAACTCGATAATTTTTTCTTCTGGTGTGGAAGGTGTATACTCTTCCCATGTTGGCACAATTGTAAATGTATCAGAAATTTTCACTGGATGATAATACTTTTTCCAAGCAGTAGCCCAATCCTCTTCATCTACTTCATTAACAGATACTGTCGCTGCTCCAATCTCGATTCCATAGGACGGCAACATATCAATGGATGATTTTACACTTGTAATTGTTTCTTGCAAAGCATCAGTCTTTGGGAAATACGCTTTTACGAGTACGCCTTCCGTTGGATATTCAGCTGGATTTAACGCATAAATCTCACCAAATTGTTGTTCACGCTCTTTCGTTAATTCAGCTGGATCTTCAATCGCAACGCCGCTTGCCCCTGCCTCGTGTAAAATATGCGAGATTGCTTCTACCGCTTCCTCTGTTGTATGAATACTAATTTCTGACCATTTCACAATTTACCAACTCCATTTTTTATTTCCATTATTCCCCTTTAAAAGCTCGCTTAAGCTTTTTAAATAGGCTGCCATCTTGATTATCTTGACCTGCAAAGTCTCTCAGCAATTCTTTTTGGTGTGATGTTAATTTTGTTGGTGTAACAACACGAACAACAACATATTGATCACCTTGCCCATACCCGCGCACGTTTGGAGCACCTTTTCCTTTTAAACGGAATTCTGTTCCTGTTTGTGTTCCTGCTGGAATTTTTAATTTTACTTTTCCATGCACAGTCGGAACTTCGACTTCATCTCCAAGTGCTGCTTGCGCAAATGTTAATGGCATTTCACAAATAATATCATCACCTTCGCGATGGAAGAATTCATGATCTTTCACACGAACCACTACATATAAGTCACCAGCTGGTCCGCCGTTTATACCAGCTTCCCCTTTACCGGTCACGCGAATTTGTTGACCGTTATCAATACCTGCTGGAATTTTAACATTAATTTTTTTGCGTTTACGCACTTTTCCAGATCCATGACATGTTGTACATTTATCTTTAATTATTTGGCCTGTTCCAGAGCATTGTCTACAAGCTTGACGATTCACAATACGACCAAATGGTGTGTTTTGCTCCACGCTAACTTGCCCTGTTCCAGAACAAAGTTTACATGTTTCTTTCGAAGTTCCCGGTTTTGCTCCGCTACCGTTACATGTATCACAAGGATCTTCAACTGGAATTTCAATATCCATTTCCTTACCAGAAATTGACTCTTCAAAATTTAAAGAAACTTGATATTGAAGGTCTGCACCTTGACGCGGCGCATTTGGATCACGGCGTCTACCGCCTCCACCACCAAAGAATGAACTGAAGATGTCTTCAAAACCGAATCCACCACCGAAGTCGCCGCCGCCAAAACCACCAAAGCCTTGATTTGGATCAGCATGACCAAATTGGTCGTACTGCGCACGTTTTGAATCATCACTTAATACTTCATATGCTTCTTGCACTTCTTTAAATTTTTCAATTGCATTTTCTTCTGTACTTACATCTGGATGATACTTTTTCGCCAAACGACGGTATGCCTTTTTAATCTCGTCTTTTGAAGCACTCTTGCTAACGCCAAGCACCTCATAGTAATCTCGTTTACTCATAATTTTGTAACCCCCGAATCCTTTCACATAAACGTAATTTTAACATCGAAAGAAAGTGCTTTGCAACACTGTTTCCTCACTTACAGTATGCAAAAAGAAAAACATTGGACTCTTACACAAAAGACTTCGTGTACACCCAGTCTTTTCTTCACTCGTGAAAAAAGCCAAAGCCAAGGCACGCTTGACTTTGACTTTTTGTCATCTTACTTATTTTATTACTTATCTTCTTTTACTTCTTCAAATTCAGCATCTACTACATTATCGTTTTTCGCGCCTGCGTTGCCTTGTGCGCCTTCTGCTTGTTGTGATCCTGCAGCAGCTTGAGCTTGCTCATATAATTTTACAGTTAATTGTTGTACGATTTCTTGAAGTGCATCTTTTTTCGCACGGATTTCATCAAGATCATTTTTCTCGATTGCCGCTTTTAATGCATCTTTTGCTTCTGTTGCTTTCGCTACTTCAGCTGCATCTACTTTGCCTTCTAAATCTTTTACAACTTTATCTGTTTGGAACACAAGTTGATCTGCTTCGTTACGAAGTTCAACTTCTTCTTTACGTTTTTGGTCAGCATCAGCATTTGCTTCTGCTTCTTTTACCATACGATCTACTTCCTCATCAGAAAGACCTGAGGAAGATTGGATTGTAATTGTTTGTTCTTTACTTGTTCCTAAATCTTTTGCACGTACGTTTACGATACCGTTCGCATCAATATCGAATGTTACTTCGATTTGTGGAATGCCGCGTGGTGCTGGCGGGATATCTGTTAATTGGAAACGACCTAACGTTTTGTTATCCGCTGCCATTGGACGCTCACCTTGTAGTACGTGAATGTCTACTGCCGGTTGGTTATCAGCAGCTGTTGAGAACACTTGTGATTTACTTGTCGGGATTGTTGTGTTACGCTCGATTAATTTTGTAAACACGCCACCCATTGTTTCGATACCTAAAGAAAGCGGAGTTACGTCTAATAATAGAACGCCTTTTATATCACCAGTAAGTACGCCGCCTTGTACTGCAGCACCTAATGCTACAACTTCATCAGGGTTTACACCTTTATATGGTTCTTTACCAGTTTCACGTTTAATTGCTTCTTGTACAGCTGGGATACGAGTAGAACCACCAACAAGAATTACTTTATCTAATTCGCTTGGAGAAAGACCAGCGTCTTTTAATGCACGACGAGTTGGTTCTAACGTTCTTTCAACAAGGTTTGCTGAAATTTCTTCGAATTTTGCTCTTGTTAATGTTAATTCTAAATGTAATGGACCTGCAGCTCCAGCACTAATGAATGGTAATGAAATTTGTGTTTGTGTTACACCTGAAAGATCTTTCTTCGCTTTTTCAGCTGCATCTTTCAAACGTTGAAGTGCCATTTTATCTTGGCTTAAATCAATGTTATTTTCTTTTTTGAATTCAGCTACTAAATGATCAATGATAACTTGGTCAAAGTCATCACCACCAAGACGGTTGTCACCAGCAGTTGAAATAACTTCGAATGTTCCATCTGCTAATTCAAGGATAGATACGTCGAACGTACCGCCACCTAAGTCATATACTAAGATTTTTTGCTCTTCGTCTTGTTTTTCTAAACCGTAAGCAAGCGCAGCTGCTGTTGGTTCGTTAATAATACGTTCTACTTCTAAACCAGCAATGCGGCCTGCATCTTTTGTTGCTTGACGCTCTGCATCGTTGAAGTATGCTGGTACAGTAATAACAGCTTTTGTTACTGGCTCACCTAAATATGCTTCAGCAGAAGCTTTTAAGTTTTGTAAAATAATCGCAGAAATTTCTTGAGGTGTATATTCTTTACCTTCTACTTCTACTTTGTAATCTGTACCCATATGACGTTTAATAGAGATAATTGTATTTGGGTTCGTAATTGCTTGACGCTTCGCTACTTCCCCAACTTGACGCTCTTCATTTTTGAAAGCTACAACAGAAGGAGTTGTACGGTTACCTTCTGGATTTGGAATAACCTTTGGTTCCCCGCCTTCCATAACAGCTACACAAGAGTTTGTTGTACCTAAGTCAATACCGATGATTTTACTCATGACGAAACCTCCTATATTTATGTAATTATTGATTTACTTTTACCATTGATGGTCGAATCACGCGATCTTTCAGCTTGTAGCCTTTTTGAAATTCTTCCACAACCGCGTTCGATTCAAATTCACTGTCTTCTACTTGCATAACAGCTTGATGTTCATGTGGATCAAACTGCTTTCCAACAGCTTCAATCGCTTCTACACCTTCTTTTGTCAGCGCTTCTAACAATTGACGATATACCATTTCCATCCCTTGTAATAAGGATTTCATTTGCTCATCATTTGCTTCCACCTGCATTGCTCTTTCAAAGTTATCAAGAGCTGGCAAAATATCTGATACAAGGCTTTGTGATCTATACTTTTCAGCCGCTTGCTTATCTAATTGAACGCGGCGCTTATAGTTTTCAAAATCAGCTTGTAGACGAAGCATGCGACCTTCCGTTTCCGACAATTTCGCTTGTAATTCATCTACTTTTTCTTGTAAAAGAGCAGCTTCGCTTTTTTCTTCTACTACAGTTTCTTCGCTATTTTCTGGTGCTACAGCTTCTTCTGTTTGCGCTTCTTTTACTTCTTCTACCACTTGTTCATTACGCTCTTCCACAACTTTCACCTCCTTAAAAAGACAGGGCGGGCACAATTCAACATTAACCCAGCTATCTAATTTCTTGTATTCAACTACTCATCCGTAGCGGGGATATCCCCGCCACAAATGGAAGTTTATTATTATTTCGGTTTATATAAACCGTTTAGTCCATCTGTAAATTGCTTTGTAAACAATTGCAATAAACTAATGACACGAGAATATTGCATTCTCGTCGGTCCTAAAATCGCAATTGTTCCAAGCTGCTCATCCCCAATTGAGTATGTCGCAGAAATTAAGCTACAATCTTCCATGGCAGCAGAAGAATTTTCACGTCCAATTTTCACTTGAATACCAATTTGTTTACTCTTCAAGATGTCATAAAACGCATCTTCGTTTTCAATCATAGTGAATAATGATCGGACCTTCTGAATATCATGGAATTCTGGCTGAGCAAGCATATTTGCTTTTCCACCAAAATATATTTTTTCAGATAATGGAAATTGGAATGTACCGTCTAACATTTTCATGACACTATCATAATTATGAACGTACTGACGCAAAACCATTACAATTTCTTTAAAGATTTTATTGTGCAGTTCTGACATCGGTACACCTGATAACTTGTCATTCAAAATGTTAACCATCTTTTCTAAATCTTGTAAATCAACAGATTCCGGAACAGTGATGGTTTTACTTTGCACATGTCCTGTGTCAGTTACAATAATTGCGACCGCTGTTTGATAACCGAGCGGAAGAATTTGTACATTTTTTAGCTTATTCGCACTCACTTTTGGCCCAAGAACAATCGCCGTATAGTTCGTAAGTTCTGATAAAATTTGCGCGGATTGCTGCGCAAGCTTTTCTGCTTCAAAAACTCTTTCAGCAAACAAGTCTTTAATTTGTACAATATCTTTACTTGGCAAATGCTGCGGTGAAAGAAGATGATCTACATAAAAGCGATACCCTTTTTCAGAAGGAACGCGCCCTGAAGAGCTATGTGTCTTTTCGATAAACCCAAGTTCCTCTAAATCAGCCATTTCATTTCGAATTGTCGCTGAACTAAATGTAATTTCTTCTTTTTTTGATAAAGTTCTTGATCCAACAGGTTGTGCAGATCCAATAAAGTCGTCAATTATTGTCTGTAAAATTAAGAGCTGACGTTCCGTAAGCATTTCATCATCACCTCTGTTAGCACTCTTGTGTTTCGAGTGCTAAATCTATTACTAACTTACCAAAATTGATATTGAATTGTCAACGGAAACGTGATGAGATACAGTGAAACTTTTTGCAGCACAATTTTTTGCTGCTAATTAGTTGAACCAATCGGGCTCTTACGGACGGTTTTACTTCTCGTTTTACCTCTATGTACCGTCCGTTTGAGCGGGATACAGTGAAACTTTTAGCAGCACGATTTTTCGCTGCTAATTAGCCCCGCCAATCGGGCTCTTACAGACGGTTTAGCTTCTTGACTTTTCTTCCTATACCGTCCGTTTGAGCGGGATACAGTAAAACTTTACATGAAATTAATCCACTAAGAATGATTGAAATACTTCATTTCCTAATAGCTTTCCTTTTCTTGTTAAACAGATATGAGTATTCGTCTCTTGAAGCAGTTCATGTTCTTTATTATGGAGTAACTGCTTCGCAAAGATTTCGCTCATCTCTATGCCGAATTTTTTTCTAAATTCTACTTTTGAAACACCTGCTGTTTTTCGAAGTCCTAAAAATAACTCTTCTTCCATTTTTTCTTGTCTCGTTACTTCATGAACATCTAAATATGGCAAACCTGTCTCATCAATTTTCGTGAAGTATTGTTTTAATGGACCCACATTTTGAATTCGCTCGCCATTTACGTAACTATGAGCTCCGGCTCCAAAACCATAGTATTCTTCATTATTCCAGTATGTAAGGTTATGCCTACTTTCATAGCCTTCTTTCGAAAAATTACTAATTTCATACTGTTTGTAACCATGTTTCTCCATTTCGTCCATCACAATTTCATACATTTTTGCTTCATGATCTTCTCCTGGAAGTCTCAGCTTTCCTTTATTCATTAAATTATAAAAGACCGTTTTCGGTTCGACAATTAAAGAATACGCAGAGAAATGCTGAACCCCAAGTGTAAATGCAATGTCTAACGTTTCTTTTACATCTTCTATCGTTTGTCCTGGTAATGCATAAATTAAATCTACATTAATATTTGTAAAACCAACTTCCCTCGCTTCACGAATCGCTACGAAGGCATCTTCTCTCGTATGTTTGCGCCCGATTTTTTGCAGCAACTCATCTCGAAACGTTTGAACACCAAAACTAATCCGGTTTACACCGCCTTCTAGTAAAAGGTTCAATTTCTCTTTAGGTAAATCTCCCGGATTGGCTTCAAAAGTTAGTTCACAATTTGGCGCAAACGGACGTAAACGACGATTAATAATATTTAATAATTGCTCTGTCTGTTCCATATTTAGCGCTGTTGGTGTTCCTCCGCCAACAAAAATCGTTTTCATTTCTTTAAAAGGTGTTTTGTTGGTTGTATTCACAATTTCTTTCTCTAAATATTGTAAGTATTGTTCAACTGGCTGACGCTCAATAAATACTTTATTAAAATCACAATAGTGACAAATATGCTGACAAAACGGAATATGAATATAAGCAGCTTGTATCAAATTCTGTTCCTACCTTTCTAAAAAGAACCCCTCCCCCGCACTTCGGAGGTTTATTCACTTCTGTAACCCTATGCGAATTTGGTTCATTCGCACTTTTCCCCAATCATACATCATTTCAACAATTGGTAAAAGTGTCATACCGAGCTCCGTCATAAAGTACTCTACACGCGGAGGCACTTCTGGATATACAGTCCGATTAATAATTCCATCTTCCGCTAATTCTTTTAATTGATTGGACAAAACTTTATGAGAAATATTAGGAAATAAACGCTGAAGTTCACTAAAACGATGCGGGCCTTCAACACCTAAATGCCATAAAATCACAACTTTCCACTTTCCACTAATGATTGAAAGCGTTAGTTCCTTTTCACAATTAAAATCACCGTTTTGTATTTTTTCTTGAATTTCTTTTCGAATGTTCTCAGACACGACAATCTCCTAACTTTTAATTCACAGTTATGATTACTGTTTGGTTACTCTTCGCTAAAAAGCATCACCACTATTGTAAAGGACAGGCACAAAGATGTCTAAATGTTAACCGTATCCTTAAAGACTACCATTTCTGATTTCTTAAACAAAAAGAAGCCGTACAAACGGCTTCTTTTTGTTATTAGTTATCATCCATTTTCAATACAGCCATGAATGCTTCTTGCGGTACTTCTACAGAACCAACGGACTTCATACGCTTCTTACCTTCTTTTTGTTTCTCAAGAAGTTTACGTTTACGAGAAATGTCACCGCCGTAACATTTCGCCAATACGTTTTTACGCATTGCTTTAATTGTAGAACGCGCCACAACTTTATTTCCGATTGTCGCTTGTATAGGCACTTCAAACTGCTGTCTTGGAATTAGCTCTTTTAACTTTTCTACAATTACTTTTCCACGATCATATGCTGAGTCACGATGCACAATGAAAGATAGCGCATCAACTTGCTCACCATTCAATAAAATATCCATCTTCACAAGCTTAGACGGCTTATAACCAATTAGCTCGTAATCAAAGGATGCATATCCTTTCGTATTCGACTTTAATTGATCGAAGAAATCATATACGATTTCAGAAAGCGGAATTTCATATGTCAAAGTAACGCGCGTTTCATCTAAATATTGCATATCAATAAACGTACCACGTTTCCCTTGGCAAATTTCCATAACTGCTCCAACATAATCGTTTGGAACCATAATAGATGCTTTTACATACGGTTCTTCCACACGATCAAGAGATTGCGGATCTGGCATGTTAGACGGGTTATCAACTGTCATGTCTTCACCGTTTGTTAAATATACTTTATAAATAACACTTGGTGCTGTTGTAATTAAATCAATTTTAAATTCACGTTCAATACGTTCTTGAATGATTTCCATATGAAGTAAGCCTAAGAAACCACAGCGGAAACCAAACCCAAGTGCTTGAGACGTTTCTGGTTCAAATTCAAGAGCAGAGTCATTTAATTCTAGCTTTTCTAATGCATCACGTAAATCATTATAACGTGCAGAATCAATTGGATATAAACCACAGAATACCATTGGGTTTAATTTACGATACCCTGGTAAAGGTTCAGCCGCTGGACGTTTTGCATGTGTAATCGTATCACCTACACGTGTATCACCAACATTTTTAATTGATGCCGCTAAGAATCCTACATCACCTACTGTTAATTCTTCACGCTGCGTTGTTTTCGGTGTGAATACACCAACTTCTGTTACTTCAAACTCTTTACCTGTTGCCATCATACGTACTTTATCGCCAACTTTTACTGTACCGTTTACAACACGGATATAAGCAATTACACCGCGGTACGGATCATATAAAGAGTCGAAAATCATACATTGTAATGGTTCTTCCGAATCACCTGCTGGAGCTGGCACTTTCTCAACGATTTGTTCTAAAATCTCTTCAATACCAATCCCCGCTTTTGCAGAAGCAAGCACAGCTTCTGATGCATCTAAGCCAATTACATCCTCTACCTCTTGACGAACGCGCTCTGGATCAGCGCTCGGCAAGTCAATTTTATTAATAACCGGCAAAATTTCTAAATTATTATCAAGTGCTAAATATACGTTTGCTAACGTCTGCGCCTCAATTCCTTGCGCTGCATCAACAACAAGTATTGCACCTTCACAAGCCGCTAAACTACGAGATACTTCATACGTAAAGTCGACATGCCCCGGTGTATCAATTAAGTGGAGAATATATTCTTCTCCATCTTTTGCTTTATACGTTAATTGTACTGCATTTAATTTAATAGTAATTCCGCGCTCACGCTCTAAATCCATAGAGTCAAGTAACTGCGCTTTCATTTCACGCTGTGTTAACGCATTTGTTTTCTCTAAAATACGGTCTGCTAACGTTGACTTTCCGTGGTCAATGTGAGCAATAATGGAAAAGTTCCGAATTTTAGACTGTCTTTTTGCTCTTTCTTCTTTATTCATCTATTTTCTCACTCCTACTAATCTCGCCAATATACACTAGCACTGATTATATCAATACAAGGACAAAGATTCAATGAAAACTGGTGCAGCGTTATAAGCAAGTACTCTTACTTTTATCATATGCAATCCGTAAACAATAGACAAACCTTTTCTATCATGAAGAAAAGCTACCCTACTCTTAAGTAAGATAGCTGCTTTCGTACGCTTCAAATCAATGAAATGCACCTTTTATTTTGTCAACAATGGTATATGTTATGCTGCGAACTACATTTTGCACCAATGAAGTCAATCCTCTTCCCATACTCTCTAACATATTAAAACTTTTTAATTCTTCTAGTTGTTTTTGTTTTTTCTTAATGGAAAATGTCTCTCCAAGAATTGTTGTTTCTACATCACCGTGGTCTGTTCCTGTTATGTGAGCAATCTGCTCATATGTTGGATTGTTATAGCCTTTCATTCGTTTTAACCCACTATTAGCAACTTGCATACCTGCTAATGTTATAAGAAATAAACTAATAACGAGAAGGACACATTTGCGTGTAAACTGCCCCAATTCTTATTTCTCCTTTTACAATCAATGCGTGTATGCCCCTGTATTATCTTGATCAACTTGATGATGAAGCGCTGCATTCAAACCACTCGCAAGGAGATTGGCCATATCTTCAATAAACGCATCCACTTCTTTTGGTGTTACCATTAAATTGTGTCCTAGCGGTGCTAACACTTCATAAATTAACTTTCGCTTCTCTTCTTCCTCAAGCGTACCAACAGCTCCCAAAAACATATTGCGGCTTTTTTCATCCGGCATATCTTCTTCTGTAAGCTTTTTCTTCTCACCGAATGTAAAGCCTGCCGGAAGTAAAGAACGGGATGGCTTTCCGCCCTCGCGCATCTCACGCCCAAAATGTTTTAAAATGAAATCAATTGTATCACTTGTAATTGAAACCGCATCTACAACAGTTGGAACACCAATTGCAATAACTGGTATACCTAGCGTATCTTTACTTAACTCTTTTCGTTTATTCCCAACGCCAGAACCGGGGTGAATACCAGTATCCGAAATTTGAATCGTACTATTTACTCGTTCAATAGATCGAGCGGCAAGCGCATCAATTGCAATCACAAAGTCTGGCTTCGTCTTTTCAATGACTCCATAAATCATATCGCTCGTTTCAATACCTGTAATACCCATAACTCCCGGTCTAATCGCACTAACAGGACGAAAACCTTTCTCGACACTTTCCGGCTGCAACTTAAATAAATGGCGTGTGACAAGTACATTCTCTACAACAATTGGCCCTAATGCATCCGGTGTTACATTCCAGTTACCAAGACCAACAATTAAACAGCTAGCTTCCTTATCTATCCCAATTTCCTCCATGAAGTAGGAGAATTCTTTCGCAAAAATATTCTCTACTTTTTGTTGTAACTCTGTGTCTTGCTGACGAATCCCTTGCACTTCTAAGGTTAAATAGTTCCCCGGTTTCTTTCCCATCGCCTCAACAGCACTTTCATCAATCGTCACCTTCGTAATTGTAATCCCGTCTTCTTCGCGCTCTTTTACAATTACACCTTGAATCGCAGATTTTTCTTCTTGCTGCTCTTGCAGCATTTGATGAGCTTCTACTGCAAGATCTGTTCTTATCGCGTATTTACTTAAATCAAGCGGTTCACGCATACAATCTCCTCCACTACTTATAATAAATATTCATTAGAATTCCCCAAATTATTTTTAGTCATTCTTTTCCTATATTGAAATTTCATCGATCTCACTATTGCAATTCTCTTCTCCGTTTGATAGAATATCACTTGTTCTATGTAAGTATCGAGTCACTCGATCGCACCAGGGAGGTGAAATATATGGCAAACATTAAATCTGCTATCAAACGCGCTAAACTTAGCGAAGAGCGTCGTGCACATAACGCTTCTATCAAATCTGACATGCGTACAGCTGTTAAAACTGTAGAAGCTTTAGTTAACAATAACGATCTTGAAACAGCAAAAGAAGCATACAAAGTAGCTTCTAAAAAACTTGACAAAGCAGCTCGTAAAGGTCTTATCCACCAAAACGTTGCAGCTCGTCAAAAATCTCGCTTAGCGAAACAAGTAAACGCGTAAGCGTTTAAAAAAACGATCCATCTGGGTCGTTTTTTATTTTCAAAAAAAAATGTTCATGTAATTGTCTACATGAACATTTTCCCACTATCCAATATGATTTAAACGCATTAGAAAAAATTCTAACACAAGTCGTTTATCCATTCTTCCTGTTTTCATATTATAATCTGCTTCAGCAAGTTCGTGAATCACTCGCTTTAACGCTTCAAACGAGAAGAAATTAGTTTGATTCATAGCCAATTTTACGCGATACGGATGCACACCAATATGCGATGCAATTTGATTTTGCCCATAACCACGCTGCTGAAGTTCTTTCACTTGATACAACAAACGAAACTGACCTACAAGAAGCGCAAGCAATTTAATCGGCTCTTCTTGCTGTGTAAATAATCCTTCTAAAATACGCATTGCACCTGCAATATCTTTTTTTATCACCTTTTCTGTTAAAGCGAACACATTTTGTTCAACAGACTTCGGAACAAGTTCTGCTACCAGACTTGTAGTAATCTCACCGTCGATCCCGACATATAATGTGAGCTTATCCATTTCTTGCGCAAGCATCGTTACATTGCTTCCAACAAGCTCTAGTAGTAAACTAACTGCCCCTTCCTCTATATGAATATGCACTTCTTCTGCACGGATTACAATCCATTTCCGCACATCTTGCACTTGCATTGCATTTGCTTCTACCACATCTGCTGTTTTTTTCAAGAGCTTTGTAATTTTTTTACGCTCATCCAATTTTTCAAACGGAGCGATAAATACGAGAATAGAAAATGGTGAAGGTTCAGCAATATATTCCTCTAACACTTTTACGTTTTGCTCAATTTTTGCTTTTTGCGATGTTAAAAATAACGGTGATTTCACAATGATGATTTTACGTTCTCCAAAAAAAGGAAGTGTCTTTGCATCCTCAACTACTTCTTCTAAATACGCTTCTTCTAAGTCATATGTAACAACGTTGAACTCACGATCTTCTTCAGGTAAGGCCTCTGATGTCAAAAGCTGAAGCGTTTCATTTATAAAATATACCTCTGTTCCATATAACAAATATAACGTAGAAAATTGTTTTTTCTTTATTTTTTTATGTACATCACTCATGTAACTTCCTACTCCCTAACACTTTATATACTTATAGTAATGTGACAGCTACCGTTTTACAAGTGCAAAGGAACAGGCAGCTACCCGTTCCTTGATCTATATAAAACGCTACAAAATAAACCCCGGGAATCTTATTTTGTAGCGGTGATCATCTTGGTCTTATTGTTTGCACCTGCCTTACCAACTATGAATGACAACTGTTAGCACACTTGGAAAAGCATTGATAAAGTGAAAATTCTACCAATGGAGAGTGTTTTCTACTGATGGCTAGTTGAACAAATCGAGCTTTTACGGGCCGTTTTCCCAACTCTCTCACAATCTTAAGTTGAAAATTTTTATTGCCCACGAATAACAGGATAAATTGTAGATTTTTTTCTGACAATATTTTATACTAAAATGGAATGTTGGGAGGGATTCAAAGATGAATGAATTTGAAAAAAACGTTCAAAGTAAGCGTAATGACGCTACTGATTCAGGGGTAGGCTTTATAGTTTCATTTGGATTTTTTACCACATTATTTATTATCGCAACAGTCATTAAATTTATCGGTTCTTAAAGACTGCATGTGGCAGTCTTCTTTTTTTCTGTGTTTCATCATATGTTAACTTACTGCGAAACGTTCCCGTATCCCCTTGAAAAACATAAGAAATTGCTCCTTGCTCATCCGTTCTCCACATTTCAATACCCCGTTCCCTTAAACGCTCTAACACTTCAATATGCGGATGCCCATAGCGATTATTCTCTCCGACAGAAATAACAGCTGTTTTCGGCTGCAAAATATCCAAAAATTGCTGTGAGGATGATGTTTTACTACCATGATGCCCAACTTTTAAAACATCTGCATGCAGCTCTGGATACCATTGTATGAGGCGCCTCTCACCTATTTCTTCTAAATCACCTGTGAATAACCACGTTAGTTCCCCTATTTTTGTCCAAATCACAATAGATTGATCATTATCTTCTTTTTCTTCTCCTCCTGGGGATAATACCGAAAACACCGTTCCTCCAGCCGTCCAACTGTCTCCTCTTTCTACAACTCGAACGGGCACGTTCTTTTGCACAGCAAGCTGCTTTATTTGTTGTTCAGGTAAGGAGAATTTCACTTTCTTCCCTAACACAACCTCTTTCACAGTAATGGATTGCATTACCTCTTTGGCTGCTCCCATATGATCCATATCTCCATGTGTCACAATTAATTTATCAATCACCCGCACACCTTCTTTTTGTAAAAATGGAATGAGGATGTCATGACCAACAGAAAATTCATGTTTTTTCTGCTGCCATTCTTCCTTCTTTACTGGAAGTGTCCCTCCCGTATCGATTAAATACGTTCCTTGATTGTATGGGAGACGAATCAAAATAGCGTCTCCTTGTCCGACATCAATATAAGTAATACTTCCGTTTGCATCCAAATACGGAAAGGCATAATGACATATACTAAGCAGAAAAAAACTCGATAGAAACAACATGCGATATTTTCTCCAAATAAGCCCCTCCCATGATAAAAGAACACTTACAATACTCATACAATATAGTACAATGATAAATAGCGATGTTTGTCCAAAGGTAAGACGCACAAAAGGTAAAGCTTCGCACATTTGAAGCATGGCATTCGAAACATGTATACATAGGGACAATATGTGAGCTAACCACTGCGACACAATTGGGGAAAATATCATACATATAAGAAGTACAAGACACACAGGTAAGACAAATAAAGATAAAAACGGGACATATATCATATTGAGGAGAATACTGTAAGGGGAAAAATAGCCGAAATGATACAGTAAAATAGGCGTACTCGTTAGCTGGGAAATAACTGAAAGATATATGGAATTTTTCACTATACCATTTTCACTAGCTAGAAGCCGTGACGAAGATAATAGAAGAGAAAAACTTCCTACGAATGAAAACTGAAATCCAATGTCAAATAGTACATACGGGTCATAAAAAAGCATAATTATCAACGTCATACTTAAAGCATCTATCCCTGATACTCGGATTGCTTGCGTAAGCGCTCCGAGTATAATAACAGCTGCTATAGATGCTCGCACAACAGATGGCGAGGCCCCTGCACAAAACATATACAGTGGAATACAAACGAGTAGTAGCATCGTCGTACTTTCACGTGTCATACCAATTCGAAGTAATACAAAATAACATATCGCAGTTAATAGCACAATATGCGATCCTGATATCGCCAACAAATGCACAAGACCAAACTGTTGATACTGTTCCTCTACCTCAAACGTCATATATTGGCGATCACCAAACAATAAAGCATTCATAAAGGCTGCTGACTGTCCGGAAAAAGTCTCTCCTATATAAGAAACTGCTGCTTGTCGCATCGAAAACAACCAATGAACAAACGAAATATCTTTTTGCACACAATTTGAGATTATTTCTGCTTCAAAAAGAGCATGAATATGCTGTTTATATAAATAATCCTTATAATTAAACGCATAAAAATTCCGAGGGAGTGGCGGCTCTTTCATAGCACCAGTAAACGCACACACCATACCGGGGTGCAATTGCTTCAATTCTTCCTTTAATTTACGAGACGGAATTTTGTAAAACAACTGAACTGTTTCACCACTTTCCATTCCTAACTGAAAAGAAAGACGATTTCCATTTACAAGCGGTGTACTTTGAATTGTACCTGTTAGGTCTGTTTCACGAAAAGGGAACATAGACTTATTTTGTGTGTCTACGTAGATTGCATACACATACGTAAGAGCAAATACAAAGACAATCAAGGAGAGTATTGGAAGAGAGGTACGAAAAAAACAAACTAAACAATAGCAGCCGAATATAAGAAAAGGAACAATAGGAGAAGAGGAGTAAGCTGTTGCAATCCCAAAGATAACTGAGATTGCAACATAACTCCATTGCCCACGCAACATGTACTCACCTCACGGTTTATAACATATTTTTTGCCTGCAGTAATACTTGTTGCAACTGTTCCAACGTCATTTCGTCAGCTTCTAACGAAGATAAGAGTTTTTTTAACTCCTGTATTTTCTGTTGCTCTTCTAATGTTGTTACGTCAAACGCAGGAGGAACATGCTTTATCCTTACATTTGCCTGCTCAAATAATTCAAGTGCATACGGATGATTTTTATAATCTTGTGCATAATACACTGCCGTGATCCCACTTTGAATAATCGCTTTACAGCAATGTAAACATGGAAAATGTGTAACATAAATTTCTGCACCATCTGTTTTCGCACCAAATTTCGCACATTGCAGCAATGCGTTCATTTCTGCATGAATCGTGCGCACACAATGATTATCAATCACATAACACCCTTCATCTATACAATGCACACCTCCGGCAATCGATCCGTTATAACCACCAGCAATAATTCGTTTATCCCGCACAATTGTCGCTCCAACCGCAAGCCTTGTACACGTGCTGCGCAATGATAGCAAATGACTTTGTGTCATAAAATATTGATCCCAAGAAACTCGTTCCATTATCTTCACCTACTTTTTAATCTTCTTACAGTTTAACGAAATAAGAAAAAAGTCGTCAATCATTTACGGAACAATTATTTCATCTTTTATTTTTTCCAGCGATTTTTCACCAATCCCATCAACCTCCAATAAATCTTCTACTTTTTGAAACGGACCGTGCTGCTCGCGATACTTCATAATATTTTCTGCCTTTCTAGGACCAATACCAGATATTTTTTCAAGTTGCTCCTTTGTCGCTGTATTAATTTGTATTTTCCCTTCCTGCAAGGAAGATCCATTCACAGTAGTAACTTGCTCTCCTTTTTTGGGTACATAAACCACCATTTGATCTTGCACAAGCTGCGCTAAATTTACCTTTGTTACATCCGCCTCTGCTAAAAACCCTCCTGCCTTTTCAATAGCATCTTTCACCCGCGCTCCGCTCTGTAATTCATATACTCCTTCACGCTGCACAGCTCCTTTCATATCAACCATAATCGCTTTCGATTGTAATTTAGAGTCCGTTACATTTATTTTTTCTTTCCTCTCTTCTGTCTTAGAACTCGCTTCCACATTCACTGCCGGTTGTTCTTGCCAATTTTTTGTTTGCCATACAAATAAAATGCCAACAATACCAATTGCTACAAACAAAACGAGCCACTTTCTTGGCAAATTCATTATCATCATTTTGCACCTCTAATTCATAAATTCAAAATAAACTTCATATTGTTTAGGAGAAAGATGTTACGAAGGAGGGGATGAAACATTGAACATAGGAATAATAGGAACAGGGAATATGGGGAATATACTCATTGATGCATGTATCGAAGCCCGGGCTGTCAAACCTTCGTGTCTTACTATCATTAATCGTACTTTCGCAAAAGCATATCATATAAAAGAGAAGTATCCTTCTATTCATATAGCAAAAACAATTCAAGAAGTGATTGAACGCTCTGAGCTGATTTTTATTTGCGTAAAACCATTCGATATATATCCTATTTTGACAAAGCATGCTTCTATTCTTACAAATGACAAATGCCTAGTTTCAATTACAAGCCCCATATCTACCGTACAATTAGAAACGATTGTATCCTGCCATGTTGCTCGTATTATCCCAAGTATTACAAATCGCGCATTAGCTGGTGTTTCCTTATGTACATTCGGAAAAAACTGTTCACAAGAATGGAAAACGTTGTTATTAAAATTGGTTCAAAAAATCTCTAAACCTGTTGTCATTGAAGAAAATATCACAAGAGTGGCATCCGATATCGCAAGCTGCGGCCCGGCATTTTTCAGCTATTTATTACAGCGTTTTATTGATGCTACTGTAGAAGAAACAAATATTACACGTGAAGAAGCTACTATTTTAACGAGCGAAATGATTATCGGGATGGGAAAACTGTTAGAAAAACAAATTTTCACCTTGCCGACTTTGCAGGAGAAAGTGTGTGTAAAAGGCGGTATAACAGGAGAAGGGATTCGCGTTTTAGAAGAACATGTTGGAGATATGTTTAACAAGGTGTTAAAACGAACACATGAGAAGTATGAAGAGGATATTGAACATGTGGAACAGCAATTTAATAAGCATTAATATATCTCTTACGACAAAAACTACTATATTCCTTCATAAATGCTTTATTTTTTGCAGTCTACCTTTATAAGTAAAAAAGCAACCATTCATACGGTTGCTTTTTTACTATGCATTCTTTTTAGCGACAAAGAAAATACGCTCTGTTTGTTCTGTTACCTCAGTTCTTTCGAAGTCACCCGTTACGCGAAGAACCGTAAAACCAGCTTCTTCAAGCCATTTTGTCAGTTCTTCAACAGAATATGTACGCTGCATATGCAACTCATCAAATCGATGATACACATCCTCCTCTTCATCTCGCACAAAAAATGTTAAATCATGCTCAACGCTGTTTGGTTCTTCACCAGGGAAGCAGTTCCAAATGAGAGAAATTTCTTCTTCATTAACTGTATACGTTTCATTTTGAAATACATGATGAATTTTATAAAAAGAATGAACATCAAATAAAAATAAACCATCTTGATGCAAATGATGATAGACACGTCGAAACGTTTCTTGAACACCTTCTTCTTGCAATACATAATTTAACGAATCACAAAAAATCGTCACGCAGTCAAACTCACCTGGAATATCCAACTCGCGCATATCTTGTTGATAAAAAGGAATAAAATGACCTTCTTCACATAACTTTTGCTGAGCGATTGTTAACATTTCTTCTGATAAGTCTACTCCCGTTACATCATACCTTTTTTTCACAAGTGGCAATGTAACATTACCTGTCCCACAAGCTACATCAAGAATTTTTGCACCTGTTCTACCAATTTGCTCTAAGCTTTGTTCTGTAAATTCCACCCATTTTTCATATGGGACATCATTCATTAGCTCATCATACAATAATGCAAATTGTTCGTATCTCATTGACCTAACTCTTCTGCGATATCTTCTCGCGGTACATCGCCCCAAAGACGTTCTAAGTTATAATAGTCACGTTCATCTTTATGGAATACGTGTACAACAACATCTCCAAGGTCAACTAACACCCAACGCGCTTCTTCAAAGCCTTCCATGCGCTTTACATCAATGTGCACTTCATGTGCTTGCTCTTTAATTTCGCGAGCGATTGCTTGCACTTGTTTATCGGAGTTACCATGGCAGATCACAAAATAATCCGCAAGTGGGGAAATCCCTTGCATATTTAAAACAACAATATCTTCTGCTCTTTTATCATCAGCTGCTCGTGCTGCCAATACTAATAATTCTCTATCTTTCATTTAGTAACGTCCTCCTTAATGACTGCATTATACGTTTGAAATGTTAATGGATAGATCGCTTGGTTCTTTTCCATTAAAAATTGTATTGTATGCTTTAAAGCATATAATAACGCTTGATTAATATCTTCTCGCGCCAGCTTTCTCGCTTCTTCAACGCCAGGAAACTTGCGGCCAGGTTCAATATAATCTGCCACGTAAATCACTTTATCAAGCATTGTCATTTGTTCATGTCCACTCGTATGATACGTAATAGCTTGTAATATGTCAGCATCTGTAATACCGACTTCTTTTTCTACTAAATATGCCCCAACTGGTGCATGCCATAATTCTTTATTATAATACAACAAGTCTTTTGGTAAATTTTCTTGCTTAATAATTTCTTCCATTTCTGAAATCGGTCTACACTTTGCATAATCATGAAAAATCGCTGCCATCTCGGCTTTTTTCTCGTCAACACCATATTGCTTTGCGAGTTCAATAGCCGTTTCCATAACACCAATTGTATGAATATAACGCTTTTCATGCATTTGTTGTTTCACAATTTCAAGTGCTCGCTTACGATCCATATAGCCCATTCCTCTCAATGTATTCCTGTACCTCTTTTGGAAGCAAATATTTGCATGTCCTCTTCTTTGTAAAACGTTCACGTAAAAGTGATGAAGAAACAGCGAATTCTGGAATCTCCACCTTTACAATTTTATAAGGAGTAGAAAGTGTATAACCAGGACGAGCAACGCCGACAAACGTAACGAGCTTCAATAATTCATCGATGTTATACCATTTTGGTAAGTATTCAACCATATCTCCGCCAATAATAAAATGGAATTGTACGTCTGGATGCTCCTTTGTCAATTGTAACATAGTGTCATATGTGTAAGATGGGCCTTCTCGTTCAAGCTCTGCTAAACAAACAGAGAAGTGCATTTCTTGTTCGATTGCTAAATGGATCATTTCTAAACGATTACGTACACTTGTAACTTCCCTATCTCGTTTATGTGGGGGGATTTGATTCGGTAGAAACCAGACCTCATCAAGTTGCAATGCATCATACACTTCATTTGCAATTAACAAATGTCCATTATGAGGCGGGTCAAATGTCCCGCCAATAATCCCGATTCTCTTCAAAGAAAACGCCCCTTTACCTTGTTCTTACAGACAATAGATCTCGCCTAAAACTTCCAATACGTCAAAAAAGCAAGATATCTATAAGAACCCGATTGGTTCAACGAACTGTCACTGGAATCAGATTTCCTAAGATCGTTACTTTGTTTTTGGTAACACAATACGTTTATTTTCTTTTGATTCTTTATATAAGACGATTGTGTTTCCGATTACCTGTACAAGCTCTGCTTTTGCACCCTTTGCAAGCTCTTCTGCTACTTCATGACGGTCAAATTCACAGTTTTGCAGTACACTAATTTTCATTAGCTCACGCACTTCTAGCGCTTCTGCAATTTGCTTTACCATATTTTCATTTACTCCACCTTTACCAACCTGAAAAATTGGTGTTAAGTGATGTGCCTCAGCACGTAAAAATCTTTTTTGTTTTCCTGTTAACATGTATTTAGCCTCCAAGCTTTTTCATTACTATTTGTTTCATTCGTTCTATATCAGGTAAGCGTCCCGTCCAAATTTCAAATGCAAGCGCTCCTTGAAATACAAACATATCAATGCCATTTTGTACAATTGCTCCATGCGCCTTCGCATCTTGCAACAATTTCGTTTCAAACGGATTATAAATAATATCAGAAACAATGCTTCCTTTTTTCAAATCACGAATACACATCGGCGTATCTTCTACGTGCGGATGCATACCTACTGTCGTTGTATGGATGATAATATCGTACAGTGCTTGTTTGTCTGTTGCTTCTTCTATTGAAAGCGCTGAAGACACGACTTCACTTTCACAACCAGCAATAAGCTGCTCTGCTTTTTCTACTGTTCGATTCGCAATGTCAACCTCTTTTACACCCGCATCTGCAAGCGAATAATAAATCGCACGACATGCGCCCCCAGCTCCGAGCAGCAAAATACGTTTGTTTATTAAGGGCTCTTTACAAATAGATTGCAATGAACGAACATACCCTATTCCATCTGTATTATAACCAATTAATTTTCCTTCTTTATGAAGTACTGTATTCACCGCACCGATTTGTTCTGCCAACGGATCAATTTTATCTAAATGCTGCATAATAGAAACCTTGTGCGGAGTTGTCACATTAAAACCAACAACTCCAAGTGCCTTCAATCCTTTCACCGCTTCACTTAACTCACTTTCTTGAACGAGAAAAGCGTGATAATGCGCATCCATCTCTAAATGTATAAATGCATCATTATGCATGAGCGGTGATAAAGAATGTCCAATTGGATTTCCAATTACGCCATATAATTGTTTCACAAGTCCTCACCACTTTAGATTAAAGATTTACGTAATGAAACGCTAACTCCTTTTGGTACATGCGCTGCAATTTTTGCGCCAGCTTCATTCACTGTTACCCATCCTAAACCTGAAAATACAACATCAGTTTTCGGTTCATGAATTGTAAACTCATATTTTACAAGCTCTGGCATGTTCTCAAGTTCTTCTGGTGTTGGCGGATTTAATAATTCTCCAGCATGTTTTTCATACAATGCATCTGCTTTTTCAAGCTTCGTGCGATGAATTGTAAGACGATTGGATAAATGACAAGTAAACGAACGACGACCACCGCTTATATAATCAAATCGTGCTAATCCACCAAAGAATAACGTTTGTTCTTCATTAAGCTGAAATACCATTGGCTTAATTTCTTTTGTTGGAGTAATTATTTTTAAGCTTTGCTTTCCAACGTAATGCGCCATTTGATGATGATTAATAATACCTGGTGTATCATATAAAGATGAATTTTCATCTAATGGAATATCGATTAAGTCCAGCGTTGTGCCAGGAAAATGTGATGTCGTAATAACATTTTCTGTTTCATCACTAAACTCTTTAATGATACGGTTAATAAATGTTGATTTCCCAACGTTTGTACATCCAACAACATAAACATCTTTTCCATCACGATATTGTTCAATTGCACTTGCAAGCTCATCAATACCTTGACCTTTCGCTGCACTAATTAAGAAAACATCTTCTGGCTTTAGCCCGAGTTGTTTTGCACTATAACGCATCCAATGTGTTAGTTTTTCTGGTTTTACAGACTTTGGAATCAAGTCCGCTTTATTGCCCACAAGAAGTACTTTATTATTTCCAACAAAACGGTGTAAACCAGGTAGCCAACTTCCATTAAAATCAAAAATATCAACAATCTTAACAACTAATGCATCAGATTGTCCAATTCCATTTAAAATGCGTAAAAAATCATCATCTGTTAATGACACATCTTGAATCTCATTGTAATGCTTTAAACGAAAACAACGCTGACAAATGATATGTTCTTTCTCTAACGAAGAAGCTGGCGCATAACCAACTTCATTTTTATTTTCTGTTTGGATTGCAACTCCGCATCCAATACATTTAAACGTCTCAGTCAAGCTTTATTCCTCCCAATTAATTAAACCTTTTTTCTTCATATTATGCATAATTCTACGCTCAATTTTCCGATTAAAACGAGTCATAAATCCATCTGTTTGCGCAACTGGAACAACTAAAATTGTGTGAAGTCCAACACGATTACCTCCAAGCACATCTGTTAATAATTGATCTCCAATTACAACTACTTCTTCAGCACGCAGATTCATTTTCGTTAGCGCTCGTTTAAAAGCACGAACAAGCGGCTTACGTGCACTATGAATAAACGGAATACCAAGTGGATCAGCGAAATCTTTTACACGTTGTTCGTTATTATTCGAAACAACTGTCACTTGAATGCCGTGTTCCTTCATTTTTGCAAACCATTCTTCCAATTGCGGCGTCGCATTCGGACGATCCCATTCAATCAAGGTATTATCTAAATCAGTAATAATCCCTTTTATACCTCGGTTATTCAATTCTTCAGGTTGAATATGATACACATTCTTTACGTATTCATTTGGTAAAAATAAACTCAATCTCTTTCACCTCTTTGAGGAGTTTTGTAAAGTTCAACTAACGGCTGCTGTCCGTTAAAGTTAGATAAAATTTTTCGACAGCATTTTTCGATTGCATACCTGTGGATAAACTTGTACACAATTTCCGCATTTAATTTTCAGTCAATTCTAAAATTACCAACAATTATTACACATCTTATCCACGATGGGATGTGGATAACCAACAGATTGTGACATAAGACAATTTTTGGTACATTAAATGAGACAAATTTACCTTTTTCGCAGGAGGTGAACCGCCTTGACGGCGAAACATATGGAACAGTTATCTACTGAATTACTCACTGAGTCTTATTATAAAGCAAAAGAATTAAAATTAAATCCTGACTTCATTTTACTTATTAAACAAGAAATCATTAGACGCTCACTAGAGGACAAGCTTTTGAAATCGTCTTAAGTACATATACAGTAATACTTCCATAGATGACCTTTTACCCGCTTATGATTAGTTGACTGGATTACCTTAATATGCTCTGCATATTAAGGTAATCCAGTCAGTACAAAACAGATAATACTTCACCTGTAAAAAGAGCCATCTATAAGACGGCTCTTTTATCCCGCTATTTGCGGACAGTAAGACCCCACCTCAAAATTCAGGGAGAAGCAAAGAAGATAGGGGGAGGATAACTGCTGGCATGCGCCCAATTGGTTCAACTAACCGTTACTGGGAGGATGAAGCCCCCCCCACTGACGGAAGTTTCACTTTATTATAAAGTGAAACGAGCTATGTAAAAGCTGCTTCTTTTATAATCGAGTTGCGATTTTTTCACCAACACGAACCTCTTGTCCACTAGTTAATGATTGAACTACTTCAATCATATCTTTTTCAAATAATAGAACGACTGTAGAGCCAAATGTAAAGTAAGCCATCTCTTCACCTTTTTGAATGACTTCTTTCTCATGTAGCAGTTCAATACTATTAACAAACATTGCGCCTACTTTAACAAGAGCCATTCGCTCTCCTTCACTCTCTACTTCAGTTACAGAGCGATAGTTTTTGGATAACGTATCTTTTCCATATTTCATACCTGCTGCATTAACAGGATATGATTTCCTTCCAAGTACAAAACGTTCTGTTACGGTGCCTGAAAGCGGACTATGAATACGGTGATAATGGCTTGGACTTAAATAAATAACCATATATGTACCACCTGCGTAGCGTACTGCTCGTTCTTCCGTACCAAGCATATCTACAATAGAATATTGTTTCCCTTTAATTTCAAACATTTTTGCCTGATCAATAGGACCGTGACCTGCAAAAACACCATCAACCGGACTCACAATGCTAGATACTTCTGTATCAATCGACCGTTTTCCCTGTTTTAATTTACGCGTAAATAATTCATGAAGCGTTCCGTACTCTTTTAAATCCTTCTCCATCTCATCTTGCCTAATGTGAAACACTTTTGCATAAGACGGAACAATAATTGAGCTTAAACGCGACTGTGCAAATTTACGCAATACATAGGACGTAAAACGACCATTTGTAAGTTCAATTAATAATCGATATAACGTACGTCGCAAACTGCGAAACCCCCTACCTACTATGATATATAAATTTGTAATAAGACTATTAAATGTAGTTTTTCCTATTTTTGTTTCTATATCATAAATTATTAGCACCTTTTAATATTACAGATAGAACCCATCATTTTCAACCGTGAACATAGATTTATCAAAGGAGTTTCATTTTATCAAAAAAGGAAAGTGCCTGCTTTCGAATAAAATCAGGCACTTTCCACCTTTAAGATTTCCCCTTCTTCTCTTTTTCTGCACGAACAAATTCATGAAACATCTTCATTAATGCCCTCTTCTCAATGCGTGATACATAACTCCGCGATATACCAAGTGCTTTCGCAATCTCCCTCTGCGTTTTCTCTTTCTCCATGCCAAGACCAAATCGGTTTACAATTACTTCTTTTTCCCGTTCATCTAATATGTCGATATACTCTTTAATTTTCTCAAGCTCCATACTGAGTTGAATGGTATCAATCACATCTTCTGATTCTGACTTTAAAATATCTATTAAAGAAATTTCATTCCCTTCCTTATCTTGCCCGATTGGATCATGAAGAGAAACATCTTTTTTTGTTTTCTTCAATACGCGTAAGTGCATTAAAATTTCATTTTCAATGCAGCGAGCGGCATACGTTGCCAATTTTGTTCCTTTTCCTTGCGAATAGCTTTCAATCGCTTTAATTAAACCAATCGTACCGATGGAAATTAAATCTTCTGCATCTTCTCCTGTATTTTCAAATTTCTTCACAATATGTGCCACAAGACGTAAATTATGTTCGATGAGGAGATTTCTTGCATGCGCATCTCCTTGCTCCATAAGCTCTAAGTACTTTCTCTCCTCATCAGGTGACAATGGCTGTGGAAATGCGTTATTTTTGACATACGATACGAAAATAAAAACTTCGCGAATCATATACCCAATTGCGGCGAACAGACTCAACCTCTTCACCTCCGCAAAAATAGTGGTCTTTCCTATATGTATGTGGGCGAGTGATTGTTTGTGTCTGTACAACGCAAATATCAATTCTTGTCTTTTTCAAAGTCCGTTATCAAATCAAAACCTTTTCATCATACATTTAAAGTCCCCTTCAAATTACTTATTGAAGGGGATTGATGTTGGCGTAAAAATGATTGCAATTTATGCTGCTATTCTTACTTCATCTCCTAATCCTAGATTCTGTTTCTGATCCTTATAGGGTAGGAGGTGGAGTTATAGGAGCTATTGGAGAGAAAGGAACAGGTGAAGTTATATGACTAGGTATCAACTGATTATGCAAGACGGTATTTCCCTCTTGTGGCACACCTGCGGCATTAATCCCAAATGTATTGACGATGACACGTCTGATAGGAGCAGGTGGGTGAGTAAAATTAGACGAAAGAGTAACAATCACTTCGTAGCAAGAACTTGGCAGATGTACAGATTGTGGTGGAGATGCATGAATCACAAGAAGACCGCGTGGCGGAATCGTACATGTAAGAGGTGTAAGAACCGATTGGCCATTGTTAGGAGGAACGGTATTAGTTTGCTGCGGTTGAACCCCTTGTGTCATTAAATATGGGTTGATAGCTTGTCCGCATAGAAATCCAGACTTAGCAAACTCTGTAGGATACGACGTATTTTTCCAATCTAACACGGACACAGTGACCATTTGAGATTCGTAAAAATCCTCATTCAAAAGCGTAACAACTACAATCTCAGTATTGGGATTTTTTAATATAGGTCCTGTTGTAAATACATGCGATTTTTGTGGTCTTTGAGCTCCTCCAATAGGAGCAGGGAACTCATACGAATGGAAAAATTTTTGATCTTTTGGGGGCAAAAATAAATAAACTCCTTTCTATTGAAATATACTATAAATATATGGAATAGAACTCCTTTTGCTTGTATCCTTGTCCACGTTTTTCTAACAAATCTCCGTATGTATCTCAGCTTCATACTGGATTGACACAACATGTTATTACAGAAAGGTAAAAATTACCAATTTTCTATCTTTACATACAACTATAAATTCATTTATATCATCATAAAGTGAAATTTCCATCAGTGTGGGTGTCTTACTACCCAAGAATAGCGGGATAAAATTCACTCGATATCACTACAAATAACAAAAAACGACTAGGATCTCTAGTCGTTTACTTCGTTTCACGATGTAATGTTACTCGCTTTAATCGCGGACAATATTTTTTTAGTTCAATACGCTCTGGGTTGTTTCGTTTATTTTTCTTTGTAATATAATTGCGATCACCACATTCTGTACAAGCTAACGTAATATTTACACGCATAAGTTTACACCTCCTAGAAAATTCATTTCGCAAAAACAAAACGTAATCATTACGATTTATATCATAAACTTTGCCATTTACTTTGTCAATTCTATAATAAAAAAACTCCTTAATTTAAAAAACTGATTCTTTCTTCTTAAATAATATCCATATGGCTGAATTATAATTTCATTACTTTTCCCTTTGCAATCATTAAAACTGAAATGATATAGAAGCTTATACAAAGAAAGTAACATACCTCGAACTCAAGGTATTTTGTAAACGGTATAAAAAAGACAAAAAACTGAAACAATTTGTTCATACGGAATTCACATCAATCAATTAATATAGAAAATGTACATAGTTATATCATACAATAAACACTATGTGGGGAAGGAGGAACATGTAATGAAAACACGCTATCGCTTTATGATTTCATCTGTGGCAGCGTTTGCTTATATGATTTGGTATTTAGTTTAAGCAACCTTACTTTCCAAATAAGAAAAAGGTGTGTATATAATGGAATTTAACCAAACAACAGTTGATTATTGGAAAGCATTTGTATTACCTTATACATTTGCTCTTGAAGAACTGAAAACAAAATTTGAAATTATGAACCGGGAAGCTCAGTTTCTAGAAGACTACAACCCGTTTGAACATATAAAAACACGATTAAAACAACCAAAAAGTATTATTAAAAAGTTGGAACGAAAAAACTTAGTACCAACTGTCGAAAATGCCCAACAACATTTATTCGATATTATCGGTATTCGAATTACATGTTGTTTCGTGGAAGATATTTACTATTTGAAAAATTTGATAGAAAAACGAACAGATATGGAGATCATAGAAGTTAAAGATTATATTGCAACGCCAAAACCAAATGGCTATAAAAGTCTCCACATGATTATTAAGTATCCATTAGTATTAAATTCAGGAACACAAGATGTTTTTGCAGAAATTCAATTACGAACGTTAGCAATGGATTTTTGGGCAAGTTTAGAACATAAAATGTATTATAAATATGAAGGAAATATCCCTGAATATTTAAAGCAGGAATTACATGATGCCGCTATGAAAGCTGAAGAACTTGACAATAAGATGGCATCCATCCGTCAAGATATTGATGAAATTGAATCATGTTCAGAGCGCATTTTATTACCTGTGTAAAAGAAGTTCTCGATTGTAGAGAACTTCTTTTTATTCCTTCTCAATCACACGTACTTCTTCTATCTTCCATACACCATCTTCTTTTCCTACGGTGTAACGAACTTTCTTTTCAGCAGATTCTTCTTTCTCTTTCGTTTCTACCACAGCATACTCTCCTTCAAAATTTCTTACACTAAAATCCAAAAGTTCGATTTTTTTATTCTTATTTTTAAATTCTGCTTCTTTTTGTGCTTTTGTATCTTCTAATCCTAATGAATTCGTTGAAAAAAGTGCCATATGCCCTTCAAAGTTTTTTTCATTTATTGTTTGAATATAGGACTCTATTAACTTTTTAATCGCTTGTTGTTCTTCCTCAGGTATAGACTTTGTAATCTTTTTATTTTTTCCTTCTTTATGAATCGTTTCTTCCTTTTTCGTTGTGTCTTTTTGCGCTTTTTCTTGTGAGCTACATCCACATAATTGAAAACTTATTATTCCTAAAATCCCTAATCTCTTTAAAAATCGTTTCATATATCTACCCTCCAAAATCAAAAAGAAAAAAGCAAGGCAAAGAAGCCCCGCTTTTTCTTCATATTAGCGTCTACCTTTATTTGGGTCGCCGCCGCCAATAATATCAAACACACGTTTTGCTAAGTTTGTATTTTCTTGAACCCCAGCAAATAAGTATTTTCCTGGTCCAAATGCATATACACCAACATCTTCACCAGTATGGCCACCAGTTGTCCAACCTGTGTAAGAGCGTTTATTAATGATCGCTTCAATTGCATTATCAATCGTTGTTACATCTTTTGACGTTGCAGCATCATTCACAGATTTAATTTCTTCAGGTGTTAATTGTAAATCAATATACTTTTTCAATGTTTCTTCAACGTTTGCACCTTTAGCAATTTCAGCTGCCATAAAGTCAGGTGTACGTTTTGCTGCTTTAATTGGACTCACATCAAAATTATATACTCCGTTTGCTCCAAGAGACAGACCACCAGTAGAATGATCAGCCGTTGCCACTACTAACGTGTGCTTATCCTTTTTCGCAAATTCAATTGCTGCTTTAAACGCTCTTTCAAAGTCTTCCATTTCACTCATCGCTGCAACAACGTCATTATCATGACCAGCCCAGTCAATTTGGCTGCCTTCTACCATTAAGAAGAAACCATTTTTGTTTTTATTTAAGCGATTAATCGCTGCATTTGTCATGTCTTCTAAAGAAGGTGTGCTGTCATTGCGGTCAATCATTTTATCAAGACCACCAGGCGCAAATAATCCAAGAATTTGGTCATTTTTATCATTTAATAATTGCTGACGATCCGTTACAAGACTATAACCATCTTTTTTAAATTCTTCTGTAAGTTTGCGATCTTTTCGATCAAAATTCTTTAATCCTCCCCCAAGGAGAACGTCAACTTTATGTTTCCCATTAATTTTCTCGTTAAAATAATCATCAGCAATTTGATCCATATTTTTCCGATCAATGTTATGTGCTCCAAACGCAGCTGGCGTTGCATGTGTAATCTCAGAAGTTGCAACTAAACCTGTAGATTTTCCGCGTTCTTTCGCTTGCTCTAATACTGTTTTTACCTTTGATTTATCATTGTCCACTGCTATAGCTGCATTATATGTTTTAACCCCTGCTGACATTGCAGTTGCCGCAGAAGCTGAGTCTGTAATATTTTGATGCTCATCTTCTGGATATGTAACCTGTGTTCCTACGAGATGCTTATCAAATTCGGTTTGCTCCATTTCAAATGTTTTTGGGTTATCCTTCATATAACGATGCGCTGTCATATAAGAAGGGCCCATACCATCTCCGATTAAGACAATCACATTTTTAATCTTTGCATTGTCTTCTTTTTCATCTGCTTTAATGACATCTGAACGCGTAACATTCCATGTTACAATTGAAGTAAGTGCTAACGATGAAACAACTGCAAACGGCCAAGCTTTCTTCATAATTTTTTTCATCTATAAATCCCCCTAAATGCTTATTTCTATCCCCACTACCAAATGTAATAGAAAACTGTTAAGAGAAAATTGGAAATATGTAAATATTTTGTTAATTTAAGGTGAATGTTGTTGCAAGCTGTATTTCTTTGTCGTTTTACTTATTGACGTATATGACCCTTCTAAATTCAGCACGTTTGTAAATCCTCTCTCTCCTTAATGCACAATAGGACGCAATATTTTGATTTCCCATGATAAAATGTATCTACTAAAAAAACACGAGGAGTGTAATATATGCAAGTAAAAACACTAAGTACCTCTGATATCTCACAGCTTCTATCTCTTTGTGATGCAGTAGGTTGGTTACATAACGTTTCATCTATGAAAGAACAATTTGAAACCTTCTTTACTATCGGTACCTTGTTTGGCCATGATAACGAAGGTAAGCTTATCTCTTGTATCGCTGTTTTTCCATATAAAACAGGATTTACTTCTATTGGTATGCTTATTGTTCATCCAGATTTTCAACGAAGAGGATTAGCACGCTCTTTGCTAGACACTAGTATAAAAAACGCTCCGCAATTACAACCTTTTACTCTCATTGCAACAGATGCTGGTATGCCGTTATATCATACATATGGATTTAACACAATTACTTCTATTCATCGATTAGAACGAAATCGCACGGCAACAAAAAACAACTCCTTTTCTACTAGTCAAATCACGAGTCAAGATCTTAATACACTCATTCAACTCGATTTCATAGCAAGCGGCGCTTATCGTCCCGAGCTATATTCAATACTTTTAAATAGAGCATACCTTGCATTAAAAATAGAAAAAAATGATAGACTAGAGGCCTTTGCGCTATGTATACGAAAAGGAGATACCGTATGTGTTACTCCCCTTATTGCTAATAATGAAGAGAATGCCATGCATTTACTACTATCCATATGTAATCAATGGGATGGAGCTATTCGTATCGATGTTCCTCATTCACAAAAAAGCTTTAGGGACAAACTGCTATCATTTGAGTTTAAAGAAACGCTGCTTTCTCCTCTCATGATAAAAAACGAAGAGAATCTTCCTGGTAAACGAGATTTCATATTTGCTATGATGGATGCAGCATTATGCTAGAAAGGAGAAAACACTTTGAAACGATGGAAGCTCTACATGCTCAGCTGCTTTGTTCTCACAACGTTAACAAGCTGCAGCACAATTGAGAAGGAAACAAAAAAAGCAACACAAATAAAAGAAACAATTGCAACAAAACTAGAGACGAACGAAAAAATGATTGAAATTGATGGACAAACCATTTACTTCAAACAAATTGGTAAAAATAAACCACCTTTACTTATGCTTCATGGCTTCGGAGGTTCATCAAATGGATTTAGCGATATTTATCCCGAGTTAGCAAAAAATCATACCATTATCGCTGTCGACATTTTAGGTTTCGGTCATTCTTCTAAACCGATGGATTTTCACTATTCATTTCCAAATCAAGCAAACTTATATTATAAATTAATGAAAAAATTAGGATATGATACATTCGCGATATTAGGGCACTCAATGGGCGGAGAAATCTCTTTAAACTTAGCATACTTATATCCGAATGCAGTAAGCCACCTTATTTTAGCGGATGCAACAGGAGTTGAATCTTTGCAGCATGAGAAAGGATCTCCAAAACCAAATTTATCAAATGATTTGAGTACTGTCTCTACTCCGAAAGAATATCGTAAGAATGAAGTAAAGTATAAACGTGAAGATACGGAACATTATACAGAATTAAGTAAAATGAGGCCGCGCCGTTTACGTATCAATGCTGATGAAATCAAAGTGCCAACATTAATTATCTGGGGAAGAAATGATAAAAGCGTTTCTTGGAAAAATGGCGAAACGTATCATCAATTCTTAAAAAATAGTACACTTCATATTATCGAAGAAGGCGAACATGCACCGTTTCGTCAACAGCCGAAAGAGTTTATGCAGTATGTTGATGAGTTTTTTAAGAAGTATCCTACTAAGTCGTAATTTTTTACAAAAAATCCCTAACAAAAGAAAACCTACGATACAATCGGGGGAGAAAGGAGGAGATGTATTGCTCAGACCGAATAAAGATAATTCATATAAAAATGGGTTGTATTTAAGCATTTATAACTTATGCTATATGCTTGGATCAGGTGCTCTATTAATCGGGCTTGTTTGGATATTTAGTTTCATTGAAATAAAAAGTAGTTTTACTCTTCTATTTGGCCCGATTGTAGTACTCTTCTTACTCCTATCAGGGATCGGTTACTTTATATTATGGATTCGATTATTACAGAAGTACCGCCAATGTGTTACACAAAAACCGATTTGGAATATGTTTATTATTGGTATAATCGGCGTGATTCCCAATCTTATTTTTTTCGGCTATTTTATGAGCCTCCCAAATGATGAATCTTGTTTCGGTGCAGCCTTTTTAGGAATCCCGATTTTCTTTCTATCAGCAATTACGATGCTCATGCTTAGTTTATTTATAGCAAAATCACCTCAAATTCGTTAAAAAGGGTATCTCATGATGAGATACCCTTTTATACGCTAAGCGGCTTGATTTTTATAATTGCGTGATTTTTTATTGAAAATTTTTGATAAAATAAGTCCATCTACACCAAATTTGCCAGCATTATAACCTGAAACTAAAATCAACATAGACAAGATTACTAATTGTGGATTCACACCCGTTGACCCACTAAACATATAGGAAAAGTTCATTACAAGACCAAAAAATACAGCTGTTTTCGTTAAACACCCAACAATTAACCCTACTCCAACTAAAATTTCTCCCCATGTAACTAAAAAATTAAATAGCTCTACATTTGGAATTGCTACTTCTTTTAAAAAGGATGCCCACCATGATTGCACTGCTGGATGAGCTCCTGATGCTTGTTCAATTGCGCCTTTTAAAAAACCTGTTGCGTCAAATCCACCACCTGTTAGTTTTTTCACCCCTGCCATAAGCCACGTATATCCAATATAAATACGCACTGCTGCTAGTAAAAAGGAAACTGCTTTGTTCTCTCTTAAAAACTGAATAACCATACATTCCTCCTGATTTTTGTAATTAAATAAATTACATGAATACAACAACATTCGTAACCGGTTTTCGTTTCATTCATTATGATTGCTTTTTATCAATTTACACAAAATACTTCAAACGTACGTTATATAGCCACTTTTATTTGCAAATAAAAACTTGAACATATAATAACACAAACGATAATGATTTTCATTACTATTTGTAAAAAATTTATTTTCACAATGTTAAATTTTATAAAAAAGCATATTTTTATCTTTTTAGATGAGTAGACTCCTACTTATCGTTAGTACACAACCAGACTTTTATAAACACCTATCCCTTAGAGAGGGATAACCCAAATATAAAACACAGTTCTCTCCTTTTACTCATGCAATATTTATTTAATCTCTTTTTTACTATAATTGAATTTCATACATCCCTGTCTCCTCTAAAAAGTCTTCCCTCGTTAATACTTGTTTCATTACATATTTCCTATATGCTGTAATCGTTCCATCATGAGAAACAATTATTATGCGTGAAACTTGTAACATTTTACACCATTCAATGAAGCTATGAGCAGCCGTGCAAAACTCAAGCTCTGAAATCGTATTGATTCCACTACTCCATAACTCGTCATTGTGTTCTTCTGCTAATGAAAATTGCGGGAACAACTGCTGCATGTTCTTTTTGCTTAACATTTTGTCACAAGGCAACGTTCTTGCTCCTTCTCGATATGGAAAAATACGAGGCGAAATATATGAATGGACATCTTTCCTACAAGCAACATGCTCACTCCATAACGCAGCTGTCTGCAATGTTCGAACCGTTGGACTTGCAATCAATACATCGCTCTCATGCAGAGGTAAATTTTCTTGCAGTAATAATGCCTGTTCTCTTCCCTTATTTGTGAGATATGGATGATTCATCCCTAAACTGTTCGGCAAGTTTTTTGTATGCTCTCCTTCTCCATGTCTGATAAAAATAAGTTTCATATCAACATTCCTTTCTATTCCGTATTAACATAACTTCCCTTCACTCATAGAAGTTTCTCCTTCTCTTCTTTACAAAAAAATCCTCTCTTTATAAAAAAGAGAGGATCCACATATATTTAAATTTAAGGGGGAAACAAAGTAATATGACCCTTTCCTTACAGGAGTTCAGCATCTACATAACGAATATCATATGTTATACAAAAATAGAAATAGGTGATTATGATGATTCGTGAAATTACAGAAGCAGATGCAGCTCCGTTTTTAAAGCTATGTCAAACAATTGATCAAGAAACAAATTTTATGTTGTTTGAGCCTAATGAGCGAAACTTTACAATAGAGAAACAAAAATCTATGATTCAAGCACTTCTCTCTCCCCATAATTCAACACTTTTAGTAGCGGAGAAAGATGAGCAACTTGTTGGTTATATAATAGCTCGCGGCGGAGCTGTAAAGCGAAAACAACACGCTGCATATTTAGTCATTGGCGTGCTCCAGCAATATACGGGTCAAGGAATTGGTAAACAATTACTTCATGAAATTGAACAATGGGCCCGCACACAACAATTACTGCGTCTAGAATTAACAGTCATGTCTCATAATGAAAGAGCCATTTCGTTATATAAAAAGATGGGTTTTGTTATAGAAGGTGAAGCAGTGCATGGTGTGATTATTGATGGACAACCAAGAAACGAATATTATATGGCGAAAATCTTATAACAAACTATGCATTTTTTATATGCGTCTCTTAAATCAGGGCACGCATATTTTTATTCTTTTACGGATACAACATGCTCCCAATCTCGTTTCTCATAATAATTTGCGGCTTCGTCTATATTTTGAATCCATTTTCGCGCTTGTGAACCGTCTGCATTTGCAATCCACATATCGGCTTGCTTTCGATTAGAGCGCATCCATAAAAGTTGATTTGTGTGTTTTATATAGTACGGATAATAATCTCCATACCCTTTTGGCGGGGTTGTAATTTGACGTTGCTGTGCATTCGCAACATTGATTTGATATAGTGAAGGCTGCGGACGTTGCTTCGGATCATTGGACCATTCCGTTTCCTTTGCTCTAGAAATTGTAATCAACGTATTACTGTTCCAAGTGAAATCCCAATCAACATAACCTTTTGGAGTGAAAGTAACTTGCCGAAAAACAGGAAGTTCTTTTAATTTTAAATGTTTATTTTCGACGGTAAAGCGTCCTTCTCCTTCTATGTATGCAAGAATATTTTTTGACGGTGCCCATTGAAACCATTTTGGTTGAATTAACATGTGATCAACTGCTTCAAACTTACTTCCATCCGCTCCAATTATACACAACGTGTTACTATCCATCGACCAAGAGGCAGTTGGGGTTGCTAAAAATGAAATCCATTTTCTATCGGGTGACCATTGGAACAAACTTGCTACAATTGCAAAAAATTGTGGTGATTCTTTTGGTAAGGTGTAAAAATGTTTAATCTTGCTTCGGTCTAAATTTGCATCAAGTGGCACTTGAAATAACTCAGCACCTGTCCATCCTGTTGGAAGTAAATGAGACATAGAAGAAACGAGAAATTTCTTTCCATCAGGATACCAGCCATAATCTCCCACACCAACCGATACATTCTCAAAACCTTTTTGCGGGTGTTTTATATCGTATATGTTTAAAACTCCATCAAATTGAAAGGCGATGATGTTTTGCTTTGGTGACCATTGGTAGTTTGTTGCATCCACTAGAAAAGGCATCACCTTTTTGCCATCTGAAATTCGATATAATTCAAGCCGGTTTGCTTCTTTTCCCTTTGCATAAGCAAGCCACATTCCATCATATGACCACTTTGGATTCACAACATGCTCTCCTTCTGTTATCTGCTTTTCTTTCCCATCTATTTTCACCCAAAGGTCATGATTACGAATAAAAGCAACTTTTATTCGTTCACTTTCCGCATAACTACTTGAAACCGCACTAAAAAAAACACAAATATAGATGAAAAACTGTAACAGACTTTTAAACATATGAACACCTCACTTCACAAGCTTTGCAATTCTCTGCATTCCTTTTATAAAAAACAGCATGCTAACTCCCCACGATAAGCCGGCAATTCCAATATAAAGCGAATTATATTCCGACTCAAGTCCATCTCCAACAGGCGGCTCTTGTAAAATATGTACCCAAGCTGCAATTCCAAAACTTAGAAATATAAGATGACTAAAAAACCAGCCATATACACCACATTTTGTTTTCCTCCATAACAGTGCAGCAATAACAAAAGAAATCAATAAAAAGATTGTTGCCCCGTGTATTAATAATGGTAATACCCCTTGCTCCATTTCCAAAAACTTTTCCTTCCTACCTTTTTCTTATAGCATTTCGCTACTCAACCAAAGAGTATACAAAAAGTAAAAAATAAAAAGAAGGCACACTCTATGCCTTCTTTCTTACTTTTTCACTTTCTGCGATTCAAAATATGCTTCTAAAATGCGCTTTCCAATCTTTTTATTCACCGGATTTTCTGTATCATTCACAACCCATGGTACAACAACAGAAAATGCAATTTCTGGATTATCGTACGGTGCATACCCAACAAACGTTAAGTTGTTGCATTTTGGACTCTTTCCATCTGAACCAGATTTCCGTAGTTCCTTATTAGGACCATCATAGTAAATTTCGGCTGTTCCTGTCTTTGCTGCGGGCATATAGAGATTGTCTTGTCCAAAATTCGAATATCCTGTTCCCGGAGGCGCCTCCACTACCATACGAAATCCTTTTTGTATTTGCTTGAGATAAGAGCTATCTTTCATATCAATGCTGTTTAGTACGACTGGTTCATTGGATTGAACGACAGCACCTATTTCTCCTTCCTTAGTTGTTGGCTTACGAATTTCTTTCACATATTGTGGCTTTAATCGATATCCTCCGTTCGCAATCGTAGAGACATACTGCGCTAATTGCAGAGGCGTATATGTATCATACTGACCAATCGCAAGGTCTAATAAAAAACCTGGTTTATCAGCAAGTCCTTTTAAACCGCTTGCTTCATTCGGTAAATCAATGCCAGTTGGAACACCAAGCCCAAACTTACCAAATGAATTTCTCATCTTGCGAAATGCCTCTTCTTTCACATTCAACTTCATATTTGCTTTATAATCAATCCCGGCAATTTTCATTGCTGTTTTAAACATATACGCATTGGACGATACTTGTAATGCCTGTAAATCCGTAATGTTTCCAAATACTTTATACGACTTTTTAACTGGTGTTCTATAAAGCAAAATCTCCTCATCTAGCAATGACGTACCCGGCTGAATGACACCTTCTTGATACCCCGTAAACACCGTTGCCCCTTTTACAACAGACCCCATTGGATAAGAGCTCGTCATCGTTCCAAGTGCGAAGTCTTGTATTTGCTCCTCATTTTCGACAAACTGTTTTCCTGCCATAGACAAAATCTCACCATTCTTCGGATTCATCATAACGACAAACGCTCGGTCAATGAGATGTTCCCCATTTCGCTTCGCAGCCTGTAATTCTTCTTCTATAATTTTCTCTACTTGCTTTTGCAATTCCATATCAATTGTTAAAAATAAATCTTTTCCACGTTCACCTTTAGAAAGATATATCGTCTCCATAATAGCACCGTTTTCATCTGTCACATTTTTCACTTGCGATTTTTTACCCTGAAGGACATCTTCATGTACTTGCTCAATATAGCTTTTTCCTACTCGATCCGTCCGGTTATATCCTCGGGCAAGGTAATAATCCAATCTCTCTTTCGGTAACCCTTCATTACTATTTGTAACACTACCAAGTACCGTTCGAAACATATTTTCATATGGATAGCTACGATCCCAATCACTTGTAATATCTACTCCTGGAAGTTCTGCTAACCTTTCGCTTACAATTGCATATTCTTGATCGGTTACCCCTTGATTTTTTATTGTTTGAGGAGTTAAAACATGTCCACCTTCCATTTGACGCTTAATCGCCAAAATCTCAATGTCTTCTGGAGTAAACTTTGCTAATTCTTCTTCCGTAATACGTTCTAACTGTCTCTTATAAAGATCTTTATCACTAATTTTTTTATCTTTTAGTAATTGTAAATCTTCTTTTGTTATTTTCTTTTCGGCCTGCTTTGGATTCAACTCTATCCAAAAATCCTTTTTATCACGCTCTGTAACTTTATCTATTGGCATTTCAATTAACTTCGCTAATTTCCTTGCAACTTCTAAACGATCTTCCTTTCTGGAACTTTTAGTCCTCGTATAACTAATCGTTCGCAGCGGCTTATTTTCTACAATAACACGATGATAACGATCATATATTTTCCCCCGTGGTACAGAAACATTTGTCGTTATATTTTCTACCCTCGCTACTTCTTGCTTATAGCTCTCCCCCTTGATAATCTGTAAAAGACCTAAACGAAAAATAAGTGCTGAAAATGCTATAAACACTATTAAAAACAGAAGATTCAGTCTAGAATGCATATAATTTTTCTTTTCCTTCTTCCCCATCCCTCTCACCCTTTTCTTTTATTACAATAATATCCATATAATATAATAAAACAGAAGAGTTTCCCAAACAACATTTTTTTACAATTCTAGAAAATAATAATTTTTAAATTTTACTTTTGCATGTTTTCACTATAATTATTGTTGACATTTTCGAAGTAGTAGTTTTATAATACAAAACATAGTTTATTTGAACGAAACATACAGGCAATGAAGGAATCATAGTAGTAGTTATATCCCTGTCTCAGAGAGCTGATGGTTGGTGGAAATCAGTACATATATAAACACGAATTACAATTCCAGAGCTTCTTTCTCGTAATGAACCTTTCATAAAGGGAAAGACGGATCTTTCCGTTATCTTAAGAGAGTGGTAAACAGTTTTTTGTTTACAAGTAGGGTGGTACCGCGATTCTTATCGTCCCTATCGGATTTCCGATAGGGGCTTTTTTGCGTGGCCTCCTTTTAATCAATTTTATATATACGCGTTGATAGAATAATAGTAGTGGCTTATATCCCTGTTTCAGAGAGCTGATGATTGGTGCGAATCAGTACATATATAAACATGAATTACAATTCTGGAGCTTCTTTCTCGTAGTGAACTTTTCATGAAGGGAAAGACGGAACTTTCCGTTATCTTAAGAGAGTGGTAAACAGTTTTTTTGTTTACAAGTAGGGTGATACCGCGATTTTTATCGTCCCTATCGGATTTTCCGATAGGGATTTTTCTATTTGCAGCTAAACAAATATTAAATAATTCGTAATTTTATGATAAAATTTTAGAAGCGCTTACATTTTTTTGAAAGGAGTGATGCGCATAAAAAAACAAACCATAGCACTTTTTTACATAAAAGGAGGATATCTATATGACAAAAACAGCAGAAATTCCATCACATTTAAAACCATTTGTATCAAAGCAGCATTACGACCAATACACACCTATTGATCACGCTGTATGGCGCTACATTATGAGACAAAATCATAACTTTTTAAAAGACGTTGCACATCCAGCATATGTAAACGGATTGCAGTCTTCCGGTATTAATATAGATGCCATTCCAAAAGTAGAAGAAATGAACAATTGTTTAGCACCGAGCGGCTGGGGAGCTGTTACAATTGACGGTTTAATTCCTGGCGTAGCATTCTTTGATTTCCAAGGACATGGTCTCCTGCCAATTGCGACAGATATTCGCAAAGTAGAAAATATTGAATATACACCAGCTCCTGACATTGTTCATGAAGCAGCTGGACATGCACCAATTCTACTCGATCCTACATATGCAAAATATGTAAAATTGTTCGGACAGATTGGAGCAAAAGCTTTCTCTACAAAGGAAGAGCACGAATTATTTGAAGCGGTTCGCCAATTAACGATTGTAAAAGAGAGCCGCACATCTACTCCAGAAGAAATTATTGCGGCAGAGAAAGAAGTGGAAGAAAAACAAAAACATGTTTCTGGCCTATCAGAAGCAGAACAAATTTCCCGTCTTTTCTGGTGGACAGTAGAATACGGATTGATTGGTGATATACAGAATCCGAAAATTTACGGTGCTGGACTTCTTTCATCTGTAGGTGAAAGCAAACATTGTTTAACTGACGCCGTTAAAAAAGTTCCATTCTCCATTGAATCATGTATTCAAACGAGCTACGATGTAACAAAAATGCAACCGCAGCTTTTTGTATGTGGTTCTTTCGAAGAATTGATTGAAGCACTTAAAAAATTCTCAGAAACAATGGCATTCAAATCAGGTGGTACAAAAGGTTTGGATAAAGCACTGCGTTCTGAAAATACAGCGACAGTTACTTTAAACAGCGGATTACAAATTACAGGAACACTAGTTGAAGTAGTAAAAGATGAAAGTGGCGAGGCTATTTATATAAAAACGGGTAGTCCAACTGCATTAGCTATCAATCATACACAATTGCCAAATCATTCTACAGATGTGCACCAAGATGGGTTTGGTACACCAATTGGATTGTTACAAAATAATATCGCATTAGAGTCTTGTACAGACGAAGAATTAAACACATTAGGAATCTCTGTTGGTAACAAAACTGAGCTTACCTTTACAAGCGGTGTACATGTGACAGGGACAGTAACCGACATTATTAAAAATGAGGAAAAAGTCGCTGTCATTTCATTTACAAATTGTACAGTCACTTTAAAAGATCGCTTATTATTTGATGCGGCCTGGGGTACATTTGATATGGCAGTTGGTTCAGCAATTCCTTCTGTTTTCCCTGGTGCAGCAGATCCAACAGCTTTCTTCCCAATAGCAGAAGAAGATGAAGTAATACCTGCACCGCGCGCACAAACAGAACTTGAAAAAATGTACGAAACGGTTCGTGATATACGCAGCGAAGGTTCATTACACGAACAGCATATAGAACAGCTTGCAGCAATCCATCACGTATTAGATAAGTTTTATGAAAAAGAATGGCTACTGCGCCTTGAGATTTTAGAGTTATTACTAGAACATAAAGTGAAGATTCCAGAACGTGCAGCATTGTTACAACAGCTTTCTTCCTTTAAAAATAATGAAGAAGTTCAGCGTTTAATCAATAACGGGCTTGCCTTACTCCCAATAAAGGATGTGACAAATAATGCAACGACTAACTAATGAAGAGGTTCAAGAAGAGTTAATGAAGTTGGATAAATGGACAGTAAAAGACGAAAAATGGATTGAACGCAAATACATGTTCTCCGACTACTTAAAAGGTGTCGAATTTGTTTCTGAAGCGGCCAAACTATCAGAAGAACACAATCACCATCCATTTATCCTTATCCAGTATAAAGCAGTTATTATCACGTTGTCATCATGGAATGCAAAAGGTTTGACAAAACTTGATTTTGAAATGGCAAAACAGTTTGATGAGATGTTTTTACAAAATGAAAAAACAATTATAAGATAATATCAAATGAACCAGCCAGAAACTTTTCTGCTGGTTCATTTCATGTAACTAGACATGTAGGAGGAACATAATTGAAAAAACTCATTCAACTTTTTCTCGGTGCATTTGTCGCTTGGCTAATCATTAGTTTCTTCACAAACAATTACAATTCGGGTAGTTTATTTCTTTTCATACTAGGTGCAATTTCTGGGTATCAAATCGGAAAGAATAAGGGATAACATCTCGTACTTCTGCTTATTGCTTATTACATTAGAAAAAGACAAAAAAGAAGCCACTATTTAGGCTTCCTTTTTCTATCTCACACGAGAATGAATATGATACACTTCATTTTCCTACATAACAGATGTTCCAATATGCCTTATACTTACCTGTTAGTTCAATCATGAACTATTTCAAATCAATTGTTGTGAATTAGTACTAGTCTTTTTTCAATACTGTCGCTTTTAAGAAACGATCTACAAATCCTTCTGCTTTCACAACAAATAAGTAAGCGCCCATTGCTAATAATGCAAGATCTATTTCATATCCAGGATTTTTTCCATCTCCTAATAAACCAGCTGACCATTTTACTTTTACAATTGCTCCAACTAAAATAAGTGCAAATAATAGTCCGACATATCTTACGCCTAAACCGATAATTAAACAAATACCACCAACTAATTCTACTGTCGCAACGCCATATGCAAGACCCCCTGGTAAACCAATACTTGTAAACCAGCCTGCAATGTTATCGATTCCTGCTTGAAACTTCGCTAAACCATGAGCAAAAAACGTAACTCCTAATACAATTCGAATAATTAAATTACCAATATATTGATTCATTGTTATTTCTCCTTTATTGTTTTGTTATATAAAACTTTTTTTCACATTACAAAACATACAATAAATTTTTTTATTCGTCAATTGATTTTTATTGAGAAAAAATAAAAAAGATTTGCTATGATACAAATATCTGTTTAGAAAAAGGAGATCGAGCATTATGAATATCGGTTCGACAATACGTGAAATTCGACAACGCAGAGGCATTACAATTGCGCAAATTTGTGAAGGAACAGGGCTTTCTAAAGGATTTATGAGCCAAGTGGAGAACAATAAAACCTCTCCATCTATATCTACTCTAGAAACAATCGCTCATTTTTTAAATGTTCCTCTTCCTTATTTATTGTTAGAGCAAAAAAATCGAATGAAAGTTGTTAAAAAAGAAGAACGAAAATATAGTATTTACGGAAAAGACCAGCAAAAAATTGAACATGTAGCTGAACAAGGCGGACTGCGTTTATCATTAGTAGAAATTCCTATTGGCTTTCCGAAAGAAAACACGCCAAATGCTCATGAAGGAGAAGAATGTCATCTTGTCTTGCGCGGAAAATTAGAAGTACAACACGGAGAAGATATTGCAATTGTAGAAGAAGGAGATTCGTTTTCTTGGAGTGCTTGCGTACCGCATATCGTTCGTAATATTGGGGATGAAGCTGCACTTCTTCTTATTTCAAGCTATACTGAAAATCGAAAACATGTGTATTGAAGCATTGTGAACAAATTTGTTTGCAGTGATTTCATTATAAAATAAAAAAGAACAGGTTGTTTAAGTTACGAACCCTGTTCTTTTCATTGAATAAACGAGAACATCCATATCATGAAATAGCACCGTCTTCTCATAAGCCATACCTGTTTTTCTTGCCACAAAAATAGAAGCTGGGTGATTGGGATTAATAAGAGAAATGAGTTTTTCAAGCTTAAGCACTTGAAAACCGTAATCACGAAAAGCAGCCGCTGCCTCTTTCGCATATCCGTTTCCCCAATATTGCGGAAGCAACCAATATCCGATTTCCACCTCTTCTTTTCCATCAACACGCTGCCGAACAATTCCTGCATGACCAATTGGTTCACCAGTCTCTCTATGTAACATCATAAATAAACCAAGTCCACGTTCATATCCTGGAAAAATCCAACTTTCAAGGCTTTTTTTACATTGTTCATACGTTTTTGGATTACCTCTACCAATGTATCGAATCACTTTCTCATTTCCCCATAAAGAAGCATAAAAATCTAGATCATCAATCGTATATTTCCGAAACTGTAAACGTTCTGTGTGAAACATAGCCTCCCCCCCCTTATGTAAATTATAAACAAAAGAAAACAATAGTTGTTTACAAATTTGTAAACAACTATTGTTTTCTTTCTTACTAGCGTAAATGAATTCAAATAAGAGATTGTGGAATTTTTTTGATGCACCAAACATTAACCATCAGTGAAGGATGCCCCTCCTACTAATGGAGGGTTCACTTTATTGTTCCATTACTTAAAAGTTTTATTTTTATCAAAAAAACGCCACTTAAAGGTACGTACTCTTTAAGTAGCGTTTCTATCTATAACACCTGCTCATTTTCGTTCTCCTCTAGCTTGTCACCCAGCTCTTTTGCACGGCGGAAAAAATAAAACGAACCGCCTAAAAAGGCAACGATAACCCCCATCATGGCAAACATTTGCACCGTTTCTTTTTGTCCATTTGGGAGTAATAAACCGAGCATTAAAAATGCACTTAGTGCTAGCATGACTTGGCCGAAGCGAATATAATCTGCAATTTTTTGCTGCAATTCTTTCATTCTTTTATCACTCCTCTTTCTTCACTTTATCATATTTTCATCGTTTCGTAGGCAAGTAAATATAACCAATGAGGGAGAAGTTTTCCGTAAGAAAAAGAGCCGCAATACACGCGGCTCTTTCTTTCATTACACACCTTTATATGCTTGCATATAAACTTCTTTTAATTCTGAAATAAGCGGTAATTTCGGATTTGCTGTTGTACATTGATCTTCAAATGCTCGTTCAGAAAGTACATCAACAACCGCTTCAAATACTTCTTTTTCAACACCTTGGCCAGCAACGCTCATATTAATATTTAATTCTTTTCCAAGAGCGATAATGGCTTGTACTAATGATTCCACGCCTTCTTCTACTGTACGTGCTGGCAGACCAAGCATTCTTGCGATATGTGCATAACGCTCATCTGCAACAAAGTGCTCATATTTAGGGAATAGCGCATGTTTTCTCGGTTTAATTGCATTATAGCGAATAACATGCGGCATTAAGATTGCATTAGCACGTCCGTGCGGAATATGAAACTCCGGTCCAATTTTATGTGCTAAGCTATGGTTAATACCAAGAAACGCATTGGCAAATGCCATCCCAGCAATTGCTGAAGCATTATGCATTTTTTCACGGGCCTCTTCGTCATTTCCATCCTTATATGCACGTGGTAAATATTTAAAGACAAGATCAATTGCTTTTAAAGCTAATCCATCTGTATAATCGTTTGCCATAATAGATACGTACGCTTCAATCGCATGTGTTAATACGTCCATTCCTGTGTCAGCAGTCACATGCGGTGGTACTGTCATAACGAACTGCGGGTCAACGATCGCAACATCTGGTGTTAACTCATAATCAGCAAGCGGATATTTAATATTGTTCTTTTTATCTGTAATAACTGCAAATGGCGTTACTTCTGATCCTGTTCCAGATGTTGTAGGAATTGCAACAAACTGTGCTTTAGTTCCTAGTTTTGGATATTTACATGTACGTTTTCTAATATCTAAAAACTTTTGTTTGATACCAAAGAATTCTGTTTCTGGATGCTCATAAAATAGCCACATTCCTTTTGCTGCATCCATCGCTGATCCGCCGCCAAGAGCAATAATCACGTCCGGCTTGAAACTTCTCATCATTTCTGCACCTTTAAATACAGTTTCATCTGACGGATCTGGTTCTACTTCAAAGAATACTTCCACCTTTACATCATTCATATGTTGACGTAAATAATACGTTACTGTATCAACATATCCCAGCTTCACCATTCCAGGATCTGTCACAATAAACGCTCGTGAAATATTCGGCATTTTCGCTAAATATTGCGTTGCATGTTTTTCAAAATAAATTTTTGGTGGCAGCTTGAACCACTGCATATTCTTTTTTCTGTTTGCAAGTCTTTTTATATTCAGTAAATGTGTTGCCGTTACGTTTTGAGAAACAGAGTTCTTTCCGTATGATCCGCATCCAAGTGTAAGTGATGGAATGAAAGCATTATATACATCACCAATTCCGCCGTGTGCTGACGGAGCATTTACAATAAGACGACATGCTTTCATACGTAAACCAAACTGTTTTTGTACTTCTGTATTTGTAGAGTGAATGACTGCAGAATGCCCTAACCCGCCAAGCTCTAACATATTTTCACAATGCTGTAATCCTTCTTCTAATGAATTTGCTTTTATACAAGCTAATACCGGACTTAATTTTTCACGCGATAACGGATAATCTGCACCGACTCCTTTAATTTCAGCTACAAGCATCTTTGTGTCTTCAGGTACTGTAATTCCAACTAAAGCTGCAATATAATGAGCGGATTTCCCTACGATATCGCTATTTACTGCACATGTATTTTCATTAATAACAAGTTTCTCTAATTTTTTTCGTTCTTCTGCTGTTACAAAGTAACAATTGTTCGCTGTCATTTCTTGTTTCACATCATTATAGATTTCTTTATCTACAATAATTGCTTGTTCAGAAGCACAAATCATACCGTTATCAAATGTTTTCGATAAGATTACATCATTTACAGCTCGCTTCACATGTGCTGATTTTTCTATATAACAAGGAACGTTACCTGGTCCTACCCCTAAAGCTGGTTTACCAGTTGAATACGCTGATTTCACCATTCCTGCGCCTCCTGTTGCTAGAACAAGTGCTACTCCTTCATGATTCATAAGTTGCTTTGTCGCTTCAACAGAAGGTCTTTCAATCCATTGAATGCAATTCTCTGGTGCTCCTGCTTTTACTGCAGCATCACGCACTGTTTTAGCAGCTGCGATAGAACATTGCTGCGCTGAAGGATGGAATGCAAAAATAATTGGGTTTCTCGTTTTCATCGCAATGATTGCTTTAAACATCGTTGTTGAAGTTGGGTTTGTTACTGGCGTTACCCCAGCAACCACCCCAACCGGCTCTGCAATTTCTATAACTTCCTCATGTGGATCCTCACGAATAATCCCCACTGTTTTATCGTTTTTTATACTATGCCAAATGTATTCAGTTGCGAAAATATTTTTGATACATTTGTCTTCATACACACCGCGACCCGTTTCTTCAACAGCCATTTTTGCTAATGGCATATGTTGATCCACACCCGCAAGTGCCATTTCATGTACAATGTTGTCAATTTGTTCCTGTGTAAATCCTTCCAATGCTTGTAAAGCTTTTTGACCATTCTTTACTAACGCCTCAATCATCTCTGTTACTTCTTGCATTTCATTTACAACTTTCTCTTTGACTGCCATGTAATTTCCTCCTATTCTGCTCTTGGACATAATATGTCCATCAGGGTCTCAAACTGTCCCTATTAGCTAAAAAAATAGAACTACCTTTTCTACATGAATCTCATTGTTTGTGAAACATTTCACATAAATATGTGTAAAGTATCTTGTTTCATGTTCTTACTATACACGAGATATTTTTATTTGTGTGTGTCTAATTTGTGAAAAGTTTCACAAATTAGAAGCATAAGAAACAAGCACTACTTCATTCAGTAGTGCTTGTTCGATTATGATAATGCTCGTGCTAAATCTTCAATTAAATCTTCTCCGTCTTCAATTCCAACTGAAATACGAATTAATGTATCTGTAATTCCTAGTTCTACACGGCGCTCTACTGGAATAGAAGCATGTGTCATTTGAGAAGGAATTGAAATTAGGCTTTCTACTGCACCTAGACTTTCAGCAAGTGTAAAGTATTGTACTTTCTCAAGAACAGCGTTTAATGTTTCTTTACTATCTACATCAAACGAAATAATTGCACCAAAGCCATTTGCTTGCTCTGCTGCTAATTCATGATTATGGTGAATGCTAAGTCCTGGATAGTACACTTTGTTTACTTTCGGATGATTTTGTAAAAACTCAGCAATTGCACGAGCATTTGCTTCATGCTCTTCCATACGTACTCCTAACGTTTTTAAACCACGTAGTAATAAAAAGCTATCTTGCGGTCCTAAAATACCACCTGTTGAGTTTTGTACGAAATGAAGCTCTTCTGCTAACTCCGCACTATTTACAGCTACTACTCCAGCAACAACATCACTATGACCACCTAAATATTTGGTTGCACTATGAAGTACAATATCTGCACCAAGAGAGATTGGTGTTTGCCAATATGGTGTCATAAATGTATTATCAACAATTGTTAATAAGCCTTGTTCTTTAGCGAGCGCTGCAATTTGTTTAATATCTGTAATTTTTAAAAGTGGATTCGTCGGCGTTTCCACATAAATTGCTTTTGTATTTGGAAGAATTGCTTCTCTTACTACTTCTAAGTTTGTTGTGTCAACAAATGTATGTTCAATTCCAAAACGATTTAATACTTTTGACATTACACGGTATGTTCCACCGTATACATCATCTGTTAAAACAACATGATCTCCTTTAGAGAAAAGCATCATCACTGCTGTAATTGCTGCCATACCTGATCCAAATGCGAATCCTGCATGACCATTTTCAAGAACAGCAATTGTTTCTTCAAGAGCTGCACGAGTTGGATTTCCCGTACGTGAATATTCGTACCCTTTATGATTTCCTACACCTTCTTGTTTGTACGTACTCGTTTGATAAATCGGTACTGTCACAGCTCCAGTTGAAGGTTCTCCGATATGAATACCATGAATTAATTTCGTTTTTTTTCTCATTTTTATTCCCACCCTTTGTATATATTCTTACTCAAATAGCGTTCACTACTATCTGGAAAAATTGTTACAATATTTGTGCCTGGCCTTGCTTTCTCTGCCTCTAATAAGCTTGCATGAAGTGCTGCACCCGAAGAACTACCAACAAGAAGTCCTTCTTTTTGTGCCAATTGTTTCACACGAGAGAATGCATCACGATCTGAAATCGTATGAACGGCATCAAAATATGATGGATCCAGAAATGGCGGTATAAATTCAAGTCCAATTCCTTCTGTCTCATGAGAGCCGGCTTCGCCCCCATTTAAAATTGAGCCTTCTGGTTCAACAATTACTGTTTTAATCTGTTGACTTTGTTCTTTTAAATATGACGCTGTTCCCATAAATGTTCCACCGGTACCAGCACCAGCGACAAATATGTTAATGTTTCCGTCTAGTGCTTCCCACAGTTCGGGACCTAATGTTTTATAATATGCACGTGGATTTGCTTCATTAGCAAATTGACTTGGAGAATATGAATTTGGAATTTCTTTAAGAAGCTCTTCAGCTTTTGCAATAGCACCTGTCATACCTTTTGAAGTTGGTGTATGAACAATCGTTGCACCAAGAGCTTTCATAAGTTCTTGTTTTTCAATACTAAACTTCTCTGGGACGCAAACGATCACATGTAAATCATGCTCAAGTGCTGCAAGTGCTAATCCAATTCCTGTATTACCAGCTGTTGGTTCAATAATTGTTCCACCTGGTGCAACAAGCCCTCTAGCAAGAGCATCCTCAATTAATTCTCGTCCTAACCGATCTTTCACACTTCCTCCTGGGTTATAGAACTCAAGCTTCGCAAAAAGCCGAACACCTTCTGGAAGTAAAAAACGCGTGATTTCAACAAGTGGTGTATGTCCGATTAGGTCATGAACATTGCGATACACTTTCATCGTATTTCCTCCTTACCTAACACCTCAAAAGAAAAAGGCAACTGTATGTATATCCTATATATGAAACAGTTGCCTTTTTGCTACATTACTTTAACTCTTCTAATACTTTTACAATAAAGTTTGTAGAATGAAGAGCTGCTTGATCTAAAAATTGGTCGAACGAAATATCTGATTCCTTACCAGCGATATCAGAAAGTGCTCGAATGATTACAAATGGCACTTTATATTGATAACATACTTGAGCAACTGCTGCTGCTTCCATTTCTACTGCATATAGATCAGTAAATTTCTCACGAACAAACGCAACGCGGTTTGGATCGCTCATAAAAGAATCTCCCGTTGCAATCATACCTTTTACAACTTGAATGCCATCTGTTGTTTGCATACATTTTTCAGCTAATGCAACAAGTTCTTCATCTGCTGGAAATCCCGCTGGCATTCCTGGTACTTGACCGTATTCATAATCAAATGCCGTTACATCAACGTCATGATGACGAACTTCTGTTGAAATCACAACATCCCCTACATTTAAAGAATGATGGAATCCACCAGCTGAACCTGTATTAATGATTTTTTCCGGCTTATAACGCTCTAATAAAATCGTTGTTGACATTGCTGCGTTTACTTTACCGATACCAGACTTCAGCAAGATCACTTCATGACCTGCTAGTGTACCCTTCGTAAATTCACAACCTGCAACTGTTTCCGTTTCTGCTTCTTCTAACTTGTCACGTAAAATACGTACTTCTTCTTCCATTGCTCCGATTACAGCAATTCTCAATCTAATCCCTCTTTCTATTGCTTCGTTGCCTCCATTACCCAAACGTAATGATTCATACGGGTGAATGTGACTTGAAAGCCATTGTTTTCAAAAATAGATTGCATGACTGGAATACGTGTATAATATTCCGTTTGTAAATCATTTGCTAACTGGTGAAACCCTCGCTTCTCTGCAGCTTCAACAGTTTTATCATGTGCTTCTTGATCTACAAATATCGTGTCAGCAAACACTATTTTACCACCTTTATTTAGTAATTGACTATACTTCGCAATTGCTACATTTTTTTCTTGATCTGTTAAGTGGTGAAAAGCATACGTACTGACAATCGTATCAACATGTGAAGGAATAACAAAGTTCAGAAAATCACCATCTGTAATAGATGCACCTTGCGGAAGTTTCTCTCTAGCAATTATACGCATTTCTTTTGACGGCTCTATACCATAAACAGTGTAACCAGCAGCTAATAATCTATTTGTTAAGTTGCCAGTACCAACACCGAATTCTAAAATATTACCAAAAGATTTATTTACTACATCCTCTAAAATTTCCTCATAATGAGCGAAAACTTCTTTATATTGTACATCCTCGCCCTGTACGAAAGAATCATACGTATGAGCCCATTCATCAAATAGTTCATTAAATTCTGTACCCATAAAAATCCCCCTTTTTCTTATCGGATTTATCAGTATAATATGCCTTATACGCTAAAAAGTCAACAAAAATGCACATGGTATTTCTTAGTTGTCTTTGATACACTAAACTATGAACATGTGAAAAGAGGTGTGCGCCTTGTCGTTTACATTTGAAATGATGGAAGATAAAGTTGAGTTTTTTGAAGCAGCTAGCTTAGCATCACTAGAAAAGAAGATCAATGAACAAATTGATAATAATAAGGCACTTATGATGGAAGTACATCAGGTTTCACATCAAATGGTGATGGATCCCGAAAGCAAACGACCATATTATAGTGCTGTTGTCCATTTTAAGTTGAAAAAATTGCGTTAAAAAAAGAGAGAGGCTTTATCACCTCTCTCTTTTTTAGTTCAGGACTTGAACAAGCGTTGGTTTCCAACCCTCATTTTCTACCCAATCAATATTTACATGATATTTTTTACCTGTTTGTTTATCTGTTACTTTACCATATGCTTTCTGTTTCCCGTTATTTCCAATACGGTTATACACCAACTGATCTTCTGGGATATCAATTGCATACGCAATCGCTTTTTTCATCTCATTCCAGTCAGCACTTCCTTGTTGGAATGTCATTGCTGGTGATTGACCTTGCTCTGTACCAACTGGCTTCCAAGCTGATTTTGTATATGCTTCTGTCGCTGTTGCAATTGTTTTCTCTGCGGATACTTTTTCATTTTCTTTTGCTTTCGCCTCTTCTTCCGCTTTCTTTTTCGCTTCTTCGTCTTTTTTCTTTTGATCTGCTGCTTTTGCTTCTTCTTTCTTCTTAGCTGCTTCTTCTTTTTCTTTCTTTTTCGCAGCATCAGTTTGCTGCGCTACCTTTTTATCACTGGACGCAACTTGCTCTGTCTTATCAGAAGTAAAGAATAGTTGATATGCTACAATTACTACCGCTAATAGTACGATACCAATTGCAATATTCAAAACACCATTTTGACGACGCCTTTGTTGTTTTTGTTGAAATCTAGTTCCTGCCATCATTCAAACCTCCATGACATTTTTCATACTTGTTATTGTAACATCAAATGCACAAAGGTTGAAGGATTAGGACTACTTTTTCACGAAATGAAAATATTTCTTATCAGTTTCTCTTGTTTTCCCACTTAGCAATAGATTCCACATAATCGGCAAAAATGTGTGTTACGATATTGTCTTGTCTATTCGTTTCTAAATCAACGACAACTAAAGCATAGCGAGGATTTTCATACGGAAAATAACCAGCAAACCAACGATTTTCACGATTTTCTTTCCCTGTTTGTGCAGTTCCCGATTTTCCTGCTATTGTAAATGGTAATGATTGATATGCCGAGCCCGTACCATTCGGTGCCGTTACAACACCTCTTAACAATTGTTGTACTTTCTTTATCGTATTTCTTCGAAGTGTTTTTCCTCGTAACAGATGATCTTCAAAATGAAATAACTTTGTTCCATTTTTATATGCAATTTCTCTAACTGCTTTAACTTCTTTCTTTTCACCTCCTCTGGCAATTGTTGCCATCATATTGGCAACAGCTAGCGGTGATAACCGAACATCTTTTTGGCCAATTGCAGTTTGTGCAATAGCTTTTCGAACCGTTTTATCTCTTTCATCACGCCAAACCGTTCCCTCTTTTTCTTCTACGAGCTGATGAAATGAAGGTGTATGAAAAACAGCACCTTTCCAACCAACACTGTTTGCTGCTCCTAACGCCTCTACATACTTCTCAATCATCATTCTATCTTTTTGTAAGAGTTCATTCCCAAGCACTGCAAATGTACGATTACAGCTGCGTGAAAAGCTTTCTGTGAATGATAGTGTCCCCATCAACCTATCTGCTTTCCCTTCTCCATAAAGATCCATATTACAGTCAAATCTTCGTCTTGCTGTAAGTATTCCTTCCTCAATAGCAGCTGCTGCAATGACAGTCTTAAAAACAGACCCTGGAAAATGCGGCATAAGCATTTGATTACTTGCACCTTGCTTATACGCTTCCTTGTTGTTTGTATCTAAAGACGGCTTACTCACCATTGCTAAAATTTCATTTGTTTGAATATCAAGTAATATAAGACCACCCTTCACAAGTTTGTACTGATTAATAAGCGATTCTGCTTTCGTTTGTAAACTTTTATCCAATGTTGTTTCTATAATAAGTGGATAAAAAGGGTTAGCAGGATATGTATATTTAACGTTTTTTCCAAAAATCGGTTCTCCTCTTCCATCAACATGATACAATATCTTTGCTTCTCCATCTGATAATAAATACTCGTCAAACGTACGTTGTAACCCTGAAATACCAATTGGTGTTTTCTTCTTTTCTTTTTCTCCGTACCGCTTTACAAACTGTTCCTCATTCTCTCCAGTGATTCCAATGAAATGCTCTGCTATCATGTCATTCTGCTTCACTCTTGCATGAGTTGCTATAATACCTGGAATCTTTAAATGATTAATTTGCTTCATTTGTTCTTTCGTTAATTCCAATGGTATTTCACCTTGTTGAAATACCACAGGTTTGTTTGCTATTCGTATTTGCTTCTCTAATTCCTTCTCTCGCACTCCAATAATATGTGCAATCCTTTGCACCGGCCAGTTTGTCCTTTGTAGAAATGGAAATAAAATTAAAACTATCTGATTATCATTAACTAGCTCTTCTCCATTTCGATCAGTAAAACGGCCGCGTCCATCATCTACGATAACTGCCTGTGTACGTTGAGCAACGCTTTTTTCAATTAAATTAATATGTTTATCTGTAAACGACTCCGTTCCCACAAGCTGAATTTGTATTAAACGACCAAGTAAAATAAACATCATACCCATAAAAACTGCTAAAATTATGATAATTCGCTGCTGCATTTTCATAAAAAAACACCTCGTATTTCATTGTTGACGAGGTGTAATTCTTTTTATACAAAGAGACAATAGAATTTGATGTAGTAAAGACTCACTTTATCTCCCATGAATGTTGAGATGAGGCATATGAATCTCAACATTAAAAAAGCTAACTCACCATAAGATGAGTTAGCTTTTTGTTTTACTTTACAGAAACGATTTTTACGCGCATATCTCCGCCTGGCGTTTGTACGGTTACTTCTTCGCCAATTTGCTTACCCATTAAGCTCTTCGCAATTGGAGAATCGTTAGAAATTTTCCCTTCAAATGGATCAGCTTCAGCGCTACCAACGATTGTATATGCTTCTTCTTCACCATCCGGTAACTCTTGGAAAATAACTGTTTTACCAAGTGTTACTACCGTAGAATCTTCACCGTTATCTTCAATAATAACTGCATTACGAATCATGTTTTCAAGCTGTGTAATACGGCCTTCTACGAATGCTTGCTCATCTTTTGCTGCATCGTACTCAGAGTTCTCAGAAAGATCACCAAAGCTGCGCGCAATTTTAATACGCTCTACAACTTCTTTACGTCTTACTGTTTTTAATTGTTCAAGCTCATGTTCTAATTTTTGTTTTCCCTCAAGTGTCATAGGGTATGTTTTTTCTGTTGCCATGTTTTCCACTCCTTTTATATACCAATCCCCCGAAAAAAAGAGGAGTTCCATATGAAAACTCTCCCGCCTTATGAAATAGCGGAAGTTTCTAGTACACTTAGCACTAGCGGAGTTGTCACACACAACCCCGGAATTTTCCCAATTCTTCCTTATTTAAAGAAGATATGTATGGAAAGTTAATATAAATATGCCCTCACCTAGATGTGGGTGAGGTTGGCATGTTTCATTGTATTCGATAGAAAGGGGAAAAATCCCTTCCTATCGTACATCTTTTACTATGCTATTACAAATTCACTTTTTCTTCAAGAATTGTTGCAATTTTTGTAACCATAATATCAATCGCAACATGATTTTGTCCGCCTTCTGGAATAATAATATCCGCAAATTTCTTAGAAGGCTCAATAAATTGATTGTGCATTGGACGCACAACATTTACATATTGTTCAACAACAGATTCCATCGTACGGCCGCGTTCTTTAATATCTCGCTCCATACGTCGTAAAATGCGAAGATCAGCATCTGTATCAACAAACACTTTAATATCCATTAAATCGCAAAGACGTGGGTCTTCTAAAATCAGAATTCCCTCTAAAATAATTACATCTTTCGGTTCTACTGGAATAATTTCTTCCGAGCGTGTATGCAATGTGTAATCATATACAGGCTTCTCAATCTGCTTATACGCAAGCAACTGATGCAAGTGCTCAATTAACAAGTCATTATCAAATGCTAACGGATGATCATAATTTGTTTTTAAACGCTCCTCCATTGGCAGATGACTTTGATCTTTATAATAATAATCTTGCTCTAAGATTAAAATAGAATGACCTTGAAATTGATCAAAGATTGCTTTTGTTACACTTGTTTTACCTGATCCTGAACCACCAGCGATTCCAATTACAACAGGCTTGTTCGTCCCCATTCAACTACCACTCTTTCTTATTGAAGTATGCTTTTTCGCATCATGTTGTTCACATACACTGGTCGATCCACTTTGAATTTCACGATTTGCAACGGATGTCTCGCTGCATCTAATTCGTTTCCATCCTCATCCCAAATTTTTTCCACCGTTTGTGTAAAGTTTTCAATTTCTGGTCCAAAGAACTCAACTTCATGACCTGGTTTGAAATAGTTACGCTGCTCAATTGTCGCAATGCCTGTTTCTTCATTATAATCTAACACTAAACCAGCAAAATCATACGTTGTTTTCTTACTATGATTTCCATACATTTGCTCTTGATACCCAGGAACTCCTTCAAAGAATGCAGGAGCTGTATCGCGGTTGGCACATTTATCAAGTTCTTCTAACCATTCTTGTTTAAACTCGAAATTGTCTGGATCTGCACAATATGCATCAATCACTTTACGATATACAGTTGCAACAGTTGCAACGTAGTGAATTGATTTCATGCGCCCTTCAACTTTCAAGCTGTCAATCCCAATTTCAATCATTTTCGGGATAGATAAAATAAGATTTAAGTCTTTTGGACTCATTGCAAAAGGAGCATCCTCTTCCTTAAATAAAGGAAGCTCTTGTGCATCTTTATGCTGCGATACTGTTTGAATTAAATCATAATCCCAGCGGCAAGACTGACAGCAACCACCACGGTTAGAGTCACGTGCCGTCATATGATTACTTAATGTACATCTTCCAGAGTATGCAATACACATTGCACCATGGACAAATGCTTCAATTTCAATATCAACGTGCTCTTTGATTTCTTTCATCTCTTCATAGCCTACTTCACGAGCTAATACAAGGCGGTGTAATCCTTCTTCTTTCCAATACTGCGCCGCTTTCCAGTTGGATAGTGATTGTTGTGTACTTAAATGCACTTCAACAGAAGGTGCTACACGTTTACACGTCTCAATAATAAGAGGATCTGCAACGATAATACCCGTTACACCAGCTTTTTCAATCCCTCTTAAATATTCTTCTAATCCATCCATATTTTCGTTATGTGCAAAGATATTTGTTGTTACATATATTTTCGCGCCATATTTCTTTGCAAATTCAACGCCTTCTGCCATTTCTTCTAGCGTAAAGTTACCTGCATTCGAGCGAAGACCAAATTCTTGTCCACCTAAATATACAGCATCTGCACCGTAATGAATAGCTACTTTTAATTTTTCTAAGTTACCTGCTGGTATTAATAACTCTGGTTTCTTTACAATAACACGTTTTCCGTCAATTACACGTGAAATTTCTTTGACAGTCATATGCTGAACCTCCTTTTTAATAAACAGTTTCTTTGAAGAAGAATCCTGTATCTAACGGGCGATTTACCGGTTGGATTTCTTCAATTTCTTTATATAAATCATCTTTTACGTCATAATACGCATCGCGATCTTCTACGCATAAATCAATGGCCTTACGATATTTCTTCGTCGCTTCAACGATGTATTCTGAACTTTTTAATACACCATCAATTTTTAAGCTATCGATTTCAGCATCGATTAACTCTTCTAATTCATCGATAAAACAAATATCATTCGGACTCATAATGTGAGTGCCGTTCTCATCTTCATAAACTGGATATTTATTATTACGTTCTTTATCATGTAAAAACATGTTTTCTTCATACTTCTTCTTTTCAATTTCCATATCGCGGCCTTGATACTCAAAGTAGTTTCCTACTAAAGAACGCTTTGATTGGAACATACATGTCATTCCGTGGATTTGTACTTCCACTTCCACTTCTGCATTTTCTTTTAATTCCACAATTTCATCTAAGCTTAATTCGCGAGCAAGAACAGCGCGTTTTGCACCTTTACGTCCCCAATAATTGCATGTAAACCAGTTTGTTGCTGTTGTTTCTGTATTCCAATGCATTTGCATATTTGGTGCAACTTCACGCACTGTCATTAATACAGCTGGATCCCCAAATACAACTGCATCTACATTTACTTCTTGTAAAAATGCAACGTAATCTTTTAAAGCTTCTACTTTGTCATTATGGAACATCGCATTCATTGCAACATACACTTTCATGTTATTTTCATGTGCAATAGCTACTGCTTCTTTTACGTCTTCACGAGAGAATTCACCAGCTAAACGTAAACCAAACTTTTGTTCACCAATCATTACTGCATCTGCACCTGCTTTTGCAAGTGGTTCAATGTCCGCCACTGTTCTTGGCGTTACTAACAACTCAGGTTTTTTCATTATACGTCACCCCTTCTTTTTACTCACTGCTACTCCATCACCAATCGGGAAAATTGTTGTATCATATCCTTCATGATTCATGAGCCACTCATTATACGTTTTAATTCTTCTAATTAAACCGCGTGTACGTCTATTTTCAATGTGTTCCTTTGTCGTCACAAGACCGTGATATAGTACATTATCTGAAATAATAACGCCGCCAGGATTCAATAACGGTTCATATATATCAAAGAAGCGACGGTATTGTCCTTTTGCTGCATCAATAAAAATGACATCAAATGTGCCATGTTCTTTTACTTGTTCTCCTGTTTCTAAAGCATCTCCAAAAATGACAGAAATGCGTTCTTTTACTGGGGAACGATTTATATATTCAATTGCTTTTTCATATCGATCCGCATTTCGCTCTACTGTGACAATGCGTGAATTTGGAATGGCTTGCATCATGCGAATACTAGAATATCCTATTGCTGTACCAAGCTCTAATATGGTCTGTGGCTCAATTAAACGCAAAAATTGCAACATAAATTCCATACCGAGACGATCCATAATCGGTACATGATACTCCATCGCATACTGTTCCATTTCCAGAATCAGCTCATCTTTCGGATCGATAAAAGACTGCAAATATTCATAAACTGCATCTTGTTGCTCCATAGATAGTCCTCCTTATCGCATGGAGAAGTAAAAAGAATATCGTCTCTGTGCAGAAAGAAAAATACAAGCTCGCTCTATTCTTAGCTTGTACGTCCCGTTTCTATATTAAAAAACGATTCTTCTGCCAGTTTTTAACCCGATATATTTTATCATAAAAAAGAGGGATATGCGAATTTTTCTCGCTTCCCTCAAAAAATTTACGATTGCTTTTGTGTAATATATTTCTGTTTTAACGCGTTATGTTCTTCTAACGTCTTAGCGTAATACACTTGACCATCTGGTGCCGCTAAGAAATAATAATAATCTGTTTGTGCAGGTTCAAGTGCTGCTTCTACTGATTTTACACTAGAATTCGAAATTGGTCCAACTGGTAATCCTTTTACAACATATGTATTATACGGAGAGTTTACTTTTAAATCCTCATATAGTACACGTTCTTTATGCTTACCTAATGCATATAGCACTGTTGGATCTGTTTGCAGCGGCATTCCTTTTGCTAAACGATTATAAAATACACTAGCAATATTTTTCCGATCGGTATAACCTGTTGCTTCCTCTTCAATTAAAGAAGACATTGTCAATAATTGGTGAACATCCAATTGTCTTGCTTGCATTTTTTGTACGTTTTGTTCAATCAATTTATTTGTTTTATCAAGCATTGGCGTTACAATTTCTTCTAACGTTACTTGCTTTTTATAGTACGGGTATGTAGCCGGATATAAATACCCTTCTAATGGATACTTAATATTGCTATCAAAAATTTTATTAGTAAGCAATAGTGGATACTTCTGCTGGAGTTTTTGCACAAATGCTTTATCATTCAACTGACGAATAACATCTTCTTTACTTAAGTTAAATTCCTTTGCAATTGTATCTGCAATTTCAACAACTTGTGCACCCTCTTTAACTGTCACTTTATAAGCAACCGGACGATGCACATTACCGGATGACATTTGTCCCATTATTTCATCTACATTCATCGATGGGTTTAACAAATATGTGCCAGCTTGTAAATTTTCAGACTTCATTTTTGCGTATAAACTAAATATAGTTCCACTTTTCACAATCCCTTTATCTTCCAAAACCTCTCCAATCTTACTTGTAGAAGAGCCTTTTGGAATTTCCACTTGAATTTCCTTTTTACTCTCTGCATTAAGCGGCTTTAAAGCTGAAGCAATATATGCATATGCAGAACCACAAACAACAAGCAATGCAATGAAAATGGCTGCAATTACTCTTCTTCGTTTTTTTGTTTTCATTTGATTCACTACCCTATGTCCTCCTTATTCTTAATTGTATAATGTACTCGCCTACTCTATACAACAACCTACGAAATACTAAAAAACATGTCTATTCTTTAGACATGTTTTTTCTTTTTTCTACAACCTGTATCATTATACTACAAATAACTGTATGCTTTCGACAAAAAATCTTCCATTCATCTTACAAATATGATTTCAGTTTACTGACAAGAAAATAATTAACAGTCTTCAAGCACACCATATCTCATCTGTTCTCCCATCCAAGAACTTACATCACGCCATTTTACACCTTTAGCTGCAATCCAACTCACACCTTTGTAACGATTATCATCCGGTGTCCAGCCGTACATATTTGCCCAATAAAATGTATCATCCTGTAAGAGAAGAGTAGCGTCATAAATAATTGAATCCTGGTTTTCACCACTTGGAATAACATGAAATTGGGTTACACCTTCAAATACTAATTCGATTGCTGACGGATTTTTAAACTGTCTCTGAAACAGCATCCTAACATTTGTATCAAATCCGATTGGTACTGCCATGCTTAATTCTTCATCTACATAACTTTCCGTCCACATATATAACTCTTTTAAACAGCTATCGTGAAAATGACCAAATGTGTTAAGAAATGCCTCTATGTCTTCTGTTCCCTTTATTTTATCCCAATTCATACTAAGTAGTCCCTCCTCTTATTGGATAATCTTGATAAAGCAATATATAAAACCCACTAATAAATTATATTATATAACAAACAAACTGATTTCCATATGAAATCAGTTTGTTTGCATTTACCATATTACGCTTCTTCGCCTTCTTCTTCATCAGCAAGAGTGTTAAACATTTCTTGTACCATTTCCCACTCTTCTTCTGATTCGATTGGAAGTAATGTTCCGCCAGATTCTTCTTCGTTTTGCTCGAAAGCCATTGCATCATAAATTGGATCGCCATCTTCGTCAACTTCACCGATTGGTGAGAATACTACGTAAGATTTTTTACCAAATTTTTCAGCATCAAAAGTGAAAATAATTTCACATAGATGTTCGTTACCTTTTTCGTCAACAATTGTAATTTGATTTTCTTCCATTATGGTCACCTCTTATTTACTATCTAAATATCCTTGCAAAATTACGACAGCTGCCATCTTATCAATGACTTGCTTTCGTTTTTTTCGGCTTACATCTGCCGAAATGAGCAGGCGCTCCGCTGCCATTGTTGACAAGCGTTCGTCCCACAGTACAACTTCCAATTGCACGAGCTCACCCAATTTTTCTGCAAATTGCTGACAAGCTTCACCGCGCGGACCGATTGTACCATTCATGTTTTTTGGCAATCCTACTACTATCTTGTCCACATTGTACTGTTTTACTAACTCAGAAATACGATTAAAACCAAATTCGCCTCTTTCTTCGTTAATTTTAATCGTTTCCAAGCCTTGTGCTGTCCAGCCCATCTCATCGCTTATTGCAGCGCCGACTGTTTTTGTCCCAACATCTAAACCTAATATACGCATAAACTACTCCTCACGATGATGCTTCAAGTAAGACTTTACAAGCTCCTCAATCAATTCATCACGTTCTAGCTTACGAATAACATTGCGAGCATCTTTATGACGAGGTATGTATGCTGGATCTCCACTTAATAAATAACCGACGATTTGATTAATCGGATTATATCCTTTTTCTTGAAGTGCATCATACACAGTTAATAGTACGTCATTTACATGGACATTTTGTTTTTCTTCTTGGAAGTTAAACTTCATCGTTTTATCGAACCCGTCCATTTTTAAGCACCTCACTTTACTAGGTATAGGGAGAAAGATATCCCTTCTCCCTACTATTGTACACTACTATCTCTTTATTTTGAAACAGATTTAACGTACTCTTCTACAAATGAAAGTGCATCCTCTACTTGTGCTGGATTTTTACCACCAGCTTGCGCCATATCAGGACGACCGCCGCCGCCGCCGCCGCAGCGAGATGCTACTTCTTTCACAAGCTTACCAGCATGGTATCCTTGTTCAATTAAATCTTTCGTTACACCAGCAAGAATGTTGACCTTATCATCACTTACAGCTGCAAGCACGATAATTGCAGATTGTAATTTGTTCTTTAAGTCATCCATCATTGTACGTAAGTTATTCATATCTGCAACATTTACTTTTGTCGCAAGCACACTTACACCATCAACTGTACGCACTGCATCTGTTAAATTACCAGCTTCAATGTTGCTTAGTTTTGCTGCAAGAGATTCATTTTCTTTTTGCAGTTGTTTTACTTCAGCAAACAAACCATCCACTCTTGTTAAAATGTCTTTCGGATTTGTTTTCATTTTATTCGCTGCTTCTTTTAATAAACCAACTTGTTCGTTCATTAATTCATATGCAGCTTTTCCTGTTACCGCTTCAATACGGCGCGTTCCTGCTCCAATACCAGATTCAGCAACGATTTTGAAGATACCGATAGATGCCGTGTTATCTACATGGCAACCACCGCAAAGCTCTAAGCTATAATCGCCTACTTGTACAACGCGTACAACATCTCCGTATTTTTCACCGAATAGTGCCATTGCACCCATCGCTTTTGCTTCTTCAATTGCTTTTTGAGAAATGTCTACTGTGATACTTTCCCAAATTTTTTCGTTTACAATACGCTCAATTTTTTCAAGTTCATCAGCTTGTACTTGACCGAAATGAGAGAAGTCAAAACGTAAACGCTCTGATGTTACAAGCGACCCTGCTTGGTTTACATGTCCACCAAGAACATCTTTTAATGCTTGATGCAGAAGGTGAGTTGCTGTATGGTTTTTCACGATTGCTGCGCGGTTTTTCGTATCGATTAACGTTTTTACTGCTGCATCTTTCGTTAATGTTCCTTCTTCAACAACTACTTTGTGTAAGTTTTGACCATTTGGTGCTTTTTGTACATCTTTTACAAGTACTTTTACGCCATCAGCAAGAAGGTAACCACGGTCAGCAGTTTGTCCGCCGCTCTCAGCATAGAATGGTGTTACATCTAACATTAATTGTCCTTCTTCACCAGCTTGTAAGCTATCAGTGAACTCACCGTTCTTCACAAGGGCAGCAACATTACTTTCTGTTCCAACTGTATTGTAACCGACAAATTCGCTCGTTACTTTAATTTCACCAAGAACCCCGCCTTGTACTTGCATCGAATCAACATCTTGACGAGCTGCACGTGCACGTTCACGTTGTTTCTCCATCTCAGCTTCGAAACCTTCATGATCAACTGTCATACCAGCTTCTTCTGCATATTCTTCTGTCAATTCAATTGGGAATCCGTATGTGTCATATAGACGGAATGCGTCTTCGCCAGAAATAACAGTTGACTTTTCTTCTTTTGCTTTTCCAATCACTTCAGCTAAAATTGCTTCTCCGTCATGAAGTGTTTCATGGAAACGCTCCTCTTCATTTTTCACAACGCGTGCAATGAAATCTTTTTTCTCAAGAACTTCTGGGTAGAAGTCTTTCATTACTTCTCCAACAACTGGTACTAATTCGTACATAAATGGACGATTAATATTTAATTTCTTCGCATAACGTACAGCACGGCGTAATAAACGACGTAACACATAACCGCGGCCTTCGTTAGAAGGAAGAGCTCCGTCTCCAACCGCAAATGTTACTGTACGAATATGATCAGCAATTACTTTAAACGCTGTATCTTGCTCAAGATTACCAGCGCGGTATTTTTCACCAGAAATTGCTTCTGTTGCACCGATAATTGGCATAAATAAGTCTGTGTCAAAGTTCGTTGGCACGTTTTGAACAACAGATGCCATACGCTCAAGACCCATCCCTGTATCAATGTTTTTCTTTGGAAGCGGCGTATATGTACCGTCAGGGTTATGGTTGAATTGTGAGAATACAAGGTTCCATACTTCTAAATAACGCTCGTTTTCTCCGCCTGGATATAATTCTGGATCGCTAAAATCGTTACCGTAAGCTTCTCCGCGGTCGTAGAAAATTTCTGTGTTCGGTCCACTTGGGCCTTCACCGATATCCCAGAAGTTTTCTTCTAAACGAATAATGCGCTCTTTTGGCACACCCATTTTCTCATTCCAAATTTGGAATGCTTCTTCATCTTCTGGATGGATTGTTACAGATAAAAGCTCTTTATCAAAGCCAATCCATTTGTCACTCGTTAAAAACTCCCAAGCCCATGTAATTGCTTCTTCTTTGAAGTAATCACCAATTGAGAAGTTCCCTAACATTTCAAAGAATGTATGGTGACGAGCTGTTTTCCCTACATTTTCAATATCGTTTGTACGAATTGACTTTTGTGCATTTGTAATACGTGGGTTTTGCGGAATTACGCGGCCATCAAAATATTTTTTCAGCGTTGCAACACCGCTGTTAATCCATAAAAGAGATGGATCTTCGTGCGGAACTAATGATGCACTCGGTTCTACTGCATGTCCTTTTTCTTGGAAAAAATCTAAAAACATTTGACGAATTTGTGCGCCTGTTAAGTGTTTCATATGTATTTCCTCCTTCATTAAAATCAATTAAAAAACAAAAAACTCCCGTCCCCTATAACAGGGACGAGAGTTGACTCGCGTTACCACCCTGATTATGAAATAAAAAGCGAAGTGTCTCATTTTCAGACACGACGGCTAGATTGCACATCCTAACAATATGCATATATTTCATCACCTCAAGTTGCCGTAACGTGGCAAGACGGCAGGGATTAGCTGCTCTCAGGAATAGCGTTCTGTTACCCTTCATCTGACACTTCTTTCAGCCTAAGGAAGTCTCTCTCTGCAAAATGGACTGTAACATACTCGTTCCGTCATCAATTTATCATTTACTATATGCCCAAATTGTAGCGAATCCGTTTCTATTTGTCAATGTTTCCAAAATAGCTTGGTATGTACAATAATGGTGCGAAGAATTGCTAACAGTGGTACAGATAATAAGAGTCCTACAATGCCGCCAATTTCTCCCCCAACAAGCAGTGCAAGCATAATGACAACAGGATGCATCCGCAAAGATCTTCCTACAATATAGGGAGACAAAATATTACTCTCAACAAATTGTAAAATCGCAAGGGTAATTCCGGCTTTAATAACTAAATTCATTGATACTGTTGCGGCAATCATTAATGTTGGAATCGCTCCTAAAATAGGACCGAAGTACGGGATAATATCAGTAACTCCAACGATAATCCCTAAAAGAAGCGGATACTTCATTCCGATAAACCAAAATGATAAAGCAGAGACCCCTCCTAAAATTAAACAAACAAATAATTGTCCGCGAATATAATTCCCAAGAGACTTATCAATTTCTTTCGCTAACTGCTGACCATCCTCCCGCCATTTACTCGGTACAAGCTTCCAAAAAATATGATAAAATTCACCGTAGTCTTTTAATATATAAAATACGATAAATGGAATTAAAAAAATAAGAAGAAGTGAATCAAGTATCCCTCGTGCCGTACTCATCACTTTATTTAAAAGCGCTTGTATCTTCCCTTCAACCCCTGTAAAGATTTGTTTAATTTTCTCATTCACGAACTCAGGAAAGTTTTCAGTTTGCTCTGTTACTCCATCCGACCATGTTTCATACATGCTCACAAATTGCGGAAATTGCTCGTTCATTTCTCGGAGCTGCGCAATAACAGCTGGTGTTCCTTTATACACCCCATATCCAAGACCACCAAAGAAAAGAATGTAAATGAGTAAAATGGCAAATGTCCGCGGCATGCCTTTTTCATGCAATTTTTCAATAAGCGGATGCAGCAAATAAGCAATAAAGCAAGCGATGAAAAATGGTGTAATCGCGACTTTAATAACAAATAAAATTGGTGCCCAAAATGGCTTAATTTTCAAAAAGACAAGCAAACATAAAAAAATCAGCAATAATAAACCTAACCGGTAAATCCAAATAATTTTAAGATTCTTCAATAGAAAAACCTCCTCTATCTCTTAGTTTGAAAAGAAACAAAGAAGGTTATGTGTAAAAATTAAAAAACTCCCTCATACTCGGATATTTTTGTAGGTATTTTTACTGTTTTGTAGAAGAATACATATACTCTAACTAACAAGCGCAATTTCATAGCATTTCTTGTTCTCATTATTGTTTATTCCGCTTTAACGGGCAAAAAACCCGATTGGTTCAACAAAGTTAGGAGGCGCAAAATGGTTTGGTTGATGCTGGGGCTTTCTGCACTTTGTATGCTTTTAGAATGGGTATGTATTGGATTTGGCATTTGGAAAGGATTTTTCATTCCTTCTTCAACGCAAGAGCGTGCCAGGCACCTTTGGCACTATGGTGTTTTAGGGATGGGCTGCTACGGACTTTCTTATCTTTTCTCCCAAATCGGACTGTTTTATCTCTACACAACCATGTAAAAAAGCTCCCTAATGTTCGGGAGCTTTTTCGCATCTAAAACATGCATGTATAATGGGAATTATAAATAGGACTTAAGCATTTTACGTGCTCTTTTCATATTTCGTCTTGAAAATACATCTTGCTTACGTGCATATTGATATGCTGCTGCTCCTACACCTAATACAATTAATGATGAGCGCAATTTCAAAGTTAACACTCTCCTTATTAGCCGATTGTTCGTTCATTCTCATCAAACAAATCGTCTAGAGAACTTAATGAACCATCTTCCTCGACTTGATGTGTATGAATCTTCCCCTTTGAAATAGATAATTCAATAAAGCAGTTCCAGCAATAATATTGATTTACACCTATTTTTCCAATATCTTTTCCTTTACAGTTTGGACAACTGAACATATGACGTTCATCTCCTTACAATCTCCCGTATTCTATTACGCCATTATGTCCAAACTATATATGTTTATACATTAAGAAGAACTGCATTACACTATATAATTTCACCTCGTTACATAAAATCATACGGTGAAATGTTTTCCACATCGAGACCCTCTTCCGTCATAATCTCAGTTGCTTCAGCTTTTCCTTGCAACATGTCGCATAGCGTTGTTTGACGAAGCGCATCATCAAGTCGACTTACACCAGATTGAAAAGCTGCTTCCTCACCACAAATAATTAAAAACTTTTTACTACGTGTAATCCCTGTATAAATTAAATTACGGCGCAACATGCGGTAATAACTTTTTACTACTGGCATAATCACAATCGGAAATTCACTTCCTTGCGATTTATGAATAGAGCAGCAATACGCATGTGTAATTTGATTTAAATCTGCTTTTGTATACGTTACTTCAATACCGTCAAAAGAAACAACAACCATATCTTGCTGTTCCACATTTTCTTTCGCATAAAAGACCGATACAATTTCTCCAATATCTCCGTTAAATACTTGGCTTTCTGGTTGATTGACAAGTTGAAGCACTTTATCTCCCACTCTGTACACAACCTCGCCATATGCAATTTCACGACTTTTTTCTTTTTTTGGATTAAACACTTCTTGCAGCGCCTCATTTAAAATATTAATACCTGCCGGCCCCTTGTACATAGGAGCTAACACTTGTACATCACGCGCACTAAATCCTTTTGTTTTTGCATTTTCACACACTTGCTTAACAACCTCAACAATTTGCGTACTTGCACACGCAATAAACGAACGATCTTTTTTATTTTGTGTTACATCAGGAGGTAACACACCCTTTTTAATCGCATGGGCAAGCTGAATAACAGACGAACCTTCCGCTTGTCTATATATTTCCGTAAGCTTTACCGTTGGAATAACACCGGATTCTAATAAATCTTTCAACACTTGCCCAGGGCCAACAGATGGTAATTGATCTTCATCTCCAACGATGATGACTTGAATGGTGGATGGCAATGATTTGAACAATTGATTCGCAAGCCAAGTGTCAACCATAGAAAACTCATCAATAATAAGTAATTTACCTTGAACAGGATCGTGCTCATTACGCTGAAACGACCCTTCTGGTGTCCACCCGAGCAGACGATGAACAGTACAAGCAGGCAATCCTGTTGATTCACTCATTCGTTTTGCTGCACGGCCTGTCGGCGCTGTTAATAAAATAGGGAATGGATTGTCATCACTATAATCCTTTGGATCTAATGATAAACCATGAAGAGAAGCATACATTTCTACAATCCCTTTAATAACAGTCGTCTTTCCTGTACCAGGACCACCTGTTAAGATCATCATCGGTTTATGAAGAGCTGTTTGAATACCTTCTTGCTGAAGCGGTGCATATTGTACTCCGAGCTGCTCTTCAATTTTTCCAAGCGTTAATAATAATTCTGATTCTGGAAACGAAGGAAGCTCTTCTTGTGCGAGCAAACGATGAATAGAGGCAATAACACCTTTTTCCGAATAGTACAAGGAGGCCAAATACACACGCTCATCCTCTACAATCACTTTGCCTTCCCCTTGCATCATTTCTGCACATTGCAATATATCTTCTTCTGTAACAGCCGTTTCCTGATTATTTAATAGCTCCATTGTTTGCTGTACTAACTGACCTTTTTTCATATATACATGACCTTCTTGCAATGAAACGTGCTCTAATGTGTAAAAACATCCCGCACGTACACGATCAGCATGATTACCTGAAATTCCGAGTGCTCGCCCAATATCATCAGCTCGTCCAAAACCAATACCATCTACTTCTTCAATAAGTTGATACGGGTTATTCCGAATGACTTCAAGTGTCATTTCTTTATACTGTTGATAAATTTTAATAGAGAGCTTCGTTCCAAATCCATAACCGCTTAAAAAGCTCATTACTTTTTCAAGACCTTGATGTTCAATAATCGTATCGTATATTTCTTGCGCTTTTTGCTTATTTACAATTCCATCAAGAGCTGCAGGATCATCCATAATTTTTGAAATCGCATGTTGTCCAAGATGATCAACAATCTTTTCAGCTGTTCGTTTTCCAATTCCTTTAAACAAATCGCTCGCTAAATATTGCACCATTCCTGTTTTTGTTTGCGGTAATTCCTTTTTAAACGTTTCAATATGATATTGTTTCCCATACTTCGGGTGATCTTTAAAATGACCCGTTAGTGTAAACACTTCATCTTCATGCATCCGGGGAAAGTGACCCGTTATCATGACCTTTTTTTCGTCGTATGTTTCATTCGTTTCAATAACTTTCATACTGACAACGGAATAGAGGTTTTCTTCGTTGTGGAAAATGGTATGAAGAACTTGCGCTTTTATAAACTTCTGCTCTTCCTCAAACAAATCCATTGCATGCTGATTTCCCATTTTACCTCTCCTTCCATTTTATGCGTCTTGCTCTAATAAACGAATACCGTTACCTGCTAAAAAGTGATCTGGTTGAATGGCTACAGCTTTTTTAAACATCGTAAGCGCCTTCTCACTGTTTTCTTCAAACGCATATGCTACACCTAAATTGTAATAGGCATCTGCATGTTCTTCATCAAGCGCTACAACTTGTTCAAAATAAGGTTTTGCTTCTTTTACATGTTCTAGACGCGCGAAGCATAATCCGCATTGAAAAATAGCTTCAACGTCACTTTCATTTAACTCAGCTGCACGTTGTAAAAATGGCAGTGCTAAGCGATCATTTCCAAGCTGCACATATGTAATGCCAAGCATAAATGAAACGTCTCCGGTCTGCAGTCCTGCTTGTATCGCTTTCTCAAACGCTTCTTTTGCCTGTGCAAACAGCTCTTGCTGGTAATATATATTTCCTAGTCCATAATACGCTGTAGCAGATTTTTCATCTAATTCAATCGCGCGTTTATAAAAAGCAACAGCACGCTCACTGTCCCCTAATACATCTAATAAATTTGCAAAGTTAATATAACCAAGTGAATCATTTGGATTTTCCTCAATTGCCTCTGTAAAATTCTTTGCTGCTTCTTCCCAGTTTCCTTCTTGCATATATTGAATGCCTTTTTCAAGCTTGTTTGACATATTCCTCACCTCTACAACAAATTATAACAAAGAATCTATTTTCCGAGCGAACGAAAATTCGCCTTTACTAAAAAGAAACCTCTGACCATTATAAGGCAGAGGTTCTTCTTTCTTATCCTAAATAATCAAGTTTCTTACCATTACGATATACTTCATCGATTGTCGCGCCACCTAAGCACTCATCTCCATCATAGAAGACCACTGCTTGTCCAGGTGTGATAGCACGAATTGGCTCATCACAAAGAATTCGAATTGTATTCTCATCAACAAGTTGAACCGTTACAACGTTATCCTCTTGACGATAGCGGAATTTCGCTGTACATGTAAATTCTTTTTCTTTCGGCTTATCGCTTACCCAACTTACATTTGTAGCAAATACTTCGTCACCATATAACAGCTCATTATGAAATCCTTGTTCTACATATAAAATGTTTTCTTTTAAGTTTTTCCCAACAGCGAACCATGGATCACCATTGCCACCAATGCCAAGGCCATGACGTTGTCCAATTGTATAATACATTAAACCGTCATGTTTTCCTTTCACTTCGCCAGATAATGTTTGCATCTTACCCGGCTGCGCTGGTAAATAGTTACTTAAAAAGTCTTTAAAATTGCGCTCTCCGATAAAGCAAATACCTGTGCTATCTTTTTTCGCTGCTGTTGCCAGACCTGCTTCTTTCGCCATTTCACGAATTTGCGGCTTCTTTAACTCGCCAAGCGGGAACATTGTTTTTGATAATTGATCTTGACCTAATTGGTTTAAGAAATACGTTTGATCTTTATTATCATCAACGCCACGCAGCATTTTATATTCACCATCAATATACGCTACACGTGCATAGTGCCCTGTTGCTACATAATCTGCACCAAGTGCCATTGCATGTTCTAAAAATGCTTTAAACTTAATTTCTTTATTACACATTACATCTGGGTTCGGTGTACGCCCAGCACGGTATTCATCTAAAAAGTACGTAAATACTTTATCCCAGTATTGTTTTTCAAAATTCACTGCATAATACGGAATTCCAATTTGGTTACATACTTCAATTACATCGTTATAATCTTCCGTTGCTGTACATACACCGTTTTCGTCCGTATCATCCCAGTTTTTCATAAAAATTCCGATTACATCATAGCCTTGTTTCTTTAATAACATTGCTGCTACAGATGAATCAACGCCACCGGACATTCCGATGACAACGCGTGTTTCGTGAGGTAGTTTGTTCATCCTCTCACCTCCTATATTAATTTTGTGTTAATCGCTTTACGATCTTCACTGTTTCGTACGCCGCTTTTTCGACTTGTTCTTTCGTATTTCCAAGGCCAAAGCTAAACCGCACGGATGAACGTATTTTATCGGATTCTTTTCCAAACATCGCTACAAGCACATGTGATGGATCAATAGAGCCAGCTGTACAAGCAGATCCGCTTGAAACCGCAATGCCCGCTAAGTCTAAATTCATAAGGAACGACTCAATATTCATTCCTGTAAAACTTATATTTAACACATGTGGTAAACTATGCTCAAAGTTTCCGTTTACCTCGAAAGTAATATCTTCTTTTTTAAAGACAGATATCATTATATCTTTAAATCCCTTGTATTGGGCAATTTTTTGCTCACGAGTTTGTTCTGCTAATAAAACTGCTTGCCAAAGCCCGACAATTCCCGGCACGTTTTCTGTACCAGCGCGACGTTTTCGTTCTTGCTCTCCACCTGTTAATAGTGGTTCAAATTTCACATGCTGCCCTGCATATAAAAAGCCAACACCTTTTGGTCCATTGATCTTATGTGAAGAGATTGATAACAAATCAATGCCAAGCTCTTTCACATCAATAGCTGTTAAACCATATGCTTGTACTGCATCTGTATGAAAATAAGCATTATATTCCTTCAGTAAAGCGCCGATTTCTGCTATAGGCTGCACTGTACCAACTTCATTATTTCCAGACATAATAGAGACAAGAATCGTTTGATCTGTTAATGCCTCTTGCAAATCAGAAATACGAATACGCCCTGTTTCATCAACAGGTAAATACGTCACTTCAAACCCTTCCCGCTCTAACACATTACATGTATGCAAAATCGCATGGTGCTCAATTGCAGTCGTAATAATATGATTTCCTTTATTCCGATTCGCACGGGCTACGCCTAAAAGCGCTAAATTATCAGCCTCTGTACCACCACTTGTAAAAATAATTTCATTTGGATTTGCATGGATGCTCCGTGCACACGCACGTCTTGCTTCATCAACTGCATGACGGCCTTGGCGCCCAAAAAAGTGGATGCTTGAAGGGTTACCAAATGCTTCTGTCATATATGGAATCATCTTTTCGACTACTTCTGGGTGAGCCGGAGATGTCGCAGCATGATCTAAATAAATGCGTTCCATCATATCTCCTTCTTTCCAAATCGTTACACACGGAATTAAATGTAAAACATATAACCACCGTTGTTTTCTTCTTCATAGCGTACTAAATCTTCTAATGTTGTACTATCAAGAACTTCCTGCACCGCATCACGAACGCGTATCCAAAGCTGACGCTGTGCCGGTTCCTCTTCATCTAACATTTCTACTACATTAATCGGACCTTCTAATACACGAATCACATCACCAGCTGTAATGTTAATTGGCTGATCTGATAATACATATCCACCATATGCACCGCGTGTACTTTTTACAAGACGAGCATTACGAAGCGGTGAAATGAGCTGCTCTAAATAATGCTCTGATAAATCGTGCGCTTGAGCAATCGATTTTAATGAAATTGGACCTTCTCCAAATTTTTTTGCAAGATCAATCATAATTGTTAAACCGTAACGGCCTTTTGTTGAGATTTTCATATATGTTGCACCTCTTTTCAAATCTTTCACTTTTACTTGGCTAGTTATTCTTTTATTTAGTAGGAAGAACACTCTCTGAAATCAAAATCCTTTGAAATTATAGCATAATATAGTATGATAAGAAATTTCAACTTTTCTAACAGAAATGATAACATATAAGTATATCAAATAACTCGGAATTTATAACATAAACAACGAACGTTCACTGAAGGAGAGAGAACATATGAAACAACCACTCGCACATCGAATGCGTCCGACAAATATTACAGAAGTTATCGGACAAGAACATTTAGTGGGCGAAGGCAAAATTTTATGGCGGATGGTACAAGCACAACATTTACAATCAATGATTTTATACGGACCACCCGGTACGGGAAAAACGTCAATTGCAAGCGCCATTGCCGGCAGCATCGGGATGCCTTTTCGTCTATTAAATGCCGTTACTCATAATAAAAAAGATATGGAAGTTGTTGTCCAAGAAGCAAAAATGCACCGTCACCTCATTTTAATTTTAGATGAGGTACATCGGTTAGATAAAGGAAAACAAGATTTTCTTCTTCCTCACTTGGAAAGCGGGCTGATTACGTTAATCGGGGCAACAACAAGCAATCCATTTCACGCAATTAATTCTGCCATTCGCAGCCGTTGTCAAATTTTTGAGTTACACGCTTTAACAGAAGAAAATATTTTACAAGGATTAAAACGCGCTTTAACAGATGAGGAAAAAGGGCTAGGAGAGTACAATGTAACAGTAACAGATGAAGCTCTGCGTCATTTTGCAAACGCATCGGGCGGTGATATGCGCTCTGCTTATAATGCTCTTGAGCTCGCTGTCTTATCTAGCTTTACAACAAATGAAGAAACAGTAGAAGTCTCACTTGAAATAGCTGAAGAATGTTTACAGAAAAAAAGTTTTGTACACGACAAAGGCGGCGATGCACATTATGATGTATTGTCAGCTTTCCAAAAATCAGTTCGCGGAAGCGATGTAAATGCAGCCCTTCATTATTTAGCCCGCCTTATTGAAGCTGGTGACATGCAAAGTATTGGCAGACGATTGCTTATTATGGCATACGAAGATATTGGACTTGCAAATCCACAAGCCGGATCTCGTACGCTAGCTGCCATTGAATCCGCAGAACGCGTTGGCTTTCCAGAAGCTCGTATTCCGCTTGCAAATGCAGTCATTGAACTATGCTTATCACCAAAATCAAATTCAGCATATAAAGCACTTGATGCAGCCTTACATGATCTTAGAAATGGACAAACAGGCGATGTTCCCTCCCATTTAAAAGATAGTCACTATAAAGGCGCTGAAACGCTCGGTAGAGGTATTGGTTACTTATATCCTCACGATTATCCAAATGGGTGGGTTCAGCAGCAATACTTGCCAGATAAAATAAAAAACAAACAATACTATAAACCAAAGAAAACAGGAAAATTCGAACAAGCACTCGCTTCAATTTATGAAAGATTGCAACATTCGCATAAAACCGAATCAAAAGGGTAATATAAGCGAAAACGACATGAAATATGGGGGTTTCGCAATGAAAATGCGCCAAGATGCATGGACTGGAGAAGAAGATTTACTTCTAGCAGAAACCGTTTTACGTCATATTCGCGAGGGCAGTACCCAATTAAAAGCATTTGATGAAATTGGCGATCAATTAAACCGAACATCCGCTGCTTGCGGCTTTCGTTGGAATGCAGAAGTTCGGCAAAACTATGAAGAAGCTGTGCAAATTGCAAAAAAACAGCGAAAAGAATTGAAGCGGGCACAAGCAACAGAACAAAAACAGCAAATATCGCGCTTGAAACCGAAAAAAAGTATCGTAATTGATGCTGAGTTTTCAGAAGAACTCAGCGTAAATCAGTCATCGCTTACGATGCAAGATGTAATTTCATTTCTTCAAAACGTTGAACAAAACAATCCACGATTAGAGAAGTTGCAAACTGAAAACGAAACATTACGCCGTCAGCTCGAAAAACTGCGAAAAACAAATCAAGAATTAGAGAAAAAGCTTGAAACGTTGAATAATCAACAACAATCTGTACAAGAAGACTATGAAACACTTGTCAGAATTATGGACCGCGCTCGTAAGCTTGTTATATTAGACGAGCCAAACGAGCATATGGCACCCATTTTCAAAATGGATGAGAACGGAAATCTAGAAATTGTTTCACAATAAAGTAAAACTTCCATGAGTGAGGGGTTATCCCCTATCCATCTTCCTCGCTTCTCTGTGAATCTTGAGGTGGGTATCTTACTGCTCGTGAATAGCGGGATAAAAAAAGAGAGATGCATATGCATCTCTCTTTTTTTATTCTTGTCCTACACGTTTTACTTCTATATCCTTCAAACGTTCACGCACAACATGACTTGCCATAACTAAGCCAGCCACAGACGGAACGAATGCGTTAGAGGAAGGTGGTAATTTCGCTTTGCGAATTTTCGCATTTTCATCTGGAACGATTTCTTTTCGAATGTCTTCACGAATCACAATCGGATTTTCGTCAGAGAATACAACTTTCACACCTTTTTTAATGCCCTCTTTACGAAGCTTCGTACGAATTACCTTTGCAATTGGATCTGTATGTGTTTTTGAAATATCAGCAATGCGGAAACGAGTTGGATCCATTTTATTTGCTGCGCCCATACTTGAAATGATTTTAATTTTACGTCGCAAGCACTGTTTAATTAAATGAATTTTGAACGTAATTGTATCAGATGCATCCACTACGAAATCTAAACCATGCTTAAAGAACTCTTCGTATGTTTCATCTGTATAAAACATTTCTAATGCGATAACTTCGCAGTCTGGGTTAATGTCCGCAATACGCTCTTTCATTAATTCTACTTTTGAACGACCCACAGTAGAAAGTAACGCATGAATTTGACGATTAACATTTGTAATATCTACAACGTCTTTATCAACTAATACAAGACGACCGACGCCGGAACGCGCTAGCGCTTCTGCTGCAAACGAACCAACGCCGCCAATTCCTAAAATACCAACCGTACTATTTTTTAATATTTCAATACCTTCTTTTCCGAAGGCTAATTCATTACGTGAAAATTGATGTAACATGCGGTCTACACTCCTATTACAAAAATGGTCTACCATGTATTCTAGCGTTTTTCCGACTATTTGTATAGAAAAAGTTATATACCAAAACAAAAAATCCTAGATGGAGTTAGTATGCCCATCTAGGATTCGTTCTTACTTCTCTTCTTTGACTTTTAATTGTAAGTAAAGCTCTTCAAGCTGTGCATCTGCAACTGGGCTCGGTGCTTCTGTTAATAAGCAGCTTGCGCTTGCTGTTTTCGGGAATGCAATTGTATCACGAAGGTTCGTACGACCTGCAAGTAACATAACAAGACGGTCTAAACCTAACGCAATTCCTCCGTGCGGCGGTGTGCCATATTCGAACGCTTCCAATAAGAAACCAAATTGTTCTTGTGCTTCTTCTTGTGAGAAACCAAGTGCTTTGAACATTTTTTCTTGTACATCACGCTCGTAAATACGAAGTGACCCACCACCAAGCTCATAACCGTTTAATACAAGGTCATATGCTTGTGCACGCGCTTTTTCCGGTGCTGTTTCTAATAGCTCAACATCTTCACGGAATGGCATTGTGAATGGGTGATGCGCTGCGAAGTAACGATCTGCATCTTCATCATACTCAAGAAGCGGCCAATCTGTTACCCATAGGAAGTTGAATTTGCTTTCATCAATTAACTCAAGCTCTTTACCGAGACGTAAACGAAGTGCTCCTAAGCTATCCGCAACAACGCTCTTCTTATCAGCAACAAATAATAATAAGTCACCAGCATTCGCTTCTAATGTGCTCATAAGTGCATTTGCATCTTCTTCGTTAAAGAATTTTGCGATTGGGCCTTTTAAGCCATCTTCTTCAACTTTTAACCAAGCTAATCCTTTTGCTCCATATACTTTTACGAATTCTGTTAATGCATCAATGTCTTTACGAGAATATTTGCTCGCTGCACCTTTTGCATTAATTGCTTTCACTTGCCCACCGCTTTCTACAGCGCTTGTAAACACTTTAAAACCGCAGTCTGCTGCAAATTCTGATAGATCAATAAGCTCCATCGCAAAACGTGTATCTGGCTTATCCGAACCGTAGCGAGCCATTGCATCTGCATATGTCATGCGCGGGAATGGCGCGTTAATTTCTACACCTTTTGCTTCTTTCATAACTTTCGTCATCATGCGTTCCATCATTTCTAGAATTTCTTCTTGTGTTAAGAATGATGTCTCAATGTCGACTTGTGTAAATTCCGGCTGACGGTCTGCACGTAAGTCTTCATCACGGAAGCAACGTGCCACTTGATAATAACGCTCAAATCCGCCGACCATAAGAAGCTGCTTAAATAACTGCGGAGATTGCGGAAGTGCATAAAATTCTCCTTCATGCACACGACTTGGTACTAAATAATCACGAGCTCCTTCTGGTGTGCTTTTCGTTAAAATCGGTGTTTCAACTTCTAAGAAATCTTCACGATCTAAGAAGTTACGAATTGTTTTTGTTACGTCGTGACGCATTTTAAATGTATTGTACATAACTGGACGACGTAAATCTAAGTAACGATACTTTAGGCGAACATCTTCTGATGCATCTGTATCATCTGTAATCATAATCGGTGGTGTTTTTGCTGCATTTAGTACGTTTACTTTCGTAGCTTGTACTTCAATACGACCTGTTGCCATATTTTCATTAATTGCACCAGCCGCGCGCTCAACAACTGTTCCTTCTACGTGCAGCACATATTCACCGCGAATCGTTTCTGCTACTTCTAGCGCTTCCTTTGAAGTCTCTGGACTAAATACAACTTGAACAATACCTGTACGGTCACGCAAGTCAATGAAAATTAATCCACCTAAATCACGGCGCTTTTGTACCCAACCTTTTAACTGAACCGTTTGTCCAACTGCTTCTACTGTTACTTTTCCACATGCATGTGTTCTTTCAGCCATTTTCGCTCTCCCCCTATAGTGACTTTTCTGCTACGTAAGAAGCAAATACATCTAACGCAACTTCTTCTTGTTCGCCCGTTGCCATATCTTTTAAATTGATAATGCCTTTTTCTAATTCATCATCACCTAATACAGCTACATATTTTGCACTTAGACGATCCGCTGATTTAAACTGCGCCTTCATTTTACGATCTAAGTAATCTTTTTCAACCGCTAATCCAGCCTTACGAAGATCAAAGACAATTTTTGCAGCATGATTTTTCGCTTTTTCACCAAGTGCTACAACATAACAATCAATATGATGAGCAATTGGTAATTCAATATTCTCAGCTTTCAGCGCCATAATTAAACGTTCGATACTCATCGCAAAACCAATACCAGGCATTTCTGGTCCGCCGATTTCTTGTACAAGTCCGTTATAACGACCACCGCCGCTTAACGTCGTAATCGCTCCAAAACCTTCCGCTTCGCTCATAATTTCAAATACAGTGTGCTGATAATAATCTAAACCGCGCACAAGGTTTGGATCTTTCTCAAATGGAATACCCATCATTGTTAATAGTTCTTGTACTTTTTCATAGTACGCGCTTGATTCTTCGTTTAAGTATTCTGTAATAGACGGTGCTGTGTTCATCAATTCATGATTGCGATCTTTTTTACAATCTAAAATACGAAGTGGGTTTTTCTCTAAACGAGATTGGCAATCTGAACAGAACTCACCAATGCGAGGCTCAAAGTGTGCAATTAATGCATCACGATGTGCTTTACGGCTCGCTGCATCACCTAAGCTATTTAGAACAACTTTTATATTCTTTAAGCCCATACCGCGGTAAAACTCCACAGCAAGTGCAATTACTTCCGCATCAATTGCTGGATCATTACTGCCAATCGCTTCAATACCAAACTGAACAAATTGACGGTAACGACCTGCTTGTGGTCTTTCATAACGGAACATCTGCCCGATATAATATAATTTCGTTGGCTGTGTAGCATCACCAAACATTTTATTTTCCACATAAGAACGTACAACCGGCGCTGTTCCTTCTGGACGAAGCGTTAAGCTGCGCTCTCCGCGATCTTCAAATGTGTACATTTCTTTTTGCACGATATCTGTCGTATCCCCAACACCGCGTAAAAATAATTCTGTGTGTTCAAAAATTGGTGTACGAATCTCCTTATAGTTGTAACGACGACAAATTTCACGTGCTTGTCCTTCAATATACTGCCATAGTTCAACAGTACCAGGAAGGATATCTTGCGTTCCGCGTGGGATTTGAATAGACATATTCAGTTCCTCCTCATTTTTTCAATAATAATAAAAATAAAAAACTCCCGCCTCTACTGATTCTACAGTAGGGACGAGAGTATAATACCCGTGGTGCCACCCTAATTGAAGCACGTATGCTTCCACTTTTTTAATAACGCTTAAATTGCGTTCGACCTCTACTAAGCAACGTGCCGTTCAAGACGAAACCTACAGAGTGTCATTCGATCAGTCATCATGCAGAAATGTTTTCAGCCCTAGACATTTCCTCTCTTTTCATGTGTCTCTCATCTACTCTTCTCTATCATCGGTTTATAACATATGTAACTGTAAAAAGACGAATTTGTTTACTACTATACGGTTATTCACAAATGTTGTCAAGGTTCTCAAGAACGACCAAGATGTTTCTTTAATGTTTTCACATCTTTTAACGAAATGCCAAATTCAGAAGCAAGTTCAAGCGATGTATTTTGCGATTCTTTTGAGATAAACTCATGAAAATTCACATTAAACAATTGATTCGCTCCGTTAGTAGCAGCGTTTCCTTTCTCATTCATACGCATATGCATATCCCTCACATTCAATAGTGGAATTCTAATGACTAGTGTTCCATATTGATATGTAGGTTATACGCTGTTACAAAAAAGAGAGGAGAACATATCCCCCTCTCTTCCACCATCACTATTTACTCTCTACAATCAACGTCACCGGACCATCATTGATTAATTGAACGTCCATCATCGCTCCAAATTGTCCTGTTTCTACATGCAGCCCTTGTTTACGAAGTTCTTCATTAAAGAAATCGTATAAACGCTCTGCATAGTCAGGCTTTGCTGCATCCATAAAGTTTGGTCTTCTCCCTTTTCGGCAATCTCCGTATAACGTGAACTGCGAAATGGAAAGAACTTGTCCACCAACGTCTAATACAGAATAATTCATTTTTTCGTTTTCATCTTCAAAAATACGTAAGTTCGCAATTTTTTCAGCGATATAAGTAGCATCCTTTTCTGTATCTTCATGTGTGATTCCAACTAATAGCGTTAAGCCGAAAGGAATTTGTCCTACAATTTCACCGTTTACTGTTACAGATGCTTCTTTTGATCGCTGTAAGACAACTCTCATCTATATTCACTCCCTATTAATGCATCATGCGGCGCACCGCATAAATTTCCGGAACTCGTTTAATGCGCTCTACAACTTTTTTCAAATGCTGTAAGTTATGAATAGAAATAGACATATGAATTGTTGCCATTTTATTGCGGTCGCTTCTTCCTGAAACAGCCGAAATATATGTTTTCGTTTCTGTTACAGCTTGCAATACTTCATTTAGTAAACCGCGGCGATCATATCCTGAAATTTCAATATCAACATTGTATTCAATTTCTTTTTCCGGACTGCCTTCCCACTCTACGTCCAGCAATCTCTCTTGCGCTTCTTCTGTATGAACATTTACGCAGTCTGTACGGTGAATCGATACACCGCGGCCTTTCGTAATATAGCCAATGATGTCATCGCCTGGAACTGGATTGCAACACTTTGATAAGCGGATAAGTAAATTATCAGTACCACTTACCTTTACACCAGAATCCCATTTTCGAATTTTCATCGGTTTCCGAACTTCTTTTACTTCCGTTATTTCTTCTTCACGTTGCTTGCGGAATTTATCTGTTAAGCGCGTCACAATTTGAGATGCGGTAATACCGTTATAGCCAACTGCTGCAAACATATCTTCTGCATTCGCAAAATTAAATTTCTCAGCTACGCGTTTTAAGTTATCAGATGCTAATACTTCTTTCATTTCATACTCAAGGCCTCGCACCTCTTTTTCAACAAGCTCGCGACCTTTTTCAATATTCTCATCACGGCGCTGCTTTTTGAAAAATTGACGAATTTTATTTTTCGCATGCGATGTTTGAGCTAATTTCACCCAGTCCTGACTCGGGCCATATGAATGCTTAGATGTTAAAATTTCAATGATGTCACCTGTTTTTAATTTATAATCAAGAGTCACCATTTTACCGTTTACTTTTGCACCAATCGTTTTATTCCCTATTTCAGAGTGAACACGGTAAGCAAAGTCAATTGGAACAGAACCAAGCGGCAATTCCATTACATCTCCTTTTGGTGTAAAGACAAACACCATATCAGAGAATAAATCAATTTTTAAGGATTCCATAAATTCTTCTGCATTTGAGGCTTCATTTTGCCATTCTAAAATTTGACGGAACCACGTTAATTTTTTCTCAAGCGTTCCTGTTGTGTCAACCGCTTGTCCTTCTTTATATGCCCAGTGTGCCGCAATTCCGTATTCTGCGATTTCATGCATTTCTTTCGTGCGAATTTGCACTTCAAGCGGATCACCTTTCGGTCCAATTACTGTTGTATGCAGCGACTGATACAAGTTTGCTTTTGGCATTGCAATATAATCTTTAAAACGGCCTGGCATCGGTTTCCAACACGTGTGAATAATACCTAGAACTGCGTAGCAATCTTTAATACTATTTACGACAACACGAACAGCTAGCAAATCATAAATTTCATTGAATTGCTTATTTTGCATTGCCATTTTACGGTAAATACTGTAAATATGCTTTGGACGACCAGAAATCTCCGGTTGAATCGCCACTTCTTTTAACTTGTCACGAATTTCTGTCATAACTTCATCTAAATATTCTTCACGTTCGGCACGCTTGCGTTTCATTAAATTGACAATACGATAATATTGCTGCGGATTTAAATAACGAAGCGCTGTATCTTCTAGTTCCCACTTAATCGTATTAATCCCGAGTCTATGTGCTAATGGTGCGAAAATTTCCAATGTTTCATTTGCAATGCGACGCTGCTTTTCTTGCGGTAAATGTTTCAGCGTACGCATATTATGAAGACGGTCAGCTAGCTTAATTAAAATCACTCGAATATCTTGCGCCATTGCAATAAACATTTTTCGATGATTTTCCGCTTGTTGCTGCTCATGTGATTTATATTTAATTTTCCCAAGCTTTGTGACACCATCAACAAGCATCGCAATCTCTTTTGTAAATTCACGTTCAATATCTTCTAATGTTACCTCTGTATCTTCTACTACATCATGTAAAAAGCCGGCAGATACAGTAGACGGATCCATTTGTAAATCAACTAAAATACCTGCTACTTGAATCGGATGAATGATATATGGTTCCCCTGATTTTCGGTATTGCTCACTATGTGCGGCACGCGCAAATTCATAAGCGCGCGCAACAAGATTGATATCATCATCTTGTAAATATTGACCTGCTCTCTCCAGTACCTGTTCAGCTGTTAGCACTTGTTCATTTGCCATCTAATCACCTTTTATTGAAGATTCATAATCTCTTTCCTTGCCAATTAGAATAATTTTTATCTTATCATTATAACGCAATGATTGTGAATTGTGAAAAGGAAAAGATTTTAGAAACATTTCACTTTACTTTTTGATAAAGTGAACCTTCCATCAACGGAGATTCATTCCCACTGATGGTTAGTTGAGCCAATCGGACACATGCCAGCAGTTCTCCCTCACCTATCTTCTTCCGGTTTTTCTCTAAACCTTGAAATGGAGGCTTACTGCCGACAAATAGCAGGGTGCATATATAAAAATACCCGATCCTCTCAAAGAGATTCACGGGTACTCCTTTATGTCGCCCTGTTTACAATTAATATTTTTCTAATACTAATACATCATAACCGTCTAACATTTTACGGCCATCTAAGTAAGTCAGCTCTACTAAAAATGCAATCCCTGCAACAATACCACCAAGTTCTTCTACTAATTTAATTGTCGCTTCAATTGTTCCACCTGTAGCTAATAAGTCATCTGTAATTAATACTCGTTGACCAGGTCTAATCGCATCTTTATGAATTGTTAAAACATCTTTACCATACTCTTTACCGTAATCTACTTTGATTACTTCACGTGGTAATTTACCTAATTTACGAACTGGTGCAAAACCCACTTCTAATGCGTAAGAAACTGGACATCCAATAATAAAACCACGAGCTTCTGGTCCTACTACAAGGTCGATATTTCTTTTTTTTGCATACTCAACGATTGCATCCGTTGCTGCTTTGTATGCTTTTCCATCATTCATTAAAGGTGTAATATCTTTAAAGACAATACCTTCTTTCGGATAATCCGGTACAATTGCAATATGTTGCTTGAAATCCATATTTATGAATCCTCCTCAAATATAAAAAGGTTGTAAATACAAATCCTTTATCCTAACTGTTCTACTTCTTTATGATTACGAATCGTTTCAAACCATGCATATAATTGCTGATATGTGCTATAAACCAGTTCCTTTTCTAATTGTAAATGGTTTATTTTCTCACGATACGTGTTTGATTCAGTTAAATCACGCTTTTTCATTTCTTCTGCCATAAAAATGACACCGTCTTTTATTGTAACAAATTCTAACTCAAAAAACACCTGTGTCATGAAATTTACTGTATCTTTTGACCAACCTTTATGACGACAAAGTTGCTCTCCGTATTGTCGAAGAGAGAATGGTGCTTTTTGATGTAAAAATGAATAGTACCATTTAAAATGTTCCCTCGTTGGAACAGTACTAAATAAATGATTGTTTTCTTGATAAAAAACAGTATAAATACGGTCTGGAAACCCTTTTTCACATACGCGCTTTAAATCTTCTGTCGCATCTGGTAAATCAAGAACAACAACGTAACGACCTTCTAATGTTGTCACTTCTTTAGCGTGTACGAGATAATCTGTATACGCTTCTAAAGAAAACTTTTGCAATGCTTCTTCCTTAAAATACATGATTGTCAGCTTATCACGTGAAAGATCGGCTAGATTTGCTTCTACATTACGCATGCTGCGCCAATCAAATAATTGCCAAGCTTCTACAGCAATATCTTGAATCATAATTTGCGGTTTACGGAAATTATTCCATTCATTAATAGAAGCTTCTCCAACGATAGATACGTGCGCTACAGGAGAAATTTCTTTTGCCAATGCGCCAAAGCCAAAGCCAACGCTATCTAATGTTGCTTGTCCATCACGAAGGGTCATTTTCAAATGCGAACCATCAGAACCAATTGCACGAATACTTTCAAGACCTGCATCCTTCACAGCGATGCGTGGCTTTGGATTTCCAATCCCAAACGGAGCAAGCTTTTGCATTTCTTCAATTGCAGCAAGCGTCACATCTTCCACTTTACACACTACATCTACTGCAGTAACTGGAATAAAATCTTCATCTGATAGCTGAGCCGCAGCTTGCTCATTTAAGCGTCGGCGCAGTTCATCGACATCATTCATACTAAGAGTCATACCAGCAGCCATTGGATGTCCGCCAAAATGCGGTAAAATGTCCCGGCAATCTGATAAATTGGCATACAAATCAAAGCCTTCAATACTACGCGCAGATCCTTTTGCCGTCCCTTTTTCGGGATCAATGCTTAATACAATTGTCGGACGATAAAAGCGATCTATGAGCTTTGAAGCAACAATCCCAATTACACCTGGATTCCAACCTTCTTTTGCAAGAACTAATACTTTATTCTCTTCTGGCGGATAATGTGCTTCCACTTCCGCAATTGCTTCTTCCGTAATTTTTTTTACAATATCTTTTCGCAATTTGTTCAGTTCATCGATTTCTTGTGCAAGTTCTTTTGCTTCTTCTACATCTTCTGACAGTAGTAAATGTACGGCTGGCGTTGCATCTTCTAAGCGCCCAACTGCATTAATGCGTGGTCCAATCGCAAAACCAACACTCTCTTCTGTAATTTCACCTTGCGAAATATTAGCAACTTTGAACAGTGCTTGTAATCCTACTCGCTGCGTTGTTCGCAACTTTTTCAATCCACGCTGCACAAGCAGGCGGTTTTCACCATAAAGAGGCACTAAATCCGCTACTGTACCAATAACTACAATTTCTAATAAATGTTCTGGTACACTCCCAAGCAATGCATGAGCAACTTTAAACGCAACGCCAACACCTGCTAAATAGTGAAATGGATACACACCACCGTCTAACTTCGGATGAATAATTGCTAAAGCTTCCGGTAATTCTGGCGGTGGCTCATGATGATCGGTAATAATTAAATCAATGCCTAGTTCCTTTGCAACCTGAGCTTCATGAACAGCTGCAATTCCTGTATCAACCGTAATAATAAGCGAGAAGCCAGCACGATGAGCCCAGCGAAATGCTTCTTCATTCGGTCCATATCCTTCTGTAAATCGGTTCGGAATATAAAACTCTACATCCGCCCCAAGTTCTTGCAATGCTAAAAATAAAACGGTTGTACTGCTAACACCGTCCGCATCATAATCACCAAAAATTAAAATTTGCTCTCCATTCTGAATAGCTTGTTGCACACGTTCTACCGTACGTTCCATACCTTCAAGTAAAAATGGATCATGAAATTCTTGCTGTTCTGTATTTAAAAAATCCAAAATCTTTTCTTCTGTATCTAAACCTCTATTTAATAATAGCGAGGTAACAAGAGGCGACAATTGAAGTTTATTTGTCAATTGTCCTACAAGTTCCTCATTATTACACTTTTCTTTCCAACGCGTCTTCGCTTGTAACAACGAAATCACCCCTTAACCTATCCATTATACTAGACAGACTAAGGGGTGACAATAAAGTGAGACTTCTATTTTTGGAGCGCCCTTTTCCAAAAATGGTTAGTCGAACCAATCGGGCTCTTAGGGACAGTTCCTTCTCTGCATTCACTACAGCTCTACTGTCCCTTTGAGCGGGATAAAGCGAAACTTCCTTTAGCGTTTTTTGCTAAAGGTTAGCCCTGCCAATCGGACTCTTACGGGCAGTTTTTCTCCTTCTCTTACATTAATCAGGAGAATATGGATTAATGTGCACGAAAACATTTTGCACATTGTCTTGCTGCATGAGCACTTCTTTCACATGTTTACCAATGCGATGTCCATCTTCTACCGTAATGTACGGATCAACAGACACTTTAATATCAACAATAACATAGTGTCCATGCTCTCTTGCGTATAGCGAACCTATTTTCTTTACTCCTTCCACTTGCATAACGGCTTCCCTCATCGGAACGATATCTTCCTCATGAAGTACATGATCCAGCGTTGTATGAATCGCTTCTTTTCCAATATCCCAAGCCATTTTTATAACGAGTAAAGATACAAATAAACCGGCAACTGGATCGGCATATACAAGCCAATCCACCCCCATTTTACTTCCTATAATCGCCGCTCCAATCCCAATTAAAGCCGCAAATGATGAGAATACATCCGAACGATGCTCATACGCGTTTGCAATAATGGCATCACTTTTTATCCTTTTACCTAACTTATATTTGTAGCGAAACATCGCTTCTTTCACAACAATGGAAAGAAGCACAGCAATAACAGTAATCCAGCGTGGTGGCTCTAGCACTTGTGTAAAAGCTTTAATAGAAGAGATAACAATTTCAATTCCGACAATAAATAAAAGAACAGCTACGATAATCGCTGAGATCGATTCCGCTTTTCCATGTCCATATGGATGATCGTCATCAGGCGGTTGCTTTGCTGCCTGCAGTCCAAAAAGAACCGCTAACGAGCCAATGACGTCCGAACCAGAATGAACAGCATCTGCCATAAGCGCCTTACTATTCCCAACATATCCAATAATCGCTTTTATAATTGCAAGCACAATATTACCGACAATTCCAACAATCGCTCCAAATTCCGCTTGTTTAAAACGTTCATCTTTTTCCATAACCGAAATCCTTTCTTTCGCCAACCTACACTTTATTTTATCCCCGAACAAAAAAGAAATGCCTACAATGAGGCATCTCTTTTTATTCAAACTTAAGTGATTTTACTTATACTTGCGGTTCAGACGTATTTACTTCAACTTTCTTCTGACCTTTTCCTTTTTTCAAACGACGGCTTTCAAGCATCAGCCAAATTTGGGATGCAACGAAAACTGAAGAATACGTACCAACAATTAAACCGACAAATAATGCAATTGAGAAGTTTCGCAATGACTCACTGCCAAAAATTAATAATGTTATAACAGGTAGTAACACTGTCATGACCGTATTAATAGAACGACCGATCGTTTGACGAATACTAGAATTCACAATCTCTTCTAAATCACTTACAGTACGAATTTTTTGTTTCTGTTTATATAACTCACGGTTTCGGTCAAACGTAACAATCGAGTCATTAATAGAATAACCGATAATCGTTAACACTGCTGCGATAAACGTTAAATCAACTTCTAGGTGAAGTAAGCTAAATACAATGATAATGAAGAACGCATCATGTAACAATGCTAACACTGCCGATAACGCATATGTGAAGCGGAAACGAATACTCACATATAAAATGATAACAAGAGAAGCAATTAGCACTGCAATAAGTGCATTTCGTGCAATTTCTTTTCCAATTGTCGGAGAAACTGTACTTACGTTTGGTTCTGTACCATATTTATCATGGTAGAATGTTTTCACTTTCGCAATATCGTCTTTTGATAGTACACCAATTGTCCGAACAGCAAATCCTTTATTATCAGTACCTGTCGGCACGATATCTTCTTTCTTCACATCTACTTTTAAATCATGTAACTCTTGTTGTACTTGTGAAACCGTTATGGATTGATTTGTTTTAATGTCCATGCGCGTACCGCTTGCAAAGTCAATCCCAAGATTCAATTTAAAGATTGGTAAAATAATCGCACCTAGAATCATCACAACAACAGAGAACCAGAAAAACTTATGTCCAATATTAACAAAGTTAACACGGTCAAATTTCGTTGGTGCATGTTCTACACCTTTGGATAACGGAATGATTTCTTTCGGTTTTACACCAAAGTAAGAATATTTTTTATCAAAGTAACGACTCTTTACAAGTAAGCCAAGTAAGAAGCGCGTACCGTATACATTTGTAAGGAAGCCGACGAAAATACTCACAATTAAACTTGTCGCAAATCCTTTAACAGAGCTTGTACCGTATGCAAATAAGACAGCAGCTGCCGCAAGTGTTGTAACATTCGCATCTAAAATCGTTGATAACGAACGCTGATTACCTGCGCGATATGCTGACAACATCGATTTTCCGATGCGCAGTTCTTCTTTTAGCCTTTCATATGTAATAACGTTTGCATCAACCGCAATTCCGACCCCGAGCACTAGTGCCGCTATACCCGGTAAGGTTAGAACCGCGTGCATCCAATTGAATACGAGTAACGTTATGTAAATATATAAACCAAGCATGATTACCGCTACAAGACCTGGTAGACGATAGAATACAATCATAAATAAGAAAATAAGAGCGATACCAATCGCACTTGCAAAAATTGTTTTTTGCAATGCTTGCTCTCCAAATTTTGCTCCAACAGAAGTTGAATATACCTCTTTTAAATCAACAGGAAGTGCCCCAGCATTTAACAAATCTGAAAGTTGCTTTGCACTTTCTACTGTAAAGTTTCCACCAACAATAGATACTTCCGCTTGATTAAATACTTGATTCACAGTAGCTGCTGATAAATATTTTGGCTTCGGCTTCGCTGCTTCTGCCTTGTAAGAATCTTTTCCTTCTTCAAAATCAAGCCAAATCACCATTAAATTTGTTGGTTGCGGCATGCTAGATACTTTTTCAGTTACTGCACGGAACTTATCAGCACTCTTTAATTTTAGGCTAACGCTTGGACGGCCTTGTTCATCAAACGTTTGCTTTGCTCCATTCGTCGCTAAATCTGAACCATCCATAAGAATGTTATCATTTACATCACGAAATGTTAATTTCGCTTGCGTCGATAACACGTCTCGTGCTTGCTTCTGATCTTTTACTCCAGCAAGCTGCACACGAATACGATCATTTCCTTCAATTTGGATATTCGGTTCACTTACACCAAGAACGTTTACACGTTTTTCTAGTGCACCAACCGTACTCACAAGGGTATCATGGGTAATTTTATCCCCTTTTTTCGCTGGCTTTACTTCATATAAAATTTCAAAACCGCCTCGAAGATCAAGCCCGAGGTTAATTCCTTTTGTAATGTTTTTTGTCGTTGTTCCAATGATTCCTCCAATTAATAACACAACGAGGAAAAAGGCAACGATCCTACTGCTTCGCTTTGCCATATGTTTCTTGTTCCTCCTTTGAACAAAGGCCCTTGTTCCAAAATCACCTCTTTATCAATACTCATTATTATACTGCAAGAGGAAGAACAAACCAATTACAACCTGTTATTTATTTTCATATTCTTCGAACGACCAAAGCGGTGCTTGATACGCCTTCATCGTTAAAAATGTCATGTAATCGTTAGGTGTTAATGTTAACACATCATTTACAAGCTCATACAATCTGACATCGCTAGCTACTTTTTTCCACTTTCGGGTCTTTAAACATTTCCAAACGTCTTCCATTGTAACACGATCGTAGCCGAGCATTTGAAACTCTTCTACTTTGCTTTCTAAGACGATTCTTAACTGTTCCCGGTATGCCTCGATTAACTCTTCTTTTCCAACCACTTCCAGTTCATCTCCTTCTTATCTCACGTTCCTTATTTCAAATGCTTGTCATGCTTGCCTTATAAATGCATATAAATTATTGTAAATCATTCCATTGATTTTGAGAAGGTAGGAGAAAACTATGACGAAACAAACCTTTTTACGAGGCGCTTTTATTTTAATGTTCGCTGGTTTTATCACGAAAATTTTAGGCTTCATTAATCGCATTGTAATGGCACGCATTTTAGGAGAAGAAGGTGTTGGACTATATATGATGGCTGTTCCAACATTTATATTAGCTATCACCATTACGCAAATCGGTCTCCCAGTTGCCATTGCAAAACTAGTCGCTGAAGCAGAAGCTAAACATGATAAACAACAAGTAAAAAAAATATTAACTGTTTCATTAGCCATTACCTCTGTCATTAGTATTCTATTAACAGTCGGAATTATGCTTCTTGCTCCTTTATTAGCAGAAACATTATTAACTGATAAAAGGACCTATTATCCATTAATCGCTATTTTACCTGTTGTACCTGTTATTGCTGTTTCCTCTGTGCTGCGCGGTTATTTCCAAGGAAGACAAAATATGAAGCCAAGCGCCTACGCACAAGTACTAGAACAAGTTGTTCGCATTACAATTATTGCAGTATGCATCCGCTTTTTCTTACCATATGGAGTAGAATACGCTGCAGCGGGCGCAATGCTATCCGCTGTGCTCGGAGAAGTCGCTTCCCTCTTATTTCTGTTAACGCTGTTTCAAAGAGAAAAGCATCTTTCCATTCGATCTCATTTTGTAAGTACCGTGAAAGAAAGCAAAGGTACTTTTTATTCTTTAATGGATATTGCACTTCCTACAACAGGAAGCCGTTTAATCGGATCCATTTCTTATTTTTTCGAACCGATTGTTGTCATGCAAAGTTTAGCAATTGCCGGAGTTGCAGCCTCTATTGCAACGCAGCAATACGGTATATTAAATGGATATGCCTTTCCACTTTTGTCTCTGCCAGCTTTTATTACCTACGCTCTTTCAACGGCGCTCGTTCCTTCCATTAGCGAAGCAAACGCCAAAAAGCAGCACCGTTTAGTAGAGCATAGATTGCAGCAAGCAATACGTATCTCTCTTATTACAGGAGGATGGTCTGTTGTTATTCTATACGTATTCGCCGCACCGATTTTAACTCTTATGTACGGTTCAGACAGTGCAACCCTTTTCATTCAAGTACTAGCACCTTGCTTTTTATTTCACTATTTTCAAGGACCGCTCACATCGGTATTACAAGCCTTAAATTTGGCGCGTGCTGCGATGATGAACACGTTTATTGGAGCCATTGTGAAATTACTTGTTATTTTCGTCCTTGCCTCGCAGCCAGAATTTCAAATGATGGGCGTGGCACTTGCAATCGCAGCAAATATCGTTACGGTTACCTTACTTCACTATGCAACAGTGTTAAAAAAAATCACGTTTACTATTTATATAAAAGATTATGTATACGGATTGCTTGCCATAATCATTTCCGGAGGAGCAGGTTTCTATATGCATAAACACATCTTCTTTTCGCCTTCACTTGGCATGCAAACATTATGGGAAATACTATTCACTACGGCACTTTATATCTTCCTTTTAATTCTCTTTGGCCTTATTAGAAAACAAGAATTACTTAGACTGCCCATCATTCGTAAATTCTCCTTTTTAAAATAAAAAGTTGCTGCCTATTTTAAGGAGCAACTTTTTATTTATCTTTTAAGTCCACGAAAAACTGGCCATTTTGAAAACTACAATATGAAATGTCTTCAATATCCTTATATCCCAATTTCTTCAGTTTATCTTCCAGCCACATATCAGTATGTTCCATCATGTATAAATGTTTTTTCTGAATTTCTCCATCAATAATAAGCGGAACTGAAAATAATGGTGTGTCATTTTTACTTTTTTTACTTTTTTGTTTTTCAAATACCGATAATCTTCCAGATGGCTCTAAAATGGCATATTCCACGTCACGTATATCACCAATACTTTGCTCACGCAGTTGCATAAGTAAATCATCCATATTATAACGCTGTTTACGCATTTGCTTCTCATCGATTTTCCCCTCGCGCACGATAATAGCCGGTTCCCCTTCTAATACATGACGAAGACGCTGGCTTTTTAGCGAGATAAAAGATAAAGCAATTTGAATAATCATAATAAGCACCATCGGAACAAGTTGATGCCACATTGCCTTATCCATATTTTCAATCGCAATAACTGCCATTTCACCAAGCATAATAAAAACGACTAAGTCCAAAACGCTCAATTCCCCAATCTCACGTTTTCCCATTAGACGAAAAATAATTAACATGACACTATATAAGACAATTGTTCGAAAGACAATTTGAAGTAGTTCCATCTTTTATTTCCTTTCTCCTTTCAATTCCTACATATTAGTTTCCCCGTACAAAAAGAAACTAGTCTAACTTAGCAAAAGAAGAAATATGCTTGTATTAGAAAGGAGAGATGCTCTATGGATGGAACGAAAAAATTATCAATTGCAGTTGGATTCGGCATCGTTACCTTACTGATTTTCGCTAGCTTGACAAGTATTATAATCGCATTATTATTGAAATTTACAAACATAAATGAAAGGACCTTATCTATCTCACTTCTTGTACTCGCGCTTGTATCGACAGTAATTGCGGGATTTGTTGCTGGAGTAAAGGCTCAAGGAAAAGGCTGGTTTGTCGGTGGATCGACTGGAGTATCATTTGCTGTTCTCGTATTTCTTGTAAACTATTTAGGCTTTTCATCAGCATTATCAAACGCACAGCTTCTTTACCAACTAGTACTTATTGCTGCAAGTACAATCGGGGGTATACTTGGAGTTAATATCGGTAAACGGACACAATAAAAAAAAGCCCTGCGTTCAGGGCTTTTTTTATTAGTTTTTTACAATTTCACGAATCGCACTGCGATCAAATGTAAGGTGTGAACCACCAGATTTAATCACGATTGTTGTATCAGTTACAGATTCAATTGTACCATGCATGCCGCCAATTGTTACGATTGCATCGCCTTTTTTCAGTTCGCTTTGCATTTGTGCTACTGCCTTTTGACGCTTTTGTTGCGGGCGAATTAATAAGAAGTAGAAAATCACAAACATCGCAACGATCATGATAATATTCATCATACCTGGATTCATCTTTTATTCCTCCTTAATTATTATGTATTAGAAATTTTTAGCATTTGGTTTATTAAAGCCATACTGTTCAAAGAACTCATCACGGAAGTCTCCAAGACGGTCTTCACGAATAGCTTGTCTCACCTGCTCCATTAATTTTAACAGAAAATGCAGGTTGTGGTAAGACGTTAAACGAATTCCGAATGTTTCATCACATTTCATTAAGTGGCGAATGTACGCACGTGAATAGTTTTTACATGTATAACAATCACAATTCGGATCAAGCGGACCAAAGTCTTTCGCAAATTTTGCGTTTTTTACAACTAAACGACCTTCACTTGTCATACACGTACCGTTTCGTGCAATACGAGTTGGAAGTACACAGTCGAACATATCAATACCGCGGATTGCACCGTCAATTAACGAATCTGGTGATCCAACACCCATTAAATAACGAGGCTTGTTATCTGGAAGAAGCGGCGTTGTAAATTCAAGCACACGGTTCATAATATCTTTCGGTTCTCCAACAGATAACCCACCAACTGCATAACCTGGAAAATCCATTGAAACAAGGTCGCGTGCACTTTGGCGACGAAGTTCTTCAAACTCTCCGCCCTGTACAATACCAAATAAACCTTGATCCTGCGGACGCTGGTGCGCTTTTAAACAGCGCTCTGCCCAACGGCTCGTACGCTCTACTGATTTTTTCATATACTCAAATGTCGCTGGAAACGGCGGACACTCATCAAATGCCATCATAATATCAGAACCAAGTGCATTTTGAATTTCCATTGCCTTTTCTGGCGATAAGAATAATTTATCTCCATTTAAGTGATTGCGGAAATGAACACCTTCTTCTTCAATGCGACGGAAGTCACTTAAACTAAACACCTGAAAGCCACCGGAATCTGTTAAAATCGAACGATCCCAGTTCATAAACTTATGTAGACCGCCTGCCTCGCGTACAATTTCATGACCCGGACGAAGCCATAAATGATACGTATTACTTAAAATAATACCTGCATCCATTGCTTTTAGCTCTTCTGGTGACATCGTTTTTACTGTCGCAAGTGTTCCAACTGGCATAAAGATTGGCGTTTCAAATGAGCCATGCGGTGTATGAACGCGGCCTAAACGTGCGCCTGTTTGTTTACATGTTTTAATTAATTCATAACGTATTGCTGTCATATTGTTGCTCCTTTTTATTTCTTCTCAACTTTAGAATGAGATGCAACAAACATTGCATCACCGAAGCTAAAGAAACGATACTTTTCTTTTACAGCTTCATTGTACGCATGCAGAACATTTTCTCTCCCTGCAAATGCGCTCACAAGCATAATTAATGTTGATTTTGGCAAGTGGAAGTTTGTAATTAAACCATCGATTGCTTTAAATTCATATCCTGGATACATAAAAATATCAGTCCAGCCAGAAGCTGCGCAAAGTTTGCCATTATTGTCTGTTGCAATTGTTTCAAGCGTACGTGTTGATGTTGTACCAACAGTGATAATACGACCGCCTTTTTGTTTTACATTGTTTAGCAAATCTGCTGTTTCCGCTGACATATGATAATACTCTGCATGCATATGATGCTCTTCAATTGTATCTGCAGAAACCGGTCTAAATGTCCCAAGTCCAACATGCAATGTAATAAATGCTAAATGAACACCTTTTTGCTTCAGCTTTTCTAACAGTTCTTCTGTAAAATGAAGTCCCGCTGTTGGAGCCGCTGCTGAACCAACTTCACGTGCAAATACCGTCTGATAACGATCGCGGTCTTCAAGCGTTTCTTTAATATATGGAGGAAGTGGCATTTCACCAAGCTCGTCTAAAATTTCATAGAAAATACCGTCATACGAAAATTTCAAATGACGGCCACCTTGTTCACCGGCTCCGACACATGTTGCTTTTAGTTTGCCCTCACCAAAAGAAATTACCGTTCCTTCTTTCACACGTTTTGCAGGTTTAACAAGCGTCTCCCAAGTATCTCCATCTTCTTGCTTTAATAAAAGCACTTCAATATGTGCACCTGTATCTTCTTTTACACCGTGCAAACGCGCAGGCATCACTTTCGTTTCATTTAAAACTAAACAATCGCCCTCATGTAAATAAGAAAGAATGTCAGTGAAATGCTTATGCTGAATTTCACCTGTCTCACGATCTAACATCATTAATCTTGATGTTTCACGATCTTCAAGCGGTACTTGTGCAATAAGTTCTTCTGGTAAATGAAAATCAAACAAATTAATATCCATAACTAAGTTCACCTATTTCTATCTAAATCGATTTATGACATACATAATAAAAGATAATACAATACTTATCACAATACACGTAACAATAGGAAAATAAAAGGTAACGTTTCCCTTTTTCACAAAAATATCACCTGGAAGCCTTCCTATAAGCTTCCAAGCTAATCCCGTAACAATTAAAAGAATACCAGCCGTAATAAGCAGCTTTGGCATATCCATCATACTTGCGGCATCTCCATTCCAAAATGTTCATATGCAAGCGGTGTAACAATGCGGCCCCTTGGTGTTCTTTGCAGAAAGCCAATTTGCAACAAATAAGGCTCATACACATCTTCAATTGTATGAGATTCTTCCCCAATCGTGGCTGAAACTGTTTCTAATCCAACTGGACCGCCGCGGAATTTTTCAATAATACCAAGCAATAATTTATGATCGATATGATCTAATCCAAGTTTATCTACTTGCAGTAGTTCGAGTGCCATTTGCGTAATATCCATCGTAACGGTTCCATCACCGCGCACCTGCGCAAAATCACGTACACGGCGCAGTAAACGATTCGCAATTCGCGGTGTACCTCGTGCACGTCTTGCAATTTCTAAGGCAGCCAACGAATCAATTTCAACTTCAAACACCTCTGCTGTACGTTCTACAATGGCTGATAACTGATCAACTGTGTAATATTCTAAACGAGACAATACACCGAAACGATCTCGAAGCGGTGCCGATAATGCACCTGCACGCGTTGTTGCACCAACTAGTGTAAACGGAGGCAAATCAAGCCGAACAGAGCGCGCTGTCGGACCTTTTCCAATTACAATATCAAGACAGAAATCTTCCATCGCTGGATATAATACTTCTTCAATCGAACGATGCAAACGATGGATTTCATCAATGAATAAAACATCGCCCGGTTGAAGTGCAGTTAATACTGCTGCTAAATCACCCGGTCGTTCAATTGCCGGTCCTGACGTTGTACGAATATTCACTCCCATTTCATTCGCAATAATGTTTGCTAATGTCGTTTTCCCAAGTCCCGGTGGCCCATATAATAATACATGATCTAACGTTTCTTCACGCATTTTTGCCGCTTCAATAAATACTTCTAAATTATGCTTTGCTTTATCTTGGCCAATATATTGACGGAGCGTTTGTGGCCTTAACGAATATTCTAAGTCCACATCTTCATATACGGATTCTCCTGAGACAAGACGTTCGTCCATTCTACTCACCTCTTACCATTTAGTAAAAGACTAAGTGCCTTTTTAATATATTGATCCGTTGTAAGTGACTCTTTTAATAATTCTGGCACGACGCGAGACACTTCTCGCTCTGCATATCCAAGCGCTCTAAGTGCTTCCAGCGCTTCATCAAGCTCCGCAGATGTTCCTTTCTTCTCATCGAAACGCTCTACATCTGAAAATAAGTCAACAAAAGCATCCGACACAACATCTGCCAATTTTCCTTTTAAGTCTAAAATCATTTGACGCGCTGTTTTCTTTCCGACGCCTGGGAACTTTACTAAGAATTTTTCATCCTCATGTTCAATCGCTTGTACAACCTGCCCTGTTTGACCAGAAGCTAAAATCGCAAGCGCACCCTTTGGTCCAATCCCCGATACACCTAAAAGCTTTGTAAATAACAAACGCTCTTCACGCGTTTTAAATCCGTAAAGGGCCATGATATCTTCTCTTACATAATGATATGTATATACACGAAGTTCTTGTTCACTTCTTTGGAATACATACGGATTTGGCGTAAAAATTTGATAACCAATTCCGTTATGGTCAAGAACGATATATTCCGGTCCTACATATTCCACATAACCTGTAATATATTCAAACAAAACTGTATCTCTCCCTCTCAAATCATGTATTCCATTTTAACATAAATAATGATATAAATGCGAGATTCCCCCAACAAATGTTCTCTATTCTATCTTCTCAATTTCATATTGACTGAGCACCCTCAAAAAATGAATAGCACAAAAATCATTAAAAAACAAAAGTAAAACGAAACTTCCATCAATGTTTTTCATCCCTCCCCTATCTTTTTCGCTTCTCTCTAAATCTTGAGATGGGGGATCTTACTGTCCGCAAATAGCGGGATAAAAAACAGTCGTAGCTATTTTAAGCTACGACTGTTTCCATTACTCATAGAATAGTGCTCCATATTCTTCATTACTTCCATAAATCGTTCTTTTGATTTCACCCGAATCCCGCGCTTTAACCGTTCACGCTGATAACTCTCCATCTTTTTCATATCAATTTGAAAGAAGGAATGAATGACATTATCAGTTTCTGGCACACCGTTAAAAATTTGGAGAATCCCCTCTTTCGAAACCCCAAAATAACCGCTTGTTTTTAATAATGGTGAAATATCATCAATACGCTTTTGCAATACAACTTGTATATCATCTCGATCAACAAGTTGCCACTCTTTATATTGTTCTAAAAGCTTTTCTAAATTCACAACCTTGTCTCTAAAAATTTCCTGGCTCACTTCCCCGTCTAAATATATACGCTGCAACATGATTGTAATTTGAGGTTCCTGTTGCACTGCATTACCCGAACTCTCTGCCGATGCTACACTCGATTCATGATAAAAACAAAACACAGCTAGCACGATTTGCATTGCAATAATCATGAATTTCATATGCTGTCACCTCTTTTAGGGAAAATAAAAAACTTCTATTTATAGTTTGACCGAAAATAGAAGTTTTATCCCCTAGCAAAGCGGCATCGACTGTTATCCCCTTAGACTATAGTTCTTTTGTCCATCGAGCGAACTTTGCCTTCTCATGCAGAATGTTCTTAGACGGAAGAAGCTAGACCATACAAAAAACACGTTTAAAAGATAGAGTGAGACTTCCAGCAGTGGTTTTTTCCCCCTCACTTCTCGTTTCTCTTTGAATCTTGAGATGGGGGCCTTATTGCCTGCGAATAGCCGGAAGAAACAACAAAAAAGCAGAATAAGATTTTTATCCTACTCCGCTACAGTTTTCTATATAATAAGAAAGACGCCTGTCATGCAGGCGTCTTGATGCGTTTTACGGCGAGAGACCAGGCGGCCACATCCGCGTGTTTAGCAATTAAGCATATCTCTCGTCTTACGTAAATTAGCTCATCGCTTTGTTAATATAACATTAACCTCTCAAGAAAGCAAGAAGAAAATTCATCACATTTCACTTTTATCGTACTGAATTTTCCGAAAAATATACAAAACAGCTACTATTATATTCTATTTTTGTTAGCATTCTTTACAAACACATGTCGAAAATAAAAGGAGGGATTTTATGAGCGTCCAAATCACGGGGAATGAACAAATTAAGAGATTATTACAAGATTGGTATCAAGAAATTCGTTCACGTAATATAAATAACGCCAATCGCTTAAAAGAAGAAATTGATAACTCGATTCACAATAACTACGAAGACTCAAATTTATTACTTTACTACCATCTTTTAGATTTTGGATATAGCTATTTAGTTGACAATTTGAGCATCTCAAAAAGTAGCTTTGATAAAATTGAATCGTTCGTTACACCAACGGATAATTTCTTAGCATATTATTATTGTTTTTATAAAGCAATCCATTCTAACGCAATCGGTAATTATACTCTTGCTAAAGAACATTACGATAAAGCTGAAATGCTACTGAATCACATTCCTGATGAACTTGAAAAAGCTGAGTTTTATTATAACCTAGCAACATATCATTATCATATTCATCAAGCACTTTTAGCTACTAAGCAAGGAACAAAAGCAAAAAAAATATTCTCTAAACATTCAGGATACGAATTAAAAATAGCTTATTGCGATAACCTTCTCGGATTATCTTGTACACATTTAGGCGAATTTGAAATGGCTGAAGAGTACTTTGTTTCTGCTATGAGCGTATTCCAAAAACAAAAAAACGAAAAAGCAATTTTATTAGTGCGACATAATTTAGGCTTGATGTATGCAAGTCAAAATTTATCCGAATTAGCTATTCGTTATCTTTCTGAAGTTACTAAAAATTCACCAAACAATTATAAGGCTATCTTTATTAAAGCTAGGGAACATTTTAAATTAAAGGAAACAGACATTGCTGAAGAACTTATTGAGAAAGGTTTGACTATCTGTAATGAATTGGGGAATAAAGAATATCAATATCGTTTCACAATTCTAAGAGAGATGAATAAAAAGGTTCCTGCTGAACACTTAGAGAAAACAGTATTAGCAGGAATGGATTACTTCAAAAGAGAAAAATTATATGAGTATGTCCAAGAATACGCTGAAATAGTGGCAATTCAATTTTATATTGAAAACAATCATACTAAAGCCAGCCAATACTTCTATTTAAGTCACCAAGCAAAAAAAGAAATTTTTAAAAAGGAGGCATTAAAATGAAAAAGATAATACTCGGAATACTGGTGGTTACAATTGTAGCAGTAGGTACATATACACCATTTGAAACTCAAAAAGCTATTAATATTCAACGTTTAGCTGATGGAGACACTGGTTGATATAATTAACGAAAAAAGACCGCCACCCCAAAAATGGGTAAGCGTTCTTTTTTATTTACTCTACGCTCGTTCCGCTTGTTCATTAAAAATATAAAAGTTACTCATTTTATTTTCATATGTATCGGCAACTTTTTATATTTAAAAGATGCACATGTTTTTTTACAGGATTATGATTATAAAATTCATTCAAGTAAAAAGAAGGGGAAATGTTATTTCCCCTTCTTCCCATTATCGCACTACATTAGTTACATTCGTACGAAGATCTCGGAACAGATTTGTTACATCACGATTTAAATCGTTTGTAAATGTTCCATTTCGAAGACTTGTGCTAATCGTGTCAACACGAGTAAACATATCTTCTTTTGCTGTTACATAGACATTGCGATTATTAACAAGTGGTGCAACAGCTTTGCGAATATCATCTGTTAATGCTTTTTCATCTGTTCCACTGCGAGATTTTACTGCAATGACAACATCATTACCACGCACAACAGTAGAAACACGTTCCACGTTAGCCATACCCTTTACACGATTGGTAATAGCTTCAGCTGTTTTACCATCATTGTTAACGTACGCATTGTTCATCGTAACGTTACGAGTTGGATACGGAGTCGTTATATTACGAGTTGGAGACGGATTCGCTATTTGTCCGTGATAATTTACATCACGGTAATAATTGTATCCAACGTTATTACGAGTATCGTGAATGTCTTTGTTAATCTTTGAATACTTCACATTTCCGTAATTATCTGTTCTTACATTGTTACGGTATGTGACATAATCCGTAGTACGATCTGTACGTGTTACATTATCTGTATACGGATGGGTATTCTCATACGCTGTCCGTTGATAATTATAAGTAGCATTACGATCCATTGCACTTTTTTTAGGTGTACCACATGCAGCTAATGCACTGGTAACTAACAAAGAAGCGGCAATAATTTTGATTTTTTTGTTCAATACAAAAACCCCCTCTGTTAGAATGAACTTCTCTTTCGAAAAGCTCCCTCTTATCATGAGTCACAAAGGGGGGTTTTACACTGTCAGTATTTTACTTAAAATTTCGGAGGTGCTGCTGCTAAATGACGTTTATGCTCTGAGCGGGCATGAAGACGTTCAATGATAAGACGATCTTTTTCAGGAACTTCCTCACCTTTCAAATATTTGTCAATCATGTTATATGTTGTACCCATTTCATTTTCATCTGTTTGGCCTTCCCAAAGACCTGCGCTTGGCGCTTTATGTATAACTTCATCTGGTACCCCTAATGCTTTTGCCATTTCTCGTACTTCACCTTTTGTAAAATGAACAAGAGGCACTAAGTCTACACCACCATCGCCATACTTTGTGAAATATCCAGTATGCCATTCTGCCGCATTATCTGTTCCCACAACAAGGTAGCCAAAATTATTTGCAACAGCATATAGCGTTGTCATACGTAGGCGAGCACGTGTATTTGCATCACCTAATGTTGCACGTTCTTCATCCCATTTTCCATTTGATTTTAGTTGCTCTTCTACCGCACCAAATAATGTTTTATGCGTCTCTGTTAAATCAACAATATAGTGATCGATTCCAGAGCTTTCTACAACTTTTAATGCATCTTCTTGATCTTTCGGATTACTTTTACAAGGCATAATCACACCTAAAGAATTATCTGGACACGCACGTTTAATTAAATGCGTTACAACAGCAGAATCAATACCACCACTAATCCCAACAATAAGACCTTTTACATTTGCTTCTTTTACTTTCGTTTGTAACCACTCAATAAGTTTTTCAATTTTTTGTTCCATTCCTGCTACTTCCTTTCTCAGCAGGATTCATTTTACTCATGATACTATATATATAATCTTTGCCGAATTTCCAAACAGATTCTCACAAAAAAACCGTTCTTTATGAAAGAACGGCTTCCTGACACTCTTTTTAATTTTTCTCTTCTTCTGGATACGGTGTACCAAATACAGAAGGGGGATTTTTTGGATAATACATTGTACCAGGCTGTGGTGTATACGAAATATATGAATTTTCCTGATAAGATTCACGTGGGAAATACGGCATCCCTGGCTGCGGACTATACAATTTAGGTTCATCATCACAACCACAATCCTCTTGTATTGGCGCAATTGGCGGTGCATTATTATCCATTGCTATAGGTGCGATATTCGGATGTGGCATAGAAGCGTATTGCATATCATATTGTGGCATGCTTTGCATTAGTGGCATCCCTTGCATTGCTGGCATGCCATAGTATGGATTTTGTTGATATGGCATTTGATAATATGGTTCTGGCATCATTTGCTGTGGATATGGTAATTGATATGGCATCTGTTGTGGATATGATGGTTGATATGGATACGGCATTGGTGCAAATGGTGGCATTTGATTATTTTCCATCATTGGCATCACATTTGGCATGTGACTACTTTCCATCATCGGCATCATATTTGGCATGTGACTACTTTCCATCATCGGCATCATATTTGGCATTTGATTACTTTCCATCATTGGCATCACATTTGGCATGTGACTACTTTCCATCATCGGCATCATATTTGGCATGTGACTACTTTCCATCATCGGCATCATATTTGGCATTTGATTACTTTCCATCATTGGCATCACATTTGGCATGTTGCTACTTTCCATCATCGGCATCATATTTGGCATGTTGCTACTTTCCATCATTGGCATCACATTTGGCATTTGATTACTTTCCATCATTGGCATCACATTTGGCATGTTGCTACCTTCCATCATTGGCATCATATTTGGCATGTGACTACTTTCCATCATCGGCATCATATTTGGCATGTTGCTACCTTCCATCATTGGCATCACATTTGGCATGTTGCTACCTTCCATCATTGGCATCACATTTGGCATGTTGCTACCTTCCATCATCGGCATCACATTCGGCATGTTGCTACCTTCCATCATCGGCATCACATTCGGCATGTTGCTACCTTCCATCATCGGCATCACATTCGGCATGTTGCTACTTTCCATCATTGGCATCACATTTGGCATTTGATTACTTTCCATCATCGGCATCACATTTGGCATTTGGATATTTTCCATTATTGGCATCGTAACATTAGGTGGGAGCACTTGTGGAATTTCTTTTGTAACCTGCGGTGCCACGACATTGCTTACATTTTCTTTCTTCACTTCTGGTGCCACGACATTGCTTACATTTTCTTTCTTCACTTCTGGTGCAACGACATTACTTACATTTTCTTTCTTCATTTCCGGTGCGACGACATTACTTACATTTTCTTTCTTCACTTCTGGTGCAACAACATTACTTACATTTTCTTTCTTCATTTCCGGTGCAACGACATTACTTCCCTTCATTTTATTTACTTGCGGAGCAATTAAGTCGTTACCTTTTTTTATAATATCTGCAATTTTATACTCTTTTTTCGCTTTTACCGGCGGTTGCGGTGGCTGTGGTAAAATGTTCACGGAAAACTTTGTACTCTCTTTTTGTTTTTCTACTTTGCTAACAACCGGTTTCTTCTCAACAACAGGTAGTTTTTCTATTGGTTTCTCTTTTTGGATAGGTTGTTCTTTTTGGATAGGCTGCTCTTTTTGGATAGGCTGCTCTTTTTGGATAGGCTGCTCTTTTTGGATAGGCTGCTCTTTTTGGATAGGCTGCTCTTTTTGGATAGGATATTCTTTTTGTGGTTTTACTTGCATTTCCTTCTGCGGTTTTTGCGCCGCTGGCTTTTCTGTAATTGGTCCAGCTTGTGGAACAGTTTCCTCCTCCTCCTCTATACCAAGAGGTTTAGGCGCAACAGGAAATTCTTTTTGCTGCACTTCTTTTACATATTCTTTTGGAGGGACTGAACCAGCACCTGGATTTTTTTTAATCGGAACACTGTGAGATGGTACTTTAATTTTCATGCCAGGCATAATTAAGTCTGGATTACTGAGCTGTGTATTCGCATTTTTTAATACTTCAAAATCCACCCCGTACTTTTTCGCAATTTTCCAAAGGGTATCCCCTTTTTGCACGATATGAATTTTCAAATTTTCCCCCTCCTGTATAACTTATCTATAATAAAGTGAAACTTCTATCAGTAGGGGCTTCTTCCTCCCCTTCACTGATGGTTAGTTGAACCAATCGGGCTTTTACGGACCGTTATCCCCCACTTATCTTCTTCGCTTTTCTCTGCATCTTGAGGTGGGGGTCTTACTGTCCACGAATAGCGGGATAAAAACGGATATTAACACAATGATTGCTTCAACACAATGTATGCTCATGAAAGCCAAATTATGTACAAAAGAAAAAGCAACGTAAATCCGTTGCTTCTATGCTCGCTCTAACATTCTATTTAGCGCAAATACCGCTTCTTCTGTTATTTTTTCATCTACTTGAATTACATTTACATGTTCGCCGCGCTCGATTGCTTCAAGTGCCCATAGTAAATGTGGTAAATCAATACGATTCATCGTTAAGCACGGGCACATGAATGGGTTTAACGAAATAATCTCTTTATCCGGGTACTGCTGAATAATCCGATTGACTAAGTTCATTTCTGTACCGATCGCCCACTTACTTCCAGATGGAGCTTTGTCAATCATATCAATAATATATTTTGTTGAACCTGCATAATCAGAAGCTGCAACAACTTCATAACAGCATTCTGGATGAACAATAATATTCATATCTGGATGATTTTTTCTTACACTTTCAATATTCTTCACAGTAAAATTTTGATGGACGGAACAATGCCCTTTCCATAAAATAACCTGAACGTCTTCTATATTCCCGTTATATTCTAATGAATCTGTGTGCGGATCCCAGATCGCCATTTTTTCTAAAGGCACCCCAAGGTCATATGCTGTATTACGTCCTAAATGCTGGTCTGGTAAGAATAAAATACGCTCTTTTTGTGTAAACGCCCATTCAACCATTTCTTTTGCATTAGAAGATGTAACAGTCGCACCGCCATTTCGGCCGCAAAATGCTTTAATTGCAGCGGTTGAGTTTACATATGTTAATGGAAGCATTGTATCTCCGAATAATTGCTGCAATTCTTTCCAAGCTCGCTCTGTTTGTTCGATATCAGCCATATCAGCCATAGAACAGCCCGCTCTCATATCAGGAAGAATGACAATTTGTTCATCTGTTGTTAGCATATCAGCTGTTTCTGCCATAAAGTGCACACCACAAAACACAATATACTTCGCTTCTTTGTTGCGTGCAGCTACTTGTGCAAGTTGCAGGGAATCTCCCGTTGAATCCGAAAATTGAACGACCTCATCTTTTTGATAATGATGTCCTGGAATGAAAAGCTTTTCCCCTAGTTTTTCTTTAATCTCACGTACGCGCGCTTCCATTTCTTCGATTGACATTGTTTGATACCGCTCTGGTAACATCGTTTCAATCGGTTGCACTGTTTCTAAAATACTCATCTGTGAAGTCCCCCTTTTCCCTTCTTTCCATCACACTTCAATGTTGAAACTAATATCTAATGCTTTAACAGAATGAGTTAACAATCCTAACGAAATGTAATCCACACCTGTTTGACCATACTCTGCTAAATTTTCAATCGTAATACCACCTGAAGCTTCCGTAACAATCATACTTGGGACAAGCTTACAGTATTCACGTACTTCTTCGGGCGTACGATTATCAAACATAATAATGTCCGCTCCAGCAGCAACAGCTTCTAACACTTGTTCTTTCGTTTCTGTCTCTACTTCTACTTTCACCATATGTCCAAGTTGTTCTTTCACTGCTGTTACCGCTTTTGTAATCGAGCCAGCGAACGCAATATGATTATCTTTAATCATGACACCATCATATAATCCAAAGCGATGATTATAACCGCCGCCGCATACAACAGCATATTTATCAAACATACGAAGTCCTGGCATTGTTTTTCTCGTATCACATATGCGTGTATGATCGCTTCCGAGTGCAGTAACTGCTTTTCTTGTGATCGTTGCTACGCCACTCATGCGCTGAATAACATTTAGCACAACACGCTCAGCTGTTAATAAAGAAACAATCGGTCCTTGTACAGTGGCAAGAATATCTCCGTTTGTTACCATATCTCCGTCTTTTGCATGGAGTGTAACTTCAATTCGATTATCTAATAATGTAAAACCTTCCTTAATTACATCAACCCCTGCAAAAACACCCGTATCTTTAACAAGAAACGTTCCCTGTGCTTGCAAGTCATTTGGAAAAATAAGCTGTGATGTTACATCTCGCTCCCCGATATCTTCTAGAAAAAACTGTTTCAATGCCTCTTTTACTTTTAACGTATTCATAGAACCCCTCTTTTCCCTTCACTATGCAAATTGTAATTTATTCTTTCTCATTACAATTTCGTGCACCTCATTACTACGCTTTGGAAAATCACTGCGATAATGACCGCCAATACTCTCTTTTCTTTGCAGTGCAGCTTTTGTTAGTAACTGACAAACAGTTAACATATTAATAATTGTTATATCCTCATTTGTAAGGTCTTCATATGGAAGCATTTTATTATATGTTCCATACTGCTCTAGCCATTGCTTCGCATATGATAAGCCTTCCTCCGTACGGACAATCCCAACGTATTTCATCATCATCTCTTGTATTTCTTCTTTTTGCGGTAACTGCATGTGTTCTAATTCACCTTGTATCATTACATCGCTAGTCACAATTTGCGGCTCAATATTTGCTAAAATGTGTTCCCCTACACGTTTTCCAAATACAAGGCCTTCTAATAACGAATTACTCGCAAGGCGGTTCGCACCATGTACACCATTGCACGCGACTTCTCCCACTGCATATAAACGATGAATTGATGTTTCCCCATTACAATTTGTTTTTACACCACCCATATGAAAATGAGCGCCTGGTACAACAGGAATATACTTATTTTCGATGTTAACGCCATTCTTTTTACATAAAAAAGAAACGGTTGGAAAACGTTCTTCAAAATTTGAAATAGATGAGATATCTAAGTACACCATTTCACCAGCTAACATTTGTTCATGAATGGCACGCGCGACTACATCACGCGGTGCAAGGTCTTGTTGTTCATGAATATGCGTCATAAACCGCTCTCCTTTTGCGTTTCGAAGAATAGCGCCTTCTCCGCGCACCGCTTCTGACACAAGACCGCAGCAATCCCCATTTACATATAGCATCGTTGGATGAAACTGTACAAATTCTAAATCAACAAGTTCTCCTCCAGCCCTATATACCATCGCTACCCCATCACCTGTAACCGTACAATCATTGGAAGTGAATGCATACACTCCACCAATACCGCCTGTTGCCAGTACAACACACTGTGCGTAATACGTTTGTATATTCCCTTCACGATCACGCGCTACAACACCATGACAAGTTTGATTTTCTATTATAAAATCCAAGACTATTTCTTGTTCAACAATCGTCACATACGGAAATACTTGCTCTGCAAGATGCTCTAGCAAATTTTTCCCGGTCGCATCCCCACCCGCATGTAAAATACGTCGTTTTCGATGCGCACCTTCTTTTCCAAGATGTAATCCTCGTTCATCACTATCAAAGCGCATACCGTTATCTAATAATGTTTTCATTTCATTTGGCCCTTGCTCTACTAAGTAACGAACAGCTTCCGGATTATTATAATGACATCCTGCTGTAAGCGTATCTTCATAGTGAACATCCGGATGATCATATGAAGCAACTGCTGCTGCAATCCCGCCTTGCGCCAAATTTGTATTGTTATTCCGTCTCGTTTTTTTTGTGATAATCATCACATTCTTTTCGTGACAAATTGTTTGTGCAACACGCAGCGCTGCAACCCCGCTTCCGATAATTAAGACATCTGCATTTGGCATTTTCATTGCCCCCTACTTTACACTTTTCAACTGTCTTGACACCTATATTTACATATATTTAAAATAATAACAAGAGCTTTTTATAAAATCTTATAAAGAAGGGGCTATGCTCTATGATATATATGGATTATGCTGCAACAACACCGATGAGTAAAGAAGCGCTAGAGACGTATACAAAAGCCGCTGAACATTATTTCGGAAATGAACAAAGCTTACATGATATTGGCGGTACTGCCTCCTCATTATTACAGTCTTGCCGCCAAGCATTTGCTACAATGATTAGTGGGAAAGAACAAGGGGTCTTTTTTACGAGCGGCGGATCAGAGTCCAACTATCTTGCGATTCAATCATTACTAAATACTCGAAACGGAAAGCATATCATTACAACACCTATGGAGCATGCATCTATCCGAAATTACTTTCACCTTCTTCAAAAGCAAGGCTATGAAATTACTGAAATCCCTGTAGATCGCTTTGGCATGATTCAACTTGATGCACTCGAAAATTCTATTACAGAACACACTGTACTTGCTAGCATCCAACATGGAAACTCTGAAATTGGAACGCTGCAACCAATTGCTGAAATTGGGGCAATTCTTCAAAAACATAACGTCTTATTTCATACAGATTGCGTGCAGACATTTGGGAAAATACCAATCGATGTAACTAAGATGAATATTGATAGTCTCTCTGTTTCTGCTCATAAAATTTACGGTCCAAAAGGGGTGGGAGCATGCTATATAAATCCACAAGTTCGTTGGGGGCAAGTATTTCCTGGCACCTCTCATGAAAAAGGATTTCGTCCCGGCACCGTGAATGTCCCTGGCATTGCTTCGTTTATTACAGCAGCGCAGCACATGTTAAAGAATCAACAACTGAAAATGACCCGTTTACAAGAATTACGAGCATACTTTACCCAGCAATTACAAGCCATTTCACAGGAAATACAAATTGAAGGCCATTCTACTTCTTGTTTACCTCATATCATTGGGGTTACAATAAAAGGAATAGAAGGACAGTATACAATGCTAGAATGCAATCGCCGCGGTATTGCTATTTCTACAGGAAGCGCTTGTCAAATTGGAAAACAGGAGCCTTCTAAAACGATGCTTGCCATCGGCAAAGAATATGAAGAGGCAAAGCAGTATGTCCGCTTTTCATTCGGACATCAAACAACAACAGAACATATTGATGCAACAATCCATGCACTTATAGCAATCGGAAATCAATTTAATAGAGGTGTTAATAGTAAATGAGTCAAAATAAACAAAAAAAGATTTTAGGAGAGGAAAGGAGACAGCTCATTTTAGAATGGCTCCTCGCTGCAAGTAAACCATTGTCCGGCAGTGAATTAGCAAAGAAAACAAACGTAAGCCGTCAGGTCATCGTACAAGATATTTCTTTATTAAAAGCCCGAAACGAACCTATTATTGCAACGGCACAAGGATATTTATATTTAAGACCGTCAGAAAAACAACATACTACATTCGAGCGCATTATCGTTTCCAAGCATCAACCATCACAAGTACGCCAAGAGCTTACTCTACTCGTTGACCATGGAGTTACAATTAAAGATGTAAAAGTGGAACATCCAGTATACGGAGATTTAACTGCTTTAATTCTGGTAAGTAATCGATTTGAACTCGAACAGTATTTAAAAAAGATTGAAGAAACAAAAGCGACTTATTTATCTCAACTTACAGATGGAATTCATCTGCATACAATTGAAGCAGATTCTATTGAAAAATTAAATGCAGCTTGTGAGGCATTAGACCGAGCTGGATTTCTTGTTCATTAAAAAAACGCACAGAGAATTTTTACTATCTCTGTGCATTTTTTTGTTTTTATCCATGCTACAATAGAAAAAATGATGGGAAGGGAGAAAATATATGGGAATCGAACTCATTCACTTTAGCATCGGAAAACCAAAAACAATCCAATATGCCGAAGATAAGGAAATGACAACTGGTATATGTAAACAGCTTGTTGAGGATGCTTTTTTATCAAAAGATGGATTTCGAGGAGATGGTGTTGCGGACTTACGTTATCACGGAGGGCCTGATCGTGCCGTTTGTGTCTATCCTCGCGAACATTATCCGTTGTGGGAAAAGGAATTTCATACATCACTTCCCTCATCTGCATTTGGAGAAAATGTAACAGTTACAAATATGTTAGAGCAGGACGTTTGTATTGGTGACATTTATCAGCTTGGAGATGCAATTGTTCAAGTAACGCAAGGAAGAATCCCATGCAGTACAATTTCGAAACGACTCGGTATTCCTGGTATTTTACCTCGCATTGTTGAAACTGGCTATACAGGATATTTATGCCGCGTTCTGCAAGAGGGAACGGTTCGTAAAGATTCACAAATTACATTACTCGAACGTCATCCACAGCAAGTTTCCATTTTATTTGCTAACGAAGTCTATTTCCGAGGGCAAAAAGATGTAGAGGGCATAGAAAAGATTATCGCAGTTCCCGAGCTCGCAGAAGATTGGCAAAAATCATTGACCGCACGACTTGAAAAATTAACATAAAAAATCCCACTGCATATGCAATGGGATTTTCTTTTTCACACCCAATAAGAGGAATAGCTCCCAAGTAGTGTGACAGAAAAGCCAAGTGCTTCTAACTCCATTCTTACTCCTGGAAGCAGGACATCATCATACTCTTTCTCCACATCAATTAAGAAAAAGTAATTGCCGAGGCCCGTTTTCATCGGACGCGACTCAATTTTGGAAAGGTTTAATTTCCTCCATGCAAATGCGGATAATACTTGATATAACGCCCCTGCATAATCTGAAGGTAACGTTACCATAAGCGTTGTTTTCGTCCCGCGGCGCTCCCCATTTTTCGGTAATTCAACTTGTTCGTTCTTATGCACTACGAGAAAACGCGTATGATTATTTTTATGCGTATGGATATCACGTTGGACAATAGATAATCCATATTTTTCAGCTGCAGCCTCATTTGCAATTGCCGCAATTTTTTCTTCTGGATGTTCCATCACAAACTGCGCAGCAGCGCTTGTTGATGTCATATCCCGCACTGTCACACCTTTTAACTCTTGATTCAAAAACTTATGACACTGTGCAATCGCATGCGGATGAGAATGTACTGCGTATACGTCTTGCCACACTTGTTCGTACTGCGGATGAACGAGCAAATGTTGCTGAACAGGTACTGTAATTTCGCCAACAATTGGCAACGTTTGCTCATGTACAAGATAATCAATCGTAATATTTACTGAGCCTTCAATCGCATTTTCCAGCGGTACAACGGCAAAGTCTACAACATCATTTGCTGCTGCATCTATACAATCTGGAATCGTTCGATATGGTACATGTTCAGCCTCAGGAAAGAAGCGACTCACCGCCATATTTGTAAATGTTGCTTCTGGTCCTAAATAGCCAACTCGAATCGTCATCTTTTCCCCTCTTTTTCGTTTTCTTACTGTTATACCATAAACATCTATATTCTTCTACCTATTTTTAGAATATTAAAACAAAAAGACTAGCAAGAGCTAGCCTATATGTTTCATATATTCTTTTTGCGCAAAGAAGAAATAGAGTATACACGCGATGAGATAAACTGCAATGATCTCTAAAACGAGCCCAAATGATTTAGATAAAAAAAAGGCAACGTAGTATGTATGCAAGGCAACTGCACTATGTATGCATCCAAATAAAACCGGGAAAAAGAATAGAACTCCTAGTTGCCAACGTGAAATCTTATATATTTCTTGCTTTGTCATCCCTATTTTTAAAAGAGCTTGATATTGCATGCGGTCATATTCAATATTATGAAACCATTTAAAATAAACTGTGCTGCAGGACGCAAGAAAAAAGAGAACACTAATGAACGAACCGATAAATAATACGAGATTCCCTCCGTCTTTCGTCGCCTTATATATGAGCATATTATTGCGCGTTATCCCTTCCGTTCCTTTTGAAATGTGAGCTTGTAATTCTTCGCCTAACGCTTCTGTATTCTTCCAATCTCTTAATTCATATCCGCTATATGCATATTTTTCATGGTCAGGGACCTGACGAGAAAGCTTCTGAAAATCTTGATTATGCATAATAAGAAATCTTCCACTACGCTGGTTAGTATCCGTATTAAATACATTTCCTTCATATGCTCCGTTATATGCAAATTGATATGTTTCTTCTAACACTTTAAAATTTATATACTTCTTATGGTGCCGAGGCGGAACATTATAATTGCCATAATAAACAAATGTTACTGTTCCTTCTTTCGGATGCACCTGCTGCTTCGACTGCTTTTTTGCTTCTCTATTATACTCATCTTCTCCAATCACAGTTGCATAAAACTCTTTATTAGAATCTAACTGAAATGTCACCGGGATTCCAACAAACGTTACATAACGAAAATCATCGACACCGTGCTTACGGAACAGACTTTCAACCGTTTCTTTCTCGATTACTTCCTTAGAACCAATTCCTTTTTCAACATATGAGAAAGCATGAGGCTGATCGTAACGAAGTAGTTCTTTCATACTTGAAAAAAATAAATAGACAGAGCCTGTAGCTGTTACTACTATCGTTGTTAACATAGATAAAATAAAGAAAAAACGTCGATTATCTTTTACTGTATGTAACAAATGATTGACCACGAATAAATACGGATATTGATACATCACACTCTTTCTACTTTTAATCCTTTGTAATACTTGGATCGTACCATGTGTGCATACAAAATATGTACCAATTGTCGTTAAAATGGAAACAGGTATAAAATACAAAGCAATATTCATCATCGTCACTTTTGTTGTTAAACCATAGCCAATTCCTATACAGACGAAACCGAACCACCAAAGCCACTTCTTACTTTTTGTTTCCTTCTTTCCTCCCTGAATTTCCTTTAATAAATGAATAATTTCGATTTTCCATATACGTAGTGCACTAAAAATCGATAAAAAAAGAAACATAGTGACGTATGTGATAATCGTTATAACAACAGCTTTTGGACTAAAAATAAACGGCAATTGATTTGGCATATTAAGCAATAAACTAAAAATCATAAAAAATAGCTTTAAAAATAGTAAACCAATCACAATCCCGGCAAAGCTCGCAATGAGTCCAACTACCATTTGCTCCATGATCATCATACATATGACATTTACTTTCGTAGCTCCCATTAATATAAATAGCCCAAATTCTTTTTTACGAGATTGTATAAAGATCGAACTAGAATAAAGAATGAATATAACGGAAAAAGCAATTACAATCACATCACACACAATAAGCCCATTTTGTATCCCCTTATATAAATCACTCATGTAAGGATGCAAAATAATAGACGTATACATAAAAAAGGCAAATACAGAAAAACAACTACTTAAGAAAAATATTTTGTAGTTGTGCCAATTCCCTCTAACATTTTGAAAAGTAAGTTGGTAAAACTTCACCTTTCTACCCCCTCTAAAACCCGTTACATACATAAAAAGCTAGGAACTCCTAGCTTTTTACGTGCTTTAAATACCCTCTTTGGGCAATTGCAAAATATAATGCTGATGCTAGTACGTATGCTGTAATAATAACCGCTCCTGATTTCCATAAGTCTAAATACAACATGTTTCCTAACGTATATAATGCAAACCCGCTATGTAAAATACCTATCAAGATAGGAATGAAGAAAATCGCTCCCATTTGTCTAACTGCAATTTTACGAATTTCTTGATCCGTCATACCAATTCGTTTTAAAGAATGAAATTGAATACGATCTTGTTCTTTATCATTAAACCACTTAAAGTATGTCATGCTGCAAGCAAAGAAGAAGAACAATATTGTTATGAAAAAACCAATAAACATCGTAATCGCACCATTTTCTTTTACACTTTGATAAACAAGAATAGAATTATCAAAATTCGCTTTTTTATCATCGGCGATGTGACCTTTCAATTCTTTCACGAGAGCCTCCGTATCTTTCCAGTTCTGAATATAATAGCCGTAATACATCATCTTTTCTGTATCTGGGACAACAGCTGCATACTTGGCGTAGTCTTGCTCATTTACAACAAATAAATTACCAGTATTAAATATCGCTTTTGTATATGGCTTATTTAACTTCAGCTCATACGATTGATTTTGTACTTTAAATGTAAAAGGCTTCGTTGTATCAAATTTCATAACTTCATTCATCATATCCAACACAACCATTGTGCCAGTTCCCGGCTTATTATGAATCTCTTCTTCCTTTTGCTTTCGCGCTTCTGCATTAAATTCTTGCTCAGAGATAATTTTTATATCAAATTCTCGGTCTTCATTCATCCATTTTATATGAAAAGTTCCTGGTATTTCTGTTACGGTTACTTTTCGTGCCTGTTCAAAATTATGTTTCTTAAGTAGTGATTGCAATGTTTCTTCTTTCACCACTTCATGAGAGTTGACCCCTTTTTCCTGAATGGAAATAGCATGCGGAGAATGCTGCACTACTTTTGCACTCATATCCTCAAAGAAGACGTATAACGTCCCCATTGCCGATGCAACAATTGCTGTGATGATCGAAACAACAAATAGAAAACGTGCGTTATCTTTCATCTTATAAACGAGATTACTAATAACAAACAAATTCGGCTGCTTATAAAAAAGCGACTTTCTCTTTTGCAATGCTTTTAATAAAACAACGCTTCCTTGTGTGAATAAAAAATAGGTTCCGATAATCGTTAAACCAACAATTGGAAGGAAATACACCGTAAGGTTCATGAACGTTACTTGAAAACAAAGAACGTAAGCAACGATAATACTTAGTAATCCGGCTAAAAATAACCATGTAAACGAAAACGGCTCGACTCTTTGTTTTCTTGCATCGCGAAGTAGATCAATAATTTGCAATCTCCATATCGTCCATAATCCAAATAATGATAACACGAAAAAGAGAATCAAATATACACCGGCAGTGATTATGATCGCTTTTCCATTCCAGACAAATGGCAATGCTTTTTCAATTCCTATTACAGCACTTACTGCTTTAAAAAAGAGTGGTAAACCGAGCATACCAAGAGCAATTCCACTGACAATTGAAATGCATCCAAGAATCATTTGCTCTAGCATGATCATTCTTCCTAATTGTCCTTTTGTCGCACCAATTAAAGTGAATAGCCCTAACTCTTTTTTACGAGCCCGTAAAAAGATGGAGTTGGAATATAAAATGAATAACCCGGAAAATAAAATAACAATATAATTACATGTCTCTAATCCTTTTTCAACACGCATTTTCTCACTAATATTACCACTCACGACATCTGGATGATAAATAAACGAAGCATACATAAAGAACACAAAAATCGATAAACAACTACTAATTAAAAACGCTTTATAATTACGCCAATTTCCTTTGACATTATTAAACGCGAGCTGGCGAAAGTTCATGGTACTCTCCCCCTAACATCGCAAGTACATCTAATATTTCTTGGAAAAAGGCTTGCTTTGTTTCTCCTTTATGAATCTCTGAGAAAATTTCGCCGTCACGAATAAATAAAATACGTTCGCAATAGCTTGCAGCGACAGGATCATGTGTTACCATCGCAATCGTTACTTTCTTCTCTTCATGAAGTTCCTGCAAAGCCCCCATTAATGATTTTGCTGACTTGGAGTCTAAGTTCCCTGTTGGCTCATCAGCTAAAATTAAAGTTGGTTGATGGATAATAGCACGCGCTGCTGCCGCACGTTGTTGCTGACCGCCTGATACTTCATACACTTTTTTATGTAAAATTTCTTCGATATTTAAAAATCTTGCAATCTCTAATACTTTCGCTTCAATTTCTTTCACAGGACGGTTTGCCATCACAAGCGGTAAAATGATATTTTCCTTAATTGATAACGTATCAAGTAAGTTAAAATCTTGGAAAATAAACCCTAAGTGTGTACGGCGAAACGCTGCAAGTTTTGCAGCACGCATTTGACTAATTTCTTCACCATTCATATATACATGGCCAGATGTTGGCTTATCAATTGTTGCTAGTAAGTTTAGAAGCGTTGTTTTCCCGCTTCCTGATGGTCCCATAATACCGACAAATTCACCTTCTTCAATTTTAAAGTTAATATTATTTAGCGCTGTCGTCGTTACCGAACCTTTTGATTGATATACTTTTGTTAAACCTTTTACTTCAAGAACACTCATTTTACATCCCCCTATGTATTTTCTTCTTACTTTTACTATAGAAAAAACGAGGGAAAGTAACGAGTGATTTCCCTTACAAAACGGTTTGTTATCTTACAATTTTGTCATTTTCCTCATCATTTGATGATATCCTTTGTCTTTTGAGAATCGGAACGTAAAAGTTGTCCCCTCATTCTCTATCGACTGTACATCAATTCCATGGCTAAGATGATTACAAATTTGCTTTGTAATGTATAATCCCATACCTGTCGCTTCTCTTGTTTTCCGTCCATTAACCCCTGTAAAAAATGGTTCAAAAATTCGCTTTATATCTTGTTTTGGAATCCCTATTCCGCTATCACGAATATGTAATATAAGAGTATTTTCTGTTTCTTCTATCTGAAATGTAATTTCTTTTTTCTCTTTCTCTGTAATTCTTGTATACTTCAGTGCATTCATCACAATTTGATTGATCGCAATACTAAGCCATTTTTGGTCCGAAGCTACCATATACTGCTCTTTATGAAACATAACTTTCGGATATACAGAATATTGAATGAATGTTTTTTTATGCTGGTTAATACTATCACGAACAATGTCCACTACATTGACTTCTTCTATTTTATAATCTTTCCCAAACTGTTCGAGGCGTGCCATATGAAGCGCTAAATCTAACCCCTGTAAAATACGATTATTTTCTTCACGAATACTTTCAATCGTATCTCTTGCTTCGCGGTGCGTTTGTCCAAGCTTTTGCAGCAATAGTTCAATGACAGATACCGGCGTTTTCATTTGATGAATCCACTGGTTCATAAAAATTGTTTGCTGCTCTCCTTTTGCCTGTTGTTCATGCATTTCATTCATATATTGTTGTCTTAGGAGAGAAAAGGCTTCCACAATCGCTTCTTGTTCATATGTATATGAGGAACTGATTGATAAAGAATGATGCAACTCGTGTCCCTCCGCAATGTAATGCTCTACCTTTTGTAAGAAAGCTTGCCTTTTCCGATAATCATACATAAGAAAGAAAGCAAAAACGACGATTGATAATAATAATCCATATAGCCAAGTAATCCAATTTATAGATTGTTTCTGCAAAAAAGCTTGCAACTGTAAGACAAGACCAAATAGAACCACACTCATGATGTAAGAAACAAACAATGCGGTGCGGTCCATCACATACTTTTTAAGATTCATGTTCATTCACCCAATTCGTTAGAAGCGCATATCCATAGCCCCGTTTCGTAACAATTGCATCGCTAATACCAATCTCCTCTAACTTTTTACGAACACGCTTTACATTTACAGTTAAGGTATTGTCATCAACAAAAGCAATTTCATCCCATAACGCCTCTAATAATTCTTCTCTCGTTACATATTGATCCGCTTGCTTCATTAAGCATTCTAATAAATAATACTCATTTTTTGTAAGCTCCACTTGCTTTCCTTGCCACTCTACCATATGTTGTGCTGGAAATAAAAGTAACCCACTGACTCCAAAGTAATCACTTTCCGCCCCTGAAGCATATTCACCGTACACACGGCGCAGTGCACTTTTTACCTTTGCCATGACAATATCTAAATGAAATGGTTTCGTAATGTAATCATCTCCGCCATTTTCAATTGCCATCACTTGATCCATTTCTCCCGTACGTGCAGAAACGAAAATAATCGGCGCATTGGAAATAGTACGAATTTGACGGCACCAATAAAAGCCGTCAAAGTATGGTAAATTAATATCAAGTAAAACTAAATGAGGGTTCACTTTTGCAAATTCATCTTTTATATGACGAAAATCTTGCACGCGAAATGACTGATAACCGTATTTCTCTAGATGTCCTTCTAAAATATCAGAAATTTTCAGATCATCTTCTACAATTAATATTTTATACATACAATTCCCCACTCCCTTTTTAAAAGCACATGAAGGCACAATTACTACATGCCTTACATCTACCCATTTTCCATTATAAGGGTAAATTGTCATTTGAGGAGATTTTTTTACTTTGGCAAATAAAAAAGACTGCCGTATTTCGGCAGTCTTTAGTCGATAAATTCAAATTCATATTCAAGAATTTTTACAATATCGCCGTCTTTTGCACCGCGTGCACGAAGTGCTTCATCAATGCCCATACCGCGCATTTGACGAGCGAATCTGCGCACAGATTCATCACGAGTAAAGTCTGTCATCTTGAATGTTTTCTCAATGTCATAACCAGAAATGACAAATGTACCATCGCTTTCACGTGTAATTTCAAATTTAGAACCTTCAGCCTCAAATTTGTACATTACACTTGCATCTGATTCACTAATCACTTCATGCACTGGGAATTCTGGTGTTGTTTCTATTAGATTTGCTACTTCAAATAGTAAATCACGAACACCTTGACGCGTTACTGCAGAAATAGGGAAGATTTTAACTTCATCGCCCACTTTTTCTTTAAACGCTTGTAAATTTTCCTCTGCATCTGGCATATCCATTTTGTTTGCAACAACAACTTGTGGACGCTCTGTTAGACGCAGATTATATTCTTTTAACTCGTTATTAATCGTTACGTAATCCTCATATGGATCTCGTCCTTCTAAACCAGACATATCAATCACATGAATGATAACGCGTGTACGCTCAATATGACGTAAAAATTGATGTCCAAGTCCAACACCTGCGTGTGCACCTTCAATCAATCCTGGAAGGTCTGCCATAACAAAGCTACGGCCATCACCTGTTTCAACTACTCCAAGGTTTGGAACAATTGTTGTAAAGTGATATTCGGCAATTTTCGGACGTGCCGATGATACAACAGACAATAATGTTGATTTACCAACGCTTGGGAAACCAACAAGTCCAACATCAGCTAACACTTTCAATTCTAGTACTACTTCACGCTCTTGACCTGGCTCCCCGTTCTCAGCGATTTCTGGAGCTGGGTTCGTTGGCGTCGCAAAACGTGAGTTACCACGTCCACCACGTCCACCGCGTGCGATAACTGCTGATTGCTCATGCGTTACTAAATCCGCAAGAATTTGACCAGTAGCTTCATCTTTTACAACTGTTCCCGGCGGAACCTTTACAATTAAATCATCCGCTTTACGGCCATGTTGGTTTTTACTCATTCCATGTTGACCGCGATCTGCTTTAAAATGACGCTGATAGCGGAAATCCATTAATGTACGTAATCCTTCGTCTACAACGAAAACAACATCGGCACCTTTACCACCATCACCGCCTGCTGGGCCACCTTTTGGAACATATTTCTCACGACGATACGCAACCATTCCGTTTCCACCGTCGCCACCTTTTACATATATCTTGACCTGATCTACAAACATTATTTCACCACACTTTTTTCTAGTATTTGTAATATAACCGAAATTTCTTCATCTCGTACTGTATAAGAAATGGAAAACCATTTATTATGCTGATTAGCAAGCCATTCTTGTATTTCTTGTACATCCGTTAGCTTGCCACGAAAATCAAAAAAGAAACGAGCATCCTCATCTTCACATTCAACTGTGATACAAACATAATTTTCAACATAAATGTCTAAACTATGCTCAAGCATTTGGAAAAATTGAGTCGTCCATATAGAAATACTCTCATCTAGATGTGATAAATTATGTATCTTTCCTAATACTTCGTACTCCAACAAGCACGGGTGCTGTTTCCAATTATATGTTAAAATCCATTCTGAAAACTTGGGCATAGAAAGCCCCATCAGATTCGATTCTTGTCTCGCTTCTTGGACAAAACGATCGATGAGCTCATGAATTTCTTCCACTCTTCCAAGCGAAAGATTTCCTTTAATCATCTGCATACGATTGAGCCAATCATGTCTCGAGTGACGCAGCGCATCTATAATTGTCCATTTTCCCTTCATCCATATACCCCTTTAATATAGAAAAACTCTAACCTGCACCCAGGTTAGAGCTTTCCGTGAGTTTCTTATGCTTCTTGAGCAACAGGATATACGCTCACTTGTTTGCGGTCACGGCCAAGACGCTCGAAGCGTACTACGCCGTCAACTTTCGCGTATAATGTGTCATCGCCACCACGACCAACGTTAACACCTGGATAAATTTTTGTACCGCGTTGACGGTAAAGGATTGATCCACCTGTTACGAATTGACCGTCTGCACGCTTAGCACCAAGACGTTTTGCGATAGAGTCACGACCGTTCTTTGTGCTACCTACACCTTTCTTAGATGCGAAAAACTGAAGATCTAATCTTAACATACGTTACACCTCCTGCACTTTTTCTATTAATCGGATATATTTTCCGTAATCAAGTTCAATCGTTTTTAGCGAAACAACCATGCCCTCTAACAGAAAACAAGCTTTTTCTTTTATAGAATCATCTAGATCACTAGGCAATTCATACGTCAAGAATCCGCCATCTTTTCCAAGTTCAATAGTTGCTTGCACATTACAAAGTGATTCCACAGCATTTATCACACCAAATACAACCGCTGTTGTTCCAGCACAGACAAGATCTTGTCCATGCGGCGCAAAATTGGCATGTCCGGTCATTTTAAATGATTGGATACTTCCTAATTTCGTGCGGTTAATCGTAATTTTAATCATGACAACCCGAATTAAGCGTTGATTGCTTCAATCACTAATTTCGTGTATGGTTGACGGTGACCTTGTTTTTTACGATTGTTCTTTTTCGCTTTGTATTTGAAAACGATGATTTTCTTAGCGCGACCTTGTTTTTCAACTTTCGCAGTAACCGTTGCACCTTCTACAACTGGGCTACCAACTTTAACAGTTTCGCCACCAACGAAAAGAACTTTGTCAAAAGTAACAGTTTCACCAGCTTCTACGTCTAATTTCTCTACGTAGATTGCTTGACCAGCTTCAACTTTAATTTGTTTTCCACCTGTTTCGATAATTGCGTACATAATTGCACCTCCTCATAATTACTAAGACTCGCCAAAACGAGGTAGACATACAATGTCTTTTAGGAACCTGTCCTGTGCGGTTGTAGTATATAGCCGTTTAGGTGCTATAAACTATAACATAGAGATGTTATCATGAAACATAGCCTATTGTCAATGAATCTTCTACTAACTATTTTTTCCGCGCGCGTATCTCTTCCTTCGTTCCAAAGCGTTGAATCGTATAACGTGTTGCTTCATCATCAATAAAATAAATTTGAAAAGATATATTGCGCTGCAGTTCTTTCTCAAAAAAGATTTGTTGCACATTCGGATGAGCAGCTATTAGAACAGCTTCGTCATCTGTTCCATTATAAGCAATTAGTTCTCGTTCTAACTCATATGCTACCGTTTCGTGCGATAACACATAACCGCTGCTTTTACAAACTCTACAATCTGTTAACAGCATATCACGAAGCGATTGTTTTTTTCGTTTTCTTGTTATTTCTAAAATACCAAGCTCTGTAAATCCTAATACTCTCGTATAAGTATGATCTTTTTCTAAGTTTGATTTTACGATTTCTCTTATTTTTTCTTTTTCTTCGCGGCGCTTCATATTAATAAAATCAATTAAAATCATTCCGCCAATATCTCGAAGTCGCAGTTGCCGTGCAATTTCTTTCGCTGCCATTTCATTTGTGCGCAGCACTGTATCCTGTAAATTTTGTTTTCCAGTGAATTTACCGGTGTTTACATCAATTACAGTCATCGTTTCCATTTGTTCGATGAGTAAATAGGCTCCGTTTGGCAGCCACACAACCTTTTGCAGTGCTTTTTCAATTTCACGATCAATTCCATAGCGAGAAAATAAAGGTGTCTTCTCATTAAAAAAGGTCACTTTCTCTGCACCTATTCTCTCGTTTAATTCTTGTATCACACCGCGCTGATCTACAATCACTTCTGAAACTGTCTCCACTGGTATCTCTTGAAATATCCGATCTAAAAAACTAGAAGGAGAATGAACAAGAAGTGGTGCTTTTCCTCTTTGTTCTTGCCTTTTTACAAGTTCAAATTGAGACTGAAGACGTTGCATCTCCGCTTGTACGTCTTCTATTTGCACCTTCTCACATGCAGAACGAAAAATAAATCCACCTATTTCTTTTAGTGCAAGAAGTTGTTCTCGTTTTCTCGCATCTTTTATTTTCCGGGAAACGGCAAAAACTGTGTCATAGGGCATATACACGACATATTTCCCGGTGAATTCTATATTCGCTGTTATTTTTGGCCCTTTCGTATCAATCGCTTCTTTCACAACTTGTACAAGGAGCGATTGTCCTTCGTGTAAACGCATAGATGATGGCACGTTTTCATATGATAAATAAGCATGCTTCTCCAAACCAATATTAACAAAAGCAGCGTTCATCCCAGCTATCGTTCGCACAACACGCCCAACATATATATTTCCAACGATTTGTTCTTGCTCATTTCGTTGCCACAAGAGTTCCACAACCTCTTTCTCTTCTTCAACAGCAACTCGTTTTTCCGAACCGATATAATTTATGTATAACGTCTTCACAATCTATTCCTCTCTTTTATCCTTTTTTTATACAATAATAAAAGGTTAGTGTTATCGTCAACACTAACCGATTAACTCTTCTACAGATGATGTTGTTCTTTTTTCTGTAAAATATGCGTAAAGCAATTCATTTTCATCTAGTGTATATTGCGTCTTATGATCTCCTTGTATGATAATTGAATGCTTATACCCTCTTCGAAACTGTGTGAAAATATAGTACAAACTCGTTTCCTTTCCGACTGTAATTGATGTAACCTTTGCAATCTCTCGTTTTTTTCCATAATAGCGTTCCAACAAAAAACGCATAAATACATAGCGGCGTTGTTTCCATTCTTGAAATAAAGAGAATGCTAAAAAAAGGAGTAATGTCCACATCATCACATTCTTCCCATTCCAGACAAGTTGCAGCCCTAATACAGCACTAAAACAAGCAATTGATATTCTCATCATAATGTTATGCGCCTGTAAAAATGGAAAGCGATATGACAATATATTCAGCACAATTTTCCCTCCATCAAGAGGCCAAATCGGCAATAAATTAAAGCACAAAATAATCATGTTATTCCACATAAAAAAACGATAGAAATCTTCTCCCATCCAACCTACCGTGTACAACAAATAAGCAGCGGCTAACATCCATACATGTTGAATAGGCCCCGCTATAATGACAATGAATTCTTCTTTTAACGGTTTATTTCCATGCTCTTCAAGCTCAGCTACCCCACCAAATGGCAATAACTGAATTTGCTTAATACGCCATTTATAATGGGCCGCTGCTATCGCATGACCTAATTCATGAATAAAGACAATGAAAAATAATATTAATAATTCTTTAAAATGAGCTGTAAAAATTGCAATCGCCATAATTCCCCAAAACAATGGATGAATGGTAATTTTTGATAAAACCTCACTGTATTTATTCAAATGAAATCACCTGAATTGGATCAATAAATTTTTCATTCTTTTTAAAAGCAAAATAAAATTTTCCATTTTTCCCATTTGTTCCATTCGCAACTGTTCCGATTTTTTGTTTTTTCGCTACATAATCATATAACTTTACTGATGTTTCCCCTAAATTTCCATACCATGATTCTGTACCATCTGCATGTTGAACTTGAACAATATTCCCAAATTCCTCCTTTTGACCAACAAAAACAACAATTCCTTCATTCACTGATTCCACAATTGCATTTGCTGCTGTTTGTACAAATACACCTTGTCCGTTAGCATGAAAGCTTTGCATTACTTTCCCTGAAGCCGGAACAGCATAATCCTTTTCTTTTTGAACCGTTTTCTTTTCACTAGAAGGTAAAAAAGACAGCGGTTTTCCAAATTGCGATTCATACCACTTAGAAACAGATGCAAATTGAAATTCTTTTTCCATCGCTTGTTTAACAGCTGTACGCGTTCCTTCAAGAGAACTTGTTGTATTTTTAAATAAGATCGCTACGACAAGAACAAGAATTGCTGATAATAATAGCTTAAAGAGAAATACTTCTTTTCGAAAAAGAGGGTGTATTTCTTCTCCTTCTTCAATAAGAAGCGGTGTATATTCTTGCTCTTCATATGAAAATACCTCATCTTCTTCTCTTCTTTCCTGCTGTGCTTTCCTTTTAGCAATGCGTTTTCTTATTTCTTCTACTCGTCTATTTCTCATCCTGACCCCTTCCTCTTTCAATCAGTTTGTACATATGTATGAGTTGTCCAGAGGAGATATTCATGAGAATAAAATGAAGTTTTCCTAAATCTTGAGGGGGAAGTCTGCTTAGCAAAACAAAAAGAAAGCACCTCGCATATATGCGAAGTGCTCTTAGCGTATTCCGAAGAATTTTTTCATTTTCGTGAAAACCGATTCTTTTTCATTTTCAAGAGGCTGCAACGGTACATTTTCCCCAAGCAAACGTCTTGCAATATTTCGATAAGCAATTGATGCTTTTCCATTCGGTTGCAATGCTACAGGTTCTCCTGTATTCGTTGCTCGAATAACTGCATCATCATCTTCTACAACACCGAGTAATTCGATTGAAAGTGTACGTACAATTTCATCTACATCCAACATATCCTGTTCATGTAGCATATGACTGCGCACACGATTAATAATTAATTTCGGCGGCTCGATATCTTCTTTTTCCAATAGTCCAATAATCCGATCGGCATCACGCATTGAAGATACTTCTGGCGTCGTAACAACAATCGCTTTATCGGCACCTGCCACAGCATTTTTAAAACCTTGTTCAATACCAGCTGGGCAGTCAATTAATATGTAATCATAGTCTTGACGTAATTGCTGTATTAATTCTTCCATTTGTTCAGGTGTTACCGCTGATTTGTCGCTCGTCTGCGCTGCAGGTAATAAATAGAGTTCATCAAAGCGCTTATCTCTAATAAGAGCTTGGGGTAAACGACAACGCCCTTCAACAACATCAACAAGATCATATATAATACGGTTTTCCAGCCCCATTACTACGTCTAAATTTCGCAGACCGATATCTGTATCAATCAAACATATTTTTTTCCCAGATAACGCTAAGGCTGTTCCAATGTTTGCAGACGTTGTAGTTTTGCCTACTCCGCCTTTTCCAGATGTAATAACTATTGCCTCTCCCACAGCTATACAATTCCCCTTTCTAACCTTGTTAAATTAGGTCTAAGATGAGTGAGAAGTTGAATGCGATCGACAACAATGTAATTGTTCTCATTAATGTAGGCACATTCTGCCCCTTCCGCCCCTTCTTCTTTCTCTTCAGGAGCGCGCGTTGTTACGTCACTTATCCGAAGCTGCATTGGATTCATAACAGAAGCTGCAATAACAGCTTCTGTATCCCCATAATATCCAGCATGTGCAATACCTCGTAATGCTCCAATAATAAAAATATTTCCTCCAGCAATAACCGTCCCGCCTGGATTTACATCTCCAATTAACAATAAATCGCCTTTTACATGCAATATTTGACCTGAACGAACAATCTTTGAAACAGAAACAATTTCTGTTTCTTCTTTCCATGCCAATGCTTGTTCTTTCGTTACAACATCACTCTCAATAGAATCTACAACTAAATTCTTTTTATTACGAATTAATGTACGCAATTCTTCTTGCTGTACCTCTGTCACATAACGATTCCCAACTTTGACCTGTACTTCAATTAACGATCGTCCATCTCCCTCGTAATAATGGGTTGAAAGCTTTTCGTCAAGTTCTTGCAGCAATTCGCGAAATGAACAGGAATCGTCAAGATGTAATGCTAAACCATCCTTCGTTCCTTTTATAGTCACATATTGTTGCTTTTTTTCTGTCACCAATGCTCACCCCACCGATTCAATTCGACATAAAATCAGAAAATCCTTTTTTCTTTTTCTTCCATGGCTTCTGAAAGACGTAAAATATATCGTCTCAGTGGGAAACAAAACAGTAGTAAGAAAATGCCGTTTAATAACAACGTTGGAAGAAGACGGTCTATGAAAAAGATATGCGCTGGCATATGAACACGACCAATTAGCGTCAAAAATCCATACACATAATACTCCAGCGCAGCAATGCTCGCTAATACAATACAGTACACAATAAAAAGATTTAATTGTAAAATTCGCATCGCATGATATACAAGATAAGCTAAAATCGGATAAGCAAATATATACATCCCTACTAGCTCTGTATGCACCATATCAAACAAAAATCCAAATAATAGTCCATAGTAAATACCTTGTACAGAATTATAGTAAATTGTAATAAAGCATAAAACAATCATTAAAAAATGCGGAGCTGCAATTGTATTCTTCCAAAAAAGACTCGTTGGTACGAGGGTGGAAAACATGTTCTCGAGTACAAACACGAGAAGAAGTAGAAGAGGAAGAATTGCTTTTTTTATAATCTCCATCTCTTCCCCCTCCTATTTCCCTAGATCGACTGTCGGCATAACTCGTTTTGCGACCATAACATTATCTACATCATTTAAATCTGCTGCAGGTTTTACATATGCTGTTTGTGTTAATCCGTATTCATCTGATGTCACATCGACGATTTGCCCAATAACCAATCCTTCTGGGAACACACCACCGTAGCCCGAAGTTACAACCATTTGATCCTTCTCTACTGGTACACCAGATGGGATTTTTGTAAAGATAAGCTGTTGTTTCTCTTTATCGTATCCTTCAATTAACCCGAAAACACGCTTATCCCCTTGTACAACAGCTGAAATACGATTTGTTCTATTTAATGAGCTTACGAGTTCAACTGTTGAAGTGAATTGTGAAACGCTTTTTACTTTTCCAACTAAACCTTTTGATGTAATAACGGCAGCATCTTTTTGAATACCTTGTTGCGCACCTTTATCAATTCCAATTAGGTCATACCATTTATCTGGATTACGGGAAATGACAGTTGCTTGAACTGGATTATAATCACGAAGCGAATCTTTTTTTCCAACAATGTCACGAAGTTCTGCATTTTCTTTCTCTAAGTCTTTCACCTTTACGGACAATTCTGCATACTTGTCCAAGTTTGCTTTTAATTCTTTATTTTCTTCATACGTGCGCTTTACATCTTCTACGTTCTCAAAGAATCCGGCAACATAGTTCGCTGGCTTTTGAAATACACGTTCTACAACTCCTACGGTATCTTTTACAAACTGCTCTGGCCATGTTAGACTTTTCCGTTCTTTCAATGAGATTCCGATCAATGCCACGAGAAGAATAATACTAACTAACAAAACAATTAATCTTTTGTTTAAGAAAAACTGTGGCACGTTCACACCCTCTTAAATTTACTAATTTTTATGCTGAAATAATGGATTTTATCGAGCAGTTTTGAAAAGATGGATGTTGTCTAACGCTTTACCTGTTCCAATTGCTACGCAATCTAATGGATTTTCTGCAACAAGAACTGGCATATTTGTTTCTTCGCTAATTACTTTATCTAAGTTACGAAGCAAAGCACCACCACCTGTTAAAACAATTCCGCGGTCCATAATATCTGCCGCTAATTCTGGCGGAGTTTTTTCTAATGTATTTTTCACAGACTCAACAATTGCATCTACTGTATCTTTTAAAGCTGATGCAATTTCTTCTGGGCGAATTGATACCGTTTTTGGTAATCCTGTCACTAAGTCACGACCGCGAATGTCCATTGGCTCAATACCGTCTACTTCGCCAGCAGAGCCGATTTCTAATTTTAATGCTTCTGCTGTTCGTTCCCCAATCATTACGTTGTAGTTTTTCTTCACATATTGAATAATTGCATCATCCATTTCATCACCAGCAACACGAACAGATTGACTTGTCACAATACCACCTAGCGAGATAATTGCAACCTCTGTTGTACCACCACCAATATCAACAACCATACTTCCTGTTGGTTCCCAAACAGGTAATTCTGCACCAATTGCTGCTGCAAATGGCTCTTCGATTGGATATGCATCACGTGCACCTGCTTGACGAGTTGCATCAATTACTGCACGTTTTTCAACAGCTGTAATACCAGATGGCACACATACCATTACATAAGGCTTGCGAGAGAAGAAGCCGTTTGATTTCTGTGCTTGTTGAATATAATATTTCATCATTGTTGCTGTTGTTTCATAATCAGCAATAACACCGTCTTTCATCGGACGAAGCGCTACAACATTTCCAGGTGTACGACCAATCATTTGTTTTGCATCATTACCAACTGCAACAATTTGTTTTGTATCTGTTTGCAATGCCACAACAGATGGCTCGCGTACAACGACACCTTTCCCTTTTACGTATACAAGCGTATTCGCTGTTCCTAAGTCTATTCCAAGATCACGAGTAAAACCACCAATTCCAAACATATCATGTATCTTCCTTTCTAATTTAACAAAAGTACTTTATTTGTTCTTCTAAATACTATTATATTTATATAAAACATAACGTTTTTATATGTTCTTTGTTATAGTGTAGGCGAAAGCCTACAAAAAACTCATAACTCACATTATAAAACAAAATAAAGAAAAAAAATAGTCTTAAATATGACCTTTATCTTTTAAACTAACAAATTTATGGTCACCAATAATAATATGATCGAGAATTTCAATCCCGATAATTTTCCCGCATTCTACAAGTCGTTTCGTTACCTCAATATCTTCTTGGCTTGGCGCGGGATCGCCTGAAGGATGATTATGAAGACATATAATAGAGGCAGCAGCGCGGCGAAAAGCTTCCTTAAAAACCTCGCGTGGGTGTACAATCGAGGCATTCAAACTTCCAATAAATACCGTTTGTCGATGCATCACTTGATTTTTCGTATTTAAATATAGACACACAAAATGTTCTTGTTGTAAAAAGCGCATCTCCTCCATCATATAACGTGCGCAATCTTCTGGATTACGAATGCTATATCTATTTTGATACTCTAATCGTACCATTCTTCGTCCAAGTTCAAAAGCAGCAATAAGTTGGGATGCTTTTGCCATCCCAACGCCATGAATGCTTGTCATTTCTTCAATTGTTGCATCTTTTAACATTCGTAATCCATCAAAATGATGCAAAATTCGATTCGCTAATGTTAAGACCGACTCCTCTTTTGAACCCGTTCGAAGTAATATAGCGAGAAGTTCTGTATTTGATAAGCTGCTTGCTCCTTCTAGCAATAAACGTTCCCGTGGTTGATCTTCTTTCACAACATCACGAATGCAGCTCATATTTCAGCCTCCTTTACATATTAAATTGTTTTAGTTCACGCACGACACGTGCAATTGGCAAGCCGACAATAGCATAATAATCACCTTGTATATGATGAACAAAAATAGAGCCTTTTCCTTGTATACCATAGCTACCAGCTTTATCAAGCGGCTCTTTCGTTCGCACATATGCATCGATTTCTTCTTCTGTTAATTCCCAAAACGTTACTTCTGCACGCTCATAAAATGTCACTGTTTTTTCTTTTGAAATAAGAGCCACTCCTGTATAGACTTCATGTGTTTTCCCTGATAAGAGCTGCAGCATTTCTTTCGCTTCACCCTCATCTACTGGTTTTCCCAAAATACGCGACTCATAAGTAACAATTGTATCAGCACCAAGCACAACACAGTCTTCGTAATCCTTTGCTACAGCTGATGCTTTTTGCAACGCAAGCGACATCACGATATCATGCGGTGATGAATATGCTCCAATTATTTCTTCTACATCGCTAACCACAACATCAAACGGTATATCTACTAGTTCAAGTAATTCTTTACGCCTTGGTGAACCGGACGCTAAAATAAGTTTTTTCATACGTTCTCCTTTCGTTTTCCAAATTATCAGGAAGATACAACATAACCATACTAAATGTATATCTTCTCCTCAAATTTTGAAAATATCGTTTTTCTAAACAAAAAAATACAAAAGAAAGGAAAGGAGCTTAAACTCCCCTTCCCTTTCTTCAGCTTAAACAGATGATAAGAAAAAAAGAAAACCACCTTCTAATAAAGTGAAACTTCCATCAGTGTTTTTTTATCCCCCTATCTTCTTCACTTCTCTCTGAATCTTGACGTGGGGGTCTTACTGCCCACGAATAGCGGGACAATAAGTTAAACCTTATCTAATTATTATACGTTTTTGTTTTTTGTGAAACTATTTTTTCATAAGAAAGAAAACTATCAACTAAAACTTGCTGCAATTTTGTTATTGTTGTCACATCTTGCTTTCCCTCTTGTATTGTCTGCACAGCCACTGATGCATACGTAAATAATTTTTTTACATCGTCTCGCTTTAATGCCGTTTCTTCTTTTTTTATTGCCTTCCATTCATTTTTAATTTGTTCTAAATTTGTTTTATTTATTTTGTTCCCGGACTGCACTGTAGCTGCTTGTTGCAGCAATTTTTCGTACAAAGACTGTAGCTTTTCAAAAAACGATCCGTACTCTTGATTCCCTTTTAGAAGTGCTTGATCCGTAATCTCCCATTTCTTTTTCATAACTGATATATCTTTTTGTTTATATTGCTCTATCATCTGTATAACAGATTGCTCATCATTTGCCATTCCAAGAATGAGTAAATATTTATCGCCTGATTGCATAATCGCTCCAGGGACTCCTTGTTCTTGTAACTCTTTTAACGACGCCTGTCCCTTTTCTTTCGTAGAAAATACCCCGCCCTGCACAAAATGAATAGTAAGCGGTGATAAAGCTGCTGATACTGCTTTCTTTTCTTCTTTTTTCTCATTTGTTGATTGTTTTGTCTCATTTTTCTCTGTAACATTTACTGCTGGGGCTGTAGTTTCACGAACTGCTTCTTGGTCTGTTAACAGGTGCAGCATTCCCATTCCAAACCCTGTCCCAATTACAATCGCTGTGGATACTGTGAAAATAAAAGTATTACTCCATCCTTTTTTACCTTTTCGCATCGAAGATAATACATTTTTTTGAAACGGCACAACATTATTTGTCACTGTATTCTCTGGCAGCATCCACTCAAACTCTTCTTTCTTTTGCTCATGTTCTTTCTTTTCTAAATAATTTGCTTCCGTTCCATTCACTTTAATTGAAATTGTTCGCGATTGCTTGTCCATACCCCCACTCCTTACTTCTTATCATTGCCAGCATCGTATCATACTCGTTTCAAAAAAGAACGAGATATTTGTCAAAGAGATTCGTCAAATTATCCTATATTGTTATCTTATATGTATGCTTACGTCTTTATTTGTAGAACTAAAAAACTAGACAGTTTATTTCTGTCTAGTTTTTTGAATAACGTATTTACGAGCTTCTGATATGAAATAAAGAGAACCTGTTAGTAAGAAAACATCCTCTTCTTGCAGAGAAGCTATTGTTGTATCAATCGCTTCCTGCCAATTCTCAAAAATATGTTTCGGTTCTCGTTTTGAATAAGCAGCAAGAGCCTTAGCGGAAATTGCACGATCAAATGAAAACGTCGTAAAGATCATTTCATCTGCAATCGTTTCTAGCTCTCCAACCATTTCATCCAATTGTTTATCCCCAAGTGCTGTAAATAAAACGACAATTCGCTTTTCACTATAGTGAGCACGAACAGTTTCTACAAGACTATGCACTCCTTCTGGATTGTGAGCACCATCAATGATGACATGCGGGTTCGTAGCAAGTTGTTCAAAACGGCCAACCCAGTATGCTTCAGCTAAGCCTTTTCGAATATGCTCCTCATCAATTAAGAACGCCTGATACACTTTTAAATATGTGATTGCCATAAGCGCAAGCGCCGCATTTTGCACTTGATGCTGTCCTTTCATAGAAATATGAAGGTCTTCATATGTATGAAAGGAAGACGAGAATGTAAATTGTTCACCTTGCGTCTTTGCAAAAAGATGTTCTACTTTAAACTGATTCCCAAGTTCATATAAATGAGTACGCTTTTCACTTACAATAGTACGAATAACCTCTAACGCACCCTCTTGCTCCACACCTGTAATAACAGGAACACCTGATTTCACAATTCCCGCTTTTTCAAATGCAATATCTTCTAGTGTATCTCCTAGAATATGCATATGATCATGACCAATATTTGTAATGATGCTCAGTACAGGGTGAATGACATTTGTTGAATCAAAACGCCCTCCAAGACCTGTCTCAAGTAAAACGATGTCACACGGATTTGTCTTTCCAAAATAATAAAGTGCCATAACAGTAATGATTTCAAATTCTGTCGTTTCGCCTAAATCTGTTTCATCTAATTTTTCCACCACAGGTTTGACCATATTTACGAGATCTGTAATTTCTTGATCTGAAATCGGTGTACCATCAATACTAATCCGTTCATTAAACGTTTCAATGTACGGTGAAGTAAATGTTCCTACTTTATACTCTGCCGCCTGTAACATATAGCGCATATATGTGAGAGTGGAACCTTTTCCATTTGTTCCTGCAAGATGAACACATTTTATATGACGTTCTGGATTTCCAAGTTCCTCTAACATCCATCGCATGCGTTCTAATCCAGGTTTAATGCCAAATTTTAAACGACTATGAATCCAGTCGATTGCTTCCTCATATGTATGTATCATGTATGCCATTCCCCTTTCAAATCAGCCAAAAAACGAATCAAGACAACAGAGTATCTCAGCTCTATTATACGCAAATAAAAGAGACTCACCAATATAGTGAGTCTCTTTCGAATAACTTTATTTTTGAAGATCAGCTAAACGTTGGCGAACTGCCTCACGTTTTTCTAGGTAATCTTGCTCTTTCGCGCGTTCTCCTTCAATAACTGCAGCCGGAGCTTTTGCTACGAATCCTTGATTTGAAAGTTTCTTTTGTACACGCTCTACTTCTTTATCAAACTTCTCAAGTTCTTTTTCAAGACGTACTTTTTCTTCTTCAAGGTTAATAAGGTCAGCTAATGGTAAGAATAACTCTGCACCTGATACGATTGCAGTCATTGCTTTTTCCGGCGCTTGTAAATCCGTCTTGATTGTTAATTCACTTGGATTACAGAAGCGCTCAATGTAAGAGCTATTTTTCGTAAGTTGTGCTAGTACTGCCTCATCTTTTGCTTTAATTTGCAATTGAACTTTTTTGCTCATTGGCGTATTTACCTCAGCACGGATATTACGAACAGAGCGAATGATGTCAACTAGAAGGTGCATTTCTGCCGCTGCTTCTTTGTCTTGTAAATCTTCACGAACTGTCGGCCATGCCGCTACTGTAATAGATTCGCCTTCATGAGGTAAGTGCTGCCAAATTGTTTCTGTTACGAATGGCATGAATGGGTGCAATAGGCGCATCGTTTGATCAAGTACGTACGCTAAAACAGAACGAGTTGTTTTCTTCGCTGCTTCATCTTCACCGTATAACGGAAGCTTCGCCATCTCAATGTACCAGTCACAGAAATCATCCCAAATGAAGTTGTATAATGAACGGCCAGCTTCACCAAACTCATATTTATCCATATTACGTGTTACACTTTCGATCGTTTCATTTAAGCGAGTTAAAATCCACTTATCTGCAACTGATTTTTCACCAGTTAAATCGATATCTTCGTATTTCATGTCATCCATGTTCATTAATACGAAACGTGATGCATTCCAAATTTTATTAATGAAGTTCCAAGTAGATTCTACTTTCTCCATGCTAAAGCGTAAATCTTGACCTGGTGCACTTCCTGTTGATAAGAAGAAGCGCATTGCATCTGCACCGTACTTATCAATAACATCCATTGGGTCAATACCGTTACCAAGAGATTTACTCATTTTACGTCCTTGCTCATCACGAACTAAACCGTGAATTAATACATCTTTAAATGGACGCTCTCCTGTAAACTCTAAACCTTGGAAAATCATACGAGATACCCAGAAGAAGATGATATCATAACCAGTTACTAAAGCATCTGTTGAATAGTAACGTTTGAAGTCTGCTGCATCTTCATTCGGCCAACCAAGTGTTGAGAACGGCCATAATGCTGAGCTAAACCATGTATCAAGTACGTCGTTATCTTGGTTCCAGTTTTCAATATCTGCTGGTGCTTCTGTACCTACGTATACTTCACCAGTCTCTTTATGATACCAAGCTGGAATGCGGTGACCCCACCATAATTGACGAGAAATACACCAGTCGTGAATGTTTTCCATCCAGCGTAAGTATGTGTTTTCAAAACGCTCTGGTACGAACGTTACTTTTTCTTCTTCTTTTTGTTGAAGCTCAATCGCTTTTTCTGCAAGTGGTGCCATTTTTACGAACCATTGTGTTGATAAGTAAGGTTCAACAACAGCTCCGCTACGCTCACTATGACCAACAGAATGCATATGAGGCTCAATTTCTACTAATACGCCTGCTTCTTGCAAGTCTTTTACTAATTGCTTACGGCATTCAAAGCGATCCATACCGTTATACTTACCAGCTTTTTCGTTCATCGTTCCATCTTCGTTCATTACTAGGATGCGTGGTAAGTCGTGGCGGTTACCTACTTCAAAGTCATTCGGATCATGAGCTGGTGTAATTTTCACAACGCCTGTTCCGAAATCTTTTTCTACGTACTCATCAGCAATAATCGGAATCTCACGGCCAACGATTGGAAGTGTAACTGTTTTTCCGATTAAATGTTTGTAACGATCATCTTCTGGATGAACTGCTACCGCTGTATCACCAAGCATCGTTTCTGGACGAGTTGTTGCAAGGCGAATGTGACCAGAACCGTCTGTTAACGGATAGTTCATATGATAGAATGCACCTTGAACCTCTTTATGAATTACTTCAATATCAGAAAGAGCTGTGCGTGTTGCTGGATCCCAGTTAATAATATACTCACCGCGGTAAATTAAACCTTTTTCGTATAATTGAACGAATACTTTATTAACCGCATCAGATAAACCTTCGTCTAATGTAAAGCGCTCACGAGAGTAATCTAATCCTAAACCAACTTTCCCCCATTGCTGACGAATGTGAGAAGCGTATTCTTCTTTCCATTCCCACGCTTTTTCAAGGAATTTCTCACGGCCAAGATCGTAACGTGAAATACCTTCTTCACGAAGTTTTCCTTCTACTTTCGCTTGTGTTGCAATACCAGCATGGTCCATTCCTGGAAGCCATAATACATCGTAACCTTGCATACGCTTTGTACGAGTTAAAATATCTTGAAGCGTCGTATCCCAAGCATGACCTAAGTGCAGCTTACCTGTTACGTTTGGAGGTGGGATTACAATTGTATATGGTTGTTTCTTTTCATCTCCTGTTGCTTCGAAATATTTGCCTTCAAGCCACCATTGATAACGGCCTTCTTCAACGGACATATGATCATATTTAGTCGGTAAATTCTTTTCCGTGTTTGACATTATTTTCCCTCCTTCAAAATAAAAAATGCCCCTCATCCAAAAAGGACGAGGGACATCGCGGTACCACCTTTATTTACAAACAAATTCAAAATTTGCTTATACTCTTAATTTGATAACGGACAAATCCGTCTTTTCCTAATGAGAATGACTCCGTTCAGAAAAGATGCTCCAGGGCTACCTTCTAACATGACTATCTAGAGAATCTCACAGCTAATAATTCTCCTCTCTGAAGACGTTTAATGTTATACTCTTCCCCTTCAACGCATTTATATGATTGTTAATTTATTATATACAATAGTGTAAAAAACGAAACTACATTCGTCAAGATAAAAATTTTTTTCGACTTACATCTACAATAATTACATTCTATTTTCAATCAGCTTAACCAAGTTTTTTATAACATATGCAAAGAAAATGAAAAAGTGCAGCACAAGCACATGAGACACTTACCCCGCATAATGTAATATCACACCTATCCTTCTCCTATTATTCGATACTAGAGGAGTTTCTAATACGGAGGACCATTATGCGACGCTTTCGACGCACGTACAATTTTTCATCCCCTTCATGGCTAAGAAATTTACAAACGATGTTTTCTGACTTTGCAATCCCACTCACGATTTTCCAAGGCATTCGCACTTTACTCCTACCTACGTTTTTAGATTTTATCATACTTGTTATTTTCGTAGCAGCAACAATTCGCCTACATTTTCAGCCGTAACCTTTTCTTGAGGCTACGGCTAATTTCATTTTGAATTCCCCATCCAATTTTACTGTGGTTGTTGCTCAGCAGCTTGAAGCTGTGCCACAAAATACTCAATATTACTTATAAGCCAATGAGCTTGTTGAAGCATAGCTACATCATTTAGCTCCTGTTCTCCATTACGCACATTTCGAGTGTTTATATATGAATGCACTTGCTTTATAAATGTTTTTGGATAAGCTAAATATGCAAACATAAGTAACTTTTCTTCCTTTGTAAACGCAAAGTTCTTTTGATAGATTTGGTACCATTCATACCGATCATTTCTTGCAATTGGATATGTGTTAAAGGAACGTGAATAAAACTGAACGATATCTTGAACTGGAGTAGCAAGCTGCGCATCTTCCAAACTAATAAAATAACCATTCCGCTGATAATCAAATAAAAAGTGATTCATGGAAACATTGCCATGAATAAATGAAATGCGTGTTTTTTCTTTTTCTTTCATCGCTTCATGCCATTCTGTAAACTGTTTCTTCGCAAATTCATGAGCACGCAGCGCTTGGTGAAAGTAAGTGCAATACTGCAATTCAAACGGAGACATATACCACTTTGCTTCAGAGTCAACTAAAAACTGCTCTAATAGGTCTCCATCTTGTTCCCAGCGACTTGAAATGGCATCAAAATGTTCCTGAAGCACCTCTTCCTTCACTTCTTCTTCTCGCGCCGTTTTTTTGTGCATTAAGGCAAGATTTTGAAACATTTTATGATACTGATCATTCTCTTCACCTTGTCCCTCTGCACTTCCTAACCAAGGCATTAAATAATAACCATGTTCACCATCATTTAACACGTGCCTTCCATCTTTCGTATGGTAAATCGGTGCAAAATTCGTAAAGCCCTTTTCTCGTAAAAATTGAACATGATACATAAGATTACTTCGTTCTAATTTCTGAGGTGGTAATTTTTTCAACGCATATGGACCTTGGTTCGTATAAATTTTTATTACATTCCCATATTCCTCAATATGTTCAGGAGCTAATTGATATAGCTGCAAAATAGAAGCATAACGGTCTCGCAATTCCATGTCCATACGAACAACGACCCTTTCTACAGGAGCATAAAGTGAAACTTCCATAAGTAGGCGGTTTTCCTACTTATGGTTAGTTGAACCAATCGGGCGCATGCCAGCAGTTATCTCCCGCCTATCTCCTTCGCTTCTCTCTGAACCTTGAGGTGGAAATTTTACTGCCCAAAAATAGCGGGATGAAAAAGAAAAGAGGTGAGGAAGATTTCTCTTCACTCACTTTGTTTTCACTTTTGGCACTGGTATATACAAAATTTGTCCTGCTGTTAAATATATATCATCTGTTTGATTTACACGGTGTAAATGTTGTACTGAAGTATCATATCGCTCTGCAACCGATTCAATCGTATCGCCTTCTTGCACAAAATATAATCGCAGTTTTGTAAATTCATCTTCTGGCTGCTTTGCAAATAATTTTGTTAAGTATAGCGCATTTTCATCTCGTTGTGAGTATGAAACTTCCTCTTGCGCCTCCTCATTGGCAGCTTCATGTTTTTCTTTCGGTTCCTTACGTCCAAAAAACAGCTGCGGTGCGACTTCTTCTTGTTTTTCTTGTTTTTCTTCCTTTTCTTCAACTTCTTGTTCCTCTTCTAGCTCCAGCTCCGGTTCTTGACGAGCTTCTAGCTGAAATGGCTCAAAAGCATAATCTTCCCACTCATCAGTCTCTATTTCTTCTTCATCCGCTTCTTCATCCTCTTCTCTAATTTCTTCTTCTCCCTCTTCCTCTTCTCCTACTTCTTCCTCTTCACGCTCTTCATTACACAATCCATGAATTGAAATATCCGCTAAAAGCTGCAAACAACCATTTTCTAACAATACATAATCAAATTCTTCAATATCCACATATAAATCTTCAACTTGCTTCACGCGTCCTCTTGGAATAGAAACCTCTAATGGAAACGAATGCACTAATTCATTTATACCATCTTCACGTGTTTCCACATAATCTACAGTGCGCGCTGGCGACAATTCTCGTAATGAGAACGCGTCTATTTCTTCCTTTGCAATATATTCTCCTGTTAAATCTAGCTGTCCATATACAACAATTTCATATTCACGTTCCTCTATAACAACATCAGGATCTAACGAAATAGAAAGTAACTCATTGACTTCCTGTCCTTTTTGAAACCAAACAGATTCTTTTAACGAAAACCGCAATGAAGTTTGTTGATCTGCTGCCACTTCGTATTCCCCCTCTCAAACTATATGTCATTACAGGTTTATGTGAGAAACAGAGACTTTATGAATAAAAAAATCGCCCTCACTTGAGAGCGATTTTTGTCCCACATATTTAACAAAATAAAAGGGCTAACAAATTATCCCTTTAATTTAGACATAGCCATTTCTGCCGCTGCAATAGTTGCTTCAATATCAGCATCACTATGTGCAGTTGATAGGAACAACCCTTCAAATTGAGAAGGTGGTAAAAATACGCCTTGTTCTACCATTTCACGGTAATATGCTGCAAAATATTCTAAATTAGACGTTTTTGCTGTTTCATAGTTAATAACCTTTTCATCTGTAAAGAAAATGCCCACCATGGAACCAGCACGGTTAATACAATGCGGAATATCATATTTTACAGCGGCTTCATGTAAACCTTTTTCAAGCATTTCTGCTTTACGTTCAAATTCTTTATAGCTCTCCGGTGTTAATTGGACAAGCGTTTCATATCCAGCTGTCATCGCTAATGGATTACCAGATAATGTACCAGCTTGATAAATCGGTCCACTTGGTGCGACTTGCTTCATAATTTCAGCTTTACCACCATAAGCCCCGACAGGAAGACCACCGCCAATTACTTTACCTAAGCATGTTAAATCAGGTGTTACTCCAAAATATCCTTGTCCACAATTATAAGCCACACGGAATCCCGTCATAACTTCATCAAAAATAAGAAGTGCACCATATTCCGTTGTAACATCACGAAGTCCTTGTAAAAATGCTGGGAGTGGTGGTACAACGCCCATATTTCCAGCTACTGGCTCTACAATGACACACGCAATATCATCACCGAACTGTTCAAAAGCATATTTCACACTTTCTAAATCATTATACGCAACAGTAATCGTATTTTTTGCAACACCTTCCGGCACACCAGGACTATCTGGTAAACCAAGCGTAGCAACACCAGAACCAGCTTTAATTAAAAGGGAATCACCATGCCCGTGATAGCAACCTTCAAATTTCAAAATTTTATTACGTCCTGTGTAACCGCGTGCTAAGCGAAGTGCACTCATTGTCGCTTCTGTTCCAGAGTTTACCATACGTACAATTTCAATAGACGGTACGCGGTCGATTACAAGCTGCGCTAATTTATTTTCAATTTCTGTTGGCGCACCGAAGCTTGTCCCTTTTTCTACTATCGCTTTTAACGCCTCAACAACCCGGTCGTTGGAATGCCCATGAATAAGCGGGCCCCATGACAATACATAATCAATGTATTCATTTCCATCAATATCATAAACCTTAGAGCCTTTTCCACGATCCATAAATAATGGATTCATACCGACAGATTTAAATGCACGCACTGGGCTATTTACACCGCCTGGCATTAAATCTTTTGCTGTTTCAAAAGCTTCAATTGATTTATCAAAACTTTTCATTATCGTGCGCTCCCTTCTTGTAACCATCTCGCTGCATCTTTTGCATGATATGTAAGTATTAAATCTGCTCCAGCACGCTTCATACTTAATAATTTTTCAAGAACAATATCTTTTTCATTAACCCAGCCATTTTGTGCCGCCGCTTTAATCATTGAGTATTCACCACTCACATTATACGCAACAACCGGAAGATTAAAGTTATTTTTCACATCACGAATAATATCTAAATAAGAAAGCGCTGGCTTCACAATTAAGAAGTCCGCTCCTTCCATTACATCTGACTCAGCTTCGCGGAACGCTTCTAAGCGATTCGCTGGATCCATTTGATATGTTTTACGATCACCAAATTGCGGTGCACCATGTGCAGCATCACGAAACGGTCCATAAAAAGCAGACGCATATTTTACTGCATATGACATAACTGGAACATGCGCAAAACCGTTCTCATCTAACGCATGACGAATAGCCGCTACAAATCCATCCATCATATTAGATGGCGCAATAATATCTGCACCTGCTTTTGCTTGACTTACTGCTGTTTTGGCAAGAACCTCTAACGATTCATCATTTAAAATAATTCCATCTTCAATTACACCGCAATGCCCATGACTCGTATACTGGCATAAACATGTATCTGCGATTACAACTAATTCTGGGAATTGCTCTTTAATTTGTGTAATTGCTCGCTGTACGATACCATGCTCACAATACGCAGAAGAACCAACTTCATCTTTTTCAGCAGGTATACCGAATACGATAACTGAACGAATACCTAAATCAACAACTTCTTGCATTTCTGCTTGCAAATGGTCTAAAGAAATTTGAAATACATCCGGCATAGAAGGAACTTCATTACGTTTGTTTTCTCCTTCTACAACAAAAATTGGATAAATGAAATCTTCTGTATGTAAATGTGTTTCACGCACAAGAGCACGCATACCTGCACTTTGTCGCAAACGACGATGACGGTTAAATTGTAAAGGATTCATAATTTTTTCCATCTCCAATTCTTAAAGTTTCATTTTATTATACATTTTTATAATAATATTCTGAAATGCATTGTAACATAGCTTCAATCGTATATTCTTTCGGAATGAGAAGATTTTGAAAATGTTTACGCGCTTCTCGTTCTGTAATTGGGCCTATACAAGCAATTGTACATCCTTTTATCCATTCTCTCCAGTTTTCACCCTCAAGCAATGCGATAAAACTTTGCACAGTCGATGGACTTGTAAAAGTAATCACATCGATTTCTCTCGATTGCAGTGCATCGATAAGCTGTCTGCGCTTTTGTGCATGGACCGTAGTTTCATATACAATAAGCTCACGTACGATAGCACCATGACCTCGCAATGCTTTTGATATCACATCTCTTGCAAGGTTGCCTTTTGACAATAACACACGCGTTCCGCTTCCTATATGACTCACAAATTCTTCCGCAAATGCTTCAGCTACAAATGCAGTTGGTACAAAATGAACAATATAACCGCGTTGCTCTAATTCTTTCTTTGTTTTTACACCAACTGCAGCAATTTTAATGGTATGTGGTAACGGTTGCTTTATACCATCTAAAAAGAAATTCACACCATTTTTGCTTGTGAAAATAATCCAATTATATGTGTTTAATTCATCATACACTTGTTGAAAGTTCTCATCTGAAACTGCTGTTATATGCAAAAGCGGAATTTCTACTGGAATTCCGCCCTGCTTTTGCACTTCTGTACTCATTTGCTTCGCCTGTTGCTCAGCTCTTGTAATTAGCACTGTTTTTCCACGAAGAGAAGTCATATTGCTAGTTTTGCTCCTGATTTGCTAAAACAATAAGTTCCTTCGCTCCTTGCCCGATTAACAAGTCTGCTGCTCGTTCTCCAACTTCTCGCGAATTTTCACCAGTCACAACTTCTTTCAATAAGACAGTTCCATCTGCAGATCCAACAAGAGCTGTTAATTCAATTTGGTCATCTTCTTTCAGCGTCGCATATCCAGCAATTGGCACTTGGCAGCCACCTTCTAATTTATGAAGAAATACCCGTTCTGCTTCAACTGTTTTCGCTGTTACACTATCATTCAAATGACTTAGTAATTGTAATAAATCCGTATCATCTTCTCGACATTCAATAGATAACGCACCTTGTCCAACAGCTGGTACGCACACTATTTCATCTAAGTATCCTGTAATCACATCATCTGCCCAGCCCATTCGCTTTAATCCTGCTGCTGCTAAAATAATCGCATCGTAATTTTCTTCTTTCAGCTTACGAAGTCTCGTATCGATATTTCCACGAATCCATTTGATTTGTAAATCAGGACGTGCTGCTAACAACTGCGCACTGCGACGTAAACTGCTTGTACCGATAACAGCTCCTTCTGGCAACTCATCAAACGATTCACCATTCTTAGAAATAAACGCATCACGTGGATCAACACGTTTCGGAATACATCCAATTGTTAATCCCTCAGGAAGTACTGCCGGCATATCTTTCATGCTATGAACAGCCATATCAATTTCTTTCGTAAGCAGCGCATGTTCAATCTCTTTTACAAACAACCCTTTTCCGCCTACTTTCGAAAGTGTCACATCTAAAATAACGTCACCTTTCGTTACAATTTCTTTCACTTCAAATTCATATGGCAATCCTAGTGCTTTCAATTGATCGATAAACCAATGTGTTTGCGTTAATGCCAATTTACTTTTTCTTGATCCTACAATAATTTTGCGCATATTTTTCTCTCCTCATTATAAGTACCAAAAATGGAAATTCGATAAACTGCTAAATAAAAAAATATTAATTAACATGATGAGAAATGCCCCAATGTTCCAACTTGCAATTTTCTTCCCCTGCAATGTATCTGAGCCGCGCAAATAAATACCTGCACAGTACACAAATAAAACAACGAAAGATCCGATTACCTTCGCGTCATACCAATGAAAATTATCTAACTTCGTATATCCCCATATACACCCGAGCAAAATTGCCAATAAAAAAAACGGGACAGAAAATAAATTCAAACCGTATGACATAGAATCAAGCTTCGGTAAATTTCCTAACCGTCTTAATCTTGCATTCCACTTTTTTTGTTTTAGCAAACGATATTGAATTAAATACATAATAGAAAAAATAAAGGAAACTGTGAACGTAGCATAGGAAATAATCGCCATACCAACATGCACATAGACAAGCTCCGATACCAATTGATTTGCCAATACCGGCGACATTTGTCCAAGTGGAGTAAAAATAGAAACAGCGCTTACACCAAATGCAATCATATTTGTAAAAAAGACCAAAAAATCAATACGCATAAATCGGTTAATAACTAATGATAATGTAATTAATAGCCACACATAAAAATAAATACCCGATAGCAGTGTTAAAATAGGATTGATTTCCGCTTCTGTTGCTCGAAGTAACATAAATATCGAATATAATACCCATACAACGGAAAGTAACCAAAAGGCAATTCGATTTGCCTTTCGGTTACTTTGAAAATAATCTATGAAATATAAACTCACGCTACAGGCATATAAAATAATGGCAATATGATAAATAATGCTATTGTTTAAAATACCCATCCATTTATCCTTTCCATTACAAAGATGGAGCGGATACTGTCCACTTCTCTGTCTGTTTCCATTCTGCTTTGTTCTCTTTCACTACTTCTTTCGCATTTAAATCAAAAATTTTCGCAAATAGAGCAAGTTTTGCTTGCGCATCTTCTTCAACCGCCAACTCTTTGGCAATTAAAATTGGATCTTTTAACAATTGATTAATAATACTTTTCGTATGCTTACTAATCACTTTTCGTTCACGATCTGTTAATGTTGGAATCTTTCGTTCAATGCTTTGCATTGTTTCACTTTGAATCGCTAATGCTTTATCACGAAGCTCCGAAATTAATGGTACGACACCAAGTGTATTTAACCATGATTTAAATAGAGTCATTTCTTCTTCAATCATAATTTGAATTTTTTCAGCTTCTTTTAATCGCTCAGCACGATTTGCCTCCACAACGCCTTGTAAATCATCAATATCATATAAGAAAACACTTTCTAATACATCAATTGCTGGATCAATATCCCGCGGCACCGCAATATCTACCATAAAAAGCGGACGACCAGAGCGCATACCCTCTACTTTGGACATCATTTCTTTCGTAATCACATATTCAGAAGCACCTGTTGAACTAATTACAATATCAGCCTCTAACAATGCACACTGTAGTTGATCTAATGGCTTTGCGTGCCCCATATATTTTTCTGCCATCGTTTCCGCTTTGGTAAACGTACGATTCATAACAGTCACTTTATGAGTACCGCTTCCGTACAAATTTTGCAATGCTAATTCGCCCATTTTCCCCGCACCAAGAATAAGAACATGGCAATCTTTCAAATCACCGAAAATTTTCTTTCCAAGTTCAACAGCTGCATAACTTACCGACATCGCATTGCCACCAATTGTTGTTTCAGAATGTGCACGTTTTGCTAGCGTAACAACTTGTTTAAACAATTCATTAAATATTGTTCCTGTCGTTTTTACTTCTTGTGCTAGTAAGAAGCTATTACGAATTTGACCTAAAATTTGCGTTTCTCCCACTACCATTGAATCTAACCCGCATGTTACGCGGAATAAATGATCTGTAGCACCGTCTTGCTCATATATAGACAAATATGATGCAATTTCTTCTATTTCAAGCTGAAACCAATCAGCCATAAATTTCTTAATATAATAGCGTCCTGTGTGTAACTGATCTACCACAGCATAGATTTCCGTTCGATTGCACGTTGATACAATGACATTTTCTAATACACTTTTTTGTTTTTGTAACGTTGTCATTGCCTGCTCTAACTCTGCTGCCTGGAACGTTAGTTTCTCACGAATTTCTACAGGGGCTGTTCGATAGTTAACACCAACAACAAGAATATGCACGCAGCATGTCCCCCTTCAACCGATTTTTCATCTTATCTACTATCATAATACAACTTTCCTCTTATAAATCCGACAATCATGTGAACATCCTCTTATTTTTTCTTCCTTAATTGACAATAAGACATTCACTGAAATATGTAAAGAATGAAAGAAGAAAGGTGAGGAAAACTTTTATAAAGATCGATACATGCAACTAAGCATCGGTGTAAAGAATACAAAAACCCTACTTTCCCTTCAAAAGGACAGTAAAAATTCTCTCTTATCCAGAAAAGAGACTATCCCTAAACTTCCCTTTCAGGAGGAAAGGAGAGTTTCAATTTATAATAATTATAAGATAATAACTCTATCTGTACGTTACCAAAAAAAATTGTTGGAATCAAGTAATGGAAACTATTCCATATGTGCAGAAAGACTATCTTTTCCTAGCCTCTTTCAAATGAAAGAAAATATGTATGATTATGCCAAATGATAGATTTTCTTTTTGTTTGACATATCATTTATTTTATTTTATATTAATTGTACAAAATTTAATCTTGCACAATTCAAAAGGAGAGATACTCATGCATGAGAATCCTTTACATCTAGACAATCAGCTTTGTTTTTCTATTTATGCTTGTTCTAGAGAAATAACACGCTTTTATCGCTCTTATTTAGAAGAAATGGAGATTACCTATCCTCAATACATTACCTTGTTAGTATTATGGGAAAGAGATGGATTAACAGTAAAAGAAATCGGAGAACGATTATTTTTAGATTCCGGGACATTAACGCCCATGTTAAAAAGAATGGAAGGGCTCCAGCTTGTTAAGCGTGTTCGCTCAAAAGAAGATGAGCGCAAAGTATGTATTGAACTAACAGAGAAAGGAGGTGCTTTAAAGGAAAAGGCCTGTTCTTTACCGCAAACAATGGCATCGCATTTAGGAATTACAGCAGACGATTATAAAACTTTATTACTTCAATTAAATAAGCTAATTGAAACAATGAAAACAATAAATGATAGAAAAGAGGAATAGACATGGAAAAATTATATACTGCTACAGTAACAGCAACAGGTGGACGAAATGGAAAAGTAATTTCTGAGGATGGTGTATTAAATCTTGATGTAAAAATGCCAAAAGCATTAGGTGGCATGGGAGGCGAAGCAACAAACCCTGAACAATTATTCGCAGCAGGTTATGCCGCTTGTTTTGATAGTGCGCTGCAGCTTGTAATTCGTACGAAACGCGTAAAAGTAGAAAGTACGGAAGTAACGGCTCACGTATCAATTGGCAAAGATACAGATGGGGGATTCGGATTAGCTGTCACATTAGATGTACGCGTAGCTGGCGTATCTCACGAAGAAGCAAAACAATTAGTAGAAGCTGCACACGGGGTATGTCCATACTCTAAAGCAACAAGAGGAAATATTGAAGTTACATTAAACGTACTATAGCACAAAAAAACGTGTGACAATTCGTCACACGTTTTTTGTATTTGTAAACTTATGAATCGCTTTCCACGCTTCTTCTTTCCCAAGACCTGTTTCTGAAGAGAATAATACGACTTCATCTCCTGGTTCTACATCAAGCGTCTCTTTCACAACTTTTAAATGCTTTTGCCATTTTCCTTTTGGAATTTTATCAGCTTTTGTTGCGATAATGATTGTTGGAATTTCATAATGCTTTAAGAAATCATACATCATCACATCGTCACTCGTCGGCTTATGACGTAAATCAATAACAAGAACAGCTGCATCTAGCTGCTTTCTTGTTGTGAAATACGTTTCGATCATCTTACCCCATGCTGCTCGTTCTGACTTCGATACCTTCGCATATCCATAACCTGGTACATCCACAAAATGCATCATGTCATTAATAATGAAAAAGTTTAGTGTTTGCGTTTTTCCTGGTTTAGAGGAAATGCGCACTAATTTTTTTCGGTTTAAAATTTTATTAATAAAGGATGACTTTCCAACATTGGAACGACCTGCTAATGCGATTTCTGGTAAATCACCATCAGGGTATTGTTCTGGTTTGACTGCACTAATGACAATCTCCGCTTTTGTTACTTTCATTTTTTCACTCCTACTAATGCGTGCTCTAGTACCTCATCTAAATGAGAAACTGGCACAAACGTAAGGTTTTCCTTTACGCTTTCTGGAATATCGTCTAAATCTCTCTCATTTTCTGCAGGTAAAATAATTTTCGTTAATCCTGCACGATGCGCACTTAACGTTTTCTCTTTCAATCCACCAATTGGTAACACACGGCCACGAAGTGTAATTTCACCCGTCATTCCTACTTCTTTACTAACAGGAATTCCTGTTAATGCTGAAATAAGGGCCGTCGCTATCGTAATGCCCGCTGATGGTCCGTCTTTTGGTACAGCACCTTCGGGAACATGAATATGGATATCATGTTTTTCATGAAAATTAGGGTCAATATGCAATTCTTCTGCACGCGAACGAATATAACTAAATGCCGCTTGTGCAGATTCCTTCATTACATCCCCAAGTTTCCCTGTTAAAATTAACTTCCCTTTACCCGGAGATACTGATACCTCTATTGCAAGCGTATCTCCCCCAGCTGATGTATACGCTAAACCTGTTGCCATACCTACTTGATCTTTCGTTTCAGCCTGACCATAACGATATACACGCTTTCCAAGCAATTCTGTAATATTCTTTTCCGTTACAACAACGCGCTTACGCTCTTCTGTTACAACAATCTTTGCTGCTTTTCGGCAAAGCTTTGCAAGCTGACGCTCTAACGTACGAACACCCGCTTCACGTGTATAGTAACGGATAATTTCAAGAAGCGCTTCATCACGTACTTGTAAATTTCCTTTTTTCAAGCCATGTTCCTTCAATTGTTTTGGAAGCAAATGCTCACGGGCAATATGTACTTTTTCAAGTTCTGTATAACCAGCAATTGAAATAATCTCCATACGATCAAGAAGTGGACCTGGAATACTTGCCAGCGTATTAGCTGTTGCAATAAACATAACTTTCGATAAATCGTATGGTTCTTCAATGTAATGATCACTGAAGTTATGATTTTGTTCCGGATCTAATACCTCTAATAATGCTGCTGAAGGATCTCCTCTAAAATCATTTGACATTTTATCAATCTCATCTAATAAAAAGACCGGATTGATTGCCTTTGCTTTTTTCATTCCTTGAATAATACGGCCCGGCATCGCACCAACATACGTACGACGATGGCCACGAATTTCAGATTCATCACGTACACCGCCAAGTGAGACACGAACAAAATTACGATTTAATGATGTCGCAATTGATTTAGCTAACGATGTTTTCCCAACCCCAGGAGGACCGACTAAACAAAGAATAGGTCCCTTTAATGAATTAGTGAGCTTTTGCACTGCTAAATATTCAAGTACTCGCTCTTTTACTTTTTCAAGCCCATAATGCTCTTCATTTAAAATTTTTTCAGCGCGCATAAGATCTATACGATCTTCTGTTGCTTCAGTCCAAGGAAGAGATAATAACCAATCAATATAATTGCGAATCACACCGCTCTCTGCTGAACTTGCCGGCAATTTCTCATAACGATCTAGTTCTTTTAAAGCTGCCCGCTGCGTTTCTTCAGGCATTCCCGATTCTTCAATCTTTTCACGAAGCTCGTCTACTTCGCCGCCTTTTCCTTCTTTATCACCTAGTTCTTTTTGAATAGCTTTCATTTGCTCACGTAAGAAGTACTCTTTTTGTGTACGCTCCATAGAACGCTTCACTTGCTGACCAATTTTCTTTTCTAAGTTTAGTAACTCTTTTTCATCTTGAATAAAAGAAATAAGTGTATGTAATCGTTCTTTCACCGCAGTGACTTCTAAAATCTCTTGCTTTTGTTTCATTTTAAGCGGCAAATGAGATGCTACGAGATCAGCTAATCGACCTGGTTCATCAACATCAACAACTGTTACAAAAGTTTCATCTGAAACCTTCTTAGACAGCTTAATATATTGCTCAAAATACTCAATTAGTGTACGCATGAGTGCTTTTTCTTCTAGATCGCCCTCTTCTTCTTCCATTAACGTACGGACATTAGCTGTAATTACATCGTCTTCTTCGATGAATTCGGTCATTTCTACTCTATGTAAACCCTCTACAAGGATACGCATCGTCCCGTTTGGCAATTTGAGCATTTGCTTTATTTTTGCTAACGTACCCACTTTATAAATATCATCTTCTTTCGGATCATCGATATTCACGTCTTTTTGCATCGCTAAAAAAATTATATTTTCATCTACAGCCGCCTGCTCGAGCGCTTGTATCGATTTATCACGTCCTACATCAAGATGCAGAACCATCGTCGGATATACGAGAACGCCTCTTAATGGTAGGAGGGGCACGATTCTTTCGTTCGCATTCATATTAGACATAGCACCTCCATAAATATCTTTGTTTCCCTATTTTATATTACAATAAAGCCTTATGCAATCGCAGAGACTCGATGCTCTATTGCTCGTTAAAGAAAAAGGGACTTCGCTTAAGCGTATAACAACTTAAACGAAGTCTAGAATATCCTGATCTAACGAGTGATAAAGTTAGTCTCCCTCTCGTATGATAATGCCCGATTGGTTCATCTAACCCTTTACATCGATTGCACGTCACCTTCATCTAAGGAAAGCAATGCATCGTCTCTTCCCTCAATTTTTTCTTTTACAAATGCTAATGCAAATACTTCTTTTAATTTTCGCACAGGAACGATTTCAATACCTTTGATTGTGTAAAGAAAAGGCTGCATATTTTCTGCTGGAATTAACACTTTCTTTGCCCCAGCCTTTTTCGCTGCTTTTACTTTCGCGTAAACGCCACCAACTGGTTTTACTTCTCCGTGAATACTAATTTCTCCAGTCATCGCTACTTCATTATTGATATACATGCGATGAACAGCAGAATATACGCCCGTTGCAATGGCAATACCGGCAGATGGTCCGTCAATAGGAATACCGCCTGGAAAGTTAATATGTATATCGTATCCTTCTGGTAATAGATCTAGCGAACGAAGGACAGTCACAACATTATCAACAGAACCTTTCGCCATACTTTTACGGCGAATTGATTTCGTTTGATTACCGATACTTTCTTCTTCAACAATTCCTGTTACCACAACGGACCCATTCTCTTTTGCTGGAATTGCTGTTACTTCTATTTCAAGTAGTGCCCCTGTATTTGGTCCATATACAGCCAAGCCATTTACAAGACCAATTTTTGGAATTGGATATACCCGCTTTTCATATTTCGGCGTCAGTTGACTTGAATGGATAACCCATTCAATATCCTCATCTTTTATAAAAGATCGCCCTTCGTTAATTGCCATTCCAGCGGAGATTTGTACAAGATTAATGGCTTCTCTTCCATTCCGTGCGTACATTCCAATCATTTCTATACCCTGTTTACCTAGCTCCATATCCACCTTTTCAGCGGCATTTTTGGCTACTGCTTCAATTTCTTCTGTATCCAGCTCACGAAAAAAGACTTCTAAACAGCGTGACCGAATAGCTGGAGGAATTTCATCAGGAGAACGTGTTGTTGCACCAACAAGGCGAAAGTCAGCTGGTAATCCCTTTTGGAAAATATCGTGAATATACGTTGGAATGAGAGAATTTTCTTCACTATAATATGCACTTTCCAAAAATACTTTACGATCCTCAAGCACTTTTAACATCTTATTCATTTGAATGGGATGCAATTCCCCAATCTCATCAATAAATAAAATACCTCCATGTGCATCTGTGACCGCTCCCTTTTTCGGTTGCGGAATACCGGCTTGTCCCATCGCTCCGGCACCTTGATAAATCGGATCATGAACAGAACCAATTAGCGGATCAGCAATCCCCCGCTCATCAAACCGAGCCGTTGTGGCATCCAGCTCAATAAATGTTGCAGTCATTCGAAACGGAGATTTCGAATTTTTCTTTGCTTCTTCTAATACGAGCCGAGCCGCTGCTGTTTTTCCAACTCCTGGCGGTCCGTATATAATAACATGTTGCGGATTTGGGCCGCATAGCGCAGCCTTTAAAGATTTAATACCATCTTCTTGTCCAACAATATCAGCAAAAGACGCCGGACGAACTTTTTCAGCAAGGGGTTCTGTTAAAGAAATTTCCCGCATTTTTCGAAGTTGCTCTAGCTCTTTCTTTGATTCTCTATCAATTGAAACTTTTTGTGTTCGCTGGTTTTTGAGTAAATGCCAAAAATATAATCCGACAATTACACCAAAGACAAGTTGAACGATTAAAAAAATATTTGTCCAGCTCATACTCATTTCCTCCCGCTATGTTTTACATATCAGTATCCCCTGGGAGGAAACACGCTAAACATAATAAGAAACAGCAATTATACAATTGCTGTTTCTTATTATGTTGCTATTCACGAATAATAGTATCCCCACCTCAAAATTCAGCAAAAGCAAAAAAGTTAGGTGGGGATTAATTTGTTCCACTCCTAATCAGCAAGAGGAAACTCCCCACTGATTAAGGTTTAATTTATGCAGATGTTTTTGTATCTTGTTCAAGTACAGTGCCATCTTGAAGCACTAATTTTGGCATAGCATTTTCTGCTACTGTTTCTTTTGAAATTACACATTTTTCAATATCTTTACGAGATGGAAGTTCGAACATCACATCAAGCATAAGACCTTCAATGATTGAACGAAGTCCACGTGCACCTGTTTTACGCTCAATTGCTTTTTTCGCAATTTCGACAAGGGCACCCTCTTCAAACTCTAATTCAACATCATCAAGTTCCAATAACTTTTGGAACTGCTTCACAAGAGCATTTTTCGGCTTTGTTAAGATATCAACAAGAGCACCTTCATCAAGCGGCTCTAAGTTCGCAATGACTGGAAGACGACCAATAAATTCTGGAATTAATCCAAATTTTAATAAGTCTTCTGGCAATACATGCGATAAAACATGCTTTTCTGTTACATCAGCATTTTTCTTCTCAGAACCGAAACCAATCACTTTTTCACCAAGACGGCGTTTAATAATTGGTTCAATGCCATCAAATGCACCACCACAAATGAATAAAATGTTTGTTGTATCAATTTGAATAAACTCTTGATGTGGATGCTTACGACCACCTTGAGGAGGAACGCTCGCTACAGTACCTTCTAAAATTTTAAGAAGTGCCTGTTGCACACCCTCACCAGATACGTCACGCGTAATTGACGGATTTTCTGACTTACGTGCCACTTTATCAATCTCGTCAATATAAATGATTCCTTTTTCTGCTTTCTCTACATCATAATCAGCTGCTTGAATAAGTTTTAGAAGGATGTTTTCTACATCTTCCCCAACGTATCCAGCTTCTGTTAGAGATGTTGCGTCAGCAATTGCAAATGGAACATTTAAAATACGCGCTAAAGTTTGCGCCAGTAAAGTTTTACCACTACCAGTTGGTCCAATTAAAGCAATATTACTTTTCGCTAATTCTACATCATCAATTTTGCTGTTAGAATTAATGCGCTTGTAATGATTATATACCGCTACCGCTAAGGCTTTCTTCGCTTGATCTTGTCCAATTACATATTCATCCAAAATTTCGCGAATCTCTACCGGTTTTGGTACATCTTTGAATTCTACTTCTTCATCTTTTGCGAGCTCCTCTTGCACGATTTCTGTGCAAAGTTCTATACATTCATCACAAATGTAGACACCAGGACCTGCAACAAGCTTTCGAACTTGCGTTTGTGTTTTACCACAGAAAGAACATTTCAATTGCCCTTTTTCATCATTAAATTTAAACATATTTTCACACCCCTTACAAAGTGCTAATACCTTGCCTTCGTATGTACACGATAAATGTATCGTATGTAAATACATATTATGTCACTACGTGGCGAGAAATACAAATAATATGGTTAGTTATGTACAAATAAAAAAATTTTGAAACTTTTGAAATATGTATATTCGACTTTCGAAGAATCATTTCCTTCTTCATAACAAAATGTCTTACAAATATATTTATATTTATAAAACAAGGCACGAGCAATGTCGCGCCTTGTTATTTTATTATGCAGCCTTGCTGTTATCTACTAAGAAATCTACTGCTTTACGAACTTGAAGGTCTTCTTTTACACCCTCAACGTTACCAAGAGCTTGTTTCACAGCGTCTACTGGCATGTTGTACATTTCAGCCATTTTTTCAACTTCTGCATTTACTTCTTCTTCTGTTACTTCAATGTTTTCAGCTTTGATGATTGCTTCAAGAACAAGGTTAGTTGTTACGCGTTTTGCTGCGTCTTCTTTCATTTGTTCTTTTAATTTTGCTTCATCAGTGCCTGTGAATTGGTAGTAAAGCTCTAAGTTCATGCCTTGGTAGCTTAAGCGTTGCTCGAATTCGCGAACCATACGATCTAACTCAGTTTCGATCATTGCTTCTGGAATATCAACTTCTGCATTTGCAGCAGCTTTTTCTACTACTTCGTCACGAAGTTTGTGCTCAGCTTCATGTTTTTTGTTCTCTTCTAAGTTTTCACGAAGTTTTGCTTTTAACTCATCAAGAGTTGCTACTTCTTCGTTTGCATCTTTCGCGAACTCATCATCTAAAGCAGGAAGTTCTTTCACTTTAATTTCATGAACTGTTACTTTAAATGTTGCTGGTTTACCAGCTAATTCTGCTGCATGGTATTCTTCTGGGAATGATACTTCCACTTCTTTTTGATCGCCAGCTTTTAAACCAATCACTTGCTCTTCAAATCCTGGGATGAATGTACCAGAACCGATTGCTAAAGAGTAGTTTTCGCCTTTTCCACCTTCGAATGCTTCGCCATCAACGAAACCTTCGAAGTCGATTACAGCTGTATCACCGTTTTCTACAGTGCCATCTTCTTTAACTACAAGCTCAGCTTGACGCTCTTGTAAAGATTTTAATTCGTTCTCTACATCTTCATCAGTTACAGTAGCATCAACTTTTTCTACTGTTAAGCCTTTGTACTCGCCTAATTTCACTTCAGGTTTTACAGTAACTTTTGCAGTGAAAATTAAGTTTTCGCCTTTTTCAAATTTCTCGATGTCGATTTCAGGGTGAGCAACTGGGAAGATACCAGTTTCATCAATTGCTTCTCCGTATGCTTTTGGTAAGATGATATCTAAAGCATCTTGATATAAAGATTCTACACCGAAGCGTTGTTCGAATAGTGGACGAGGCATTTTCCCTTTACGGAAGCCTGGCACATTAATTGTTTTTACAACTTTTTTGAACGCAGCGTCTAAAGAGTTGTTTACTTCTTTCGCATCAACTTCGATTGTTAAAACGCCAACGTTACCTTCTAATTTTTCCCATTTTGCAGCCATTTATTCTTTCCCTCCAACTATAATAATGTATGCACATACCTCTAGAGATCGAGGTATTTATCATTTCTAATAAAGAAACAATAAACACTCTAAAAAGCCAATGTATTCAGCTTTTCCATCCGTTATAAAAAAATTTGGACGTATCATTCTCAATCTACTATTTGCCTAAAAGACAAATACGGTATATTTTGTTCGAGAATAGTATGAAACATATAAGTAAGAGAATATTTGTTTCTATTCTCTTATAAAAAGGCAGATTTCAGCCTTTTACAACCCTTACATTATAACATAGAATATTCTCGTTTCAATAACTGAAACATTCTTTTTCATTATACTGGCATAAATCCTTCTTTCTCAATACGTAAAAACCATTGATATGCAACATGATATTCTTCAAGTGTAATATCATACTCACGAAGAAGCTGTTCCTCATGAATTGGCATTCCAAAACGCTTTCTTCCAATTCTCTCTAAAACAGCTGCCCATAACTTGTCTTTCTCTATTAATAAAGGAAACGGAAAAATGCTTGTTTGCATTTCTTTCCAATATGTAATAATCGCTTCATACATCGTTGGATTATCCTGCTCTAAACGATCAGACAATATATGTAACACTTCTCCTGTATCATATGGATTATAAGCTAAGTTAGCCGGTATGATTGTTATGATCTCACCGAATTTCTCCACATCTATGCTTTCTTCTATTTGATTTTCTATTAATACGTATAAGATGGAAGTTTTAATATACGGGTGTTTCGTTTCATCTAGTAAAAATGTACGCAGCGTCGGCAACGCACTTTTGACATTTCTATTCGGAAGACGATTTATCGCCCGCAATTGTTTCCCATAATCACCTTTCAGCAAAGCGTCAGCAAACGCAGGTTCATCAAAGAATACGTCATTATCTATCTCTACTGCTTCTTCACCATCTAACATACTCTTTGCAAACAATGCAAGTTGTGCTAATTTCTCTTTTTGCTCTTCTGTTATTTCTTTCGTTTGTAAAACGGACTGTACCGTTTCAATAATGCCTTCATAATCATTTGTTTGCACTAAAATCGTAACATATGTTTCGAGAATATCTTGAAATAAGAGTTCTCCTGTTTCAAGCAATTCCTCACATCGCTCTTTCGCTTCTTTCATTTCCTTTAATTCTAGTAAACAAATAACTGAAGCCAATTCTGATTGCTCTGTCTGTGCTCCGTACTGGCGCAACATTTCGAAGGATGTTAACGCTTCTTCAAACCGACGTTCACGCAATGCAATAAATCCTTCGTCGATAAATCGCGTTGTCAACTGCGGAAACAATACGACCGTACTTTCTTTTTTATCCATACGCTCGCCTCTTTTTTTAGATTTTCAATACACTTTAAAGTTAATATAACAAATGATAGTTCGGAACACAATATTTGGAATCTGTTCGTTTTTACTGAGAAAATACCGATTTTCGCTATATAAAAATCGAATATATTGGCTAGAAATACGAAAATAGAACTTTTATAGCAAATGAGGATTCTATGAAAGAAAATAAAAAACTCTCAGCTACCGGCGCGAAGAGTTTTAATGGAAAGCTTTTATAATAGTAGGATATACAAAGAGGGTTATCATTTGAAGAACAATAAACACCATTATGATGATGCTAAAGAAGAAAATAAGCTTACTGCGTTTCATCAATAACATAATAATAATCATGGTACCAATAATTGAACACATAAAAAATACACTTGTACTTGAACTTAATAATCCAATTGGAAACATAAATAATAAAATAACACTACAGATTCCAATAATCCCTAATAACCATTCCATTCCTTGTCCCCTTAAATCTTTATTTATGCAATTAAATGTTTTATAACATTAATCATGTCAATCAGTTTGTCATAGGCAACAACTCCAAAAGCAATCGATAAAGCCGTTACAGCTAAACCTTTCATTATTTCCCCTCCTCGCTTCGCCTTTGTTACCTTTATTATAAAATCTTTAGAAATAGTTACCATCGAACTTCCTTACATACACCTTACAAAATTGTAAGATTTATCAAAAAAAGACTTCTCTCATGTTATAATAAACTTGAAATGATTCAGAAATTTCAAAACGAAAGGGCGATAATACAATGTTTAAAAAAGTAGCAGCTGATATGCTTGGTTTAAGTGATATTGGGTCCGTTATTACCCCTGCTGATTATGATAAAGTAGATGCTGATGATTATGTCATGCATGAAGAAAACGAAAAAATTTATTTTTTAATCAAATCAAAAACAGATGAGTATTGCTTTACAAATACAGCTCTTATTCACGTTGATGGCACGAGCGCAGTAAGTAAGAAACGTACACTTCGCCGTTATAATTACAACACGCATAAAATTTCTAACGTTCTGCTCGAAACAGCAGGGACAGTAGATTTAGATATTGAGATTAAATTTAATATGGGCGGAGAGCATTACTCCATCGACATACATAAAAAACATATTGAAGAAGTAAAAGATTTATATAAAGCGCTTCTGAAGATCGCAGAAATCACTCACGAAAATGACATCGCAACGCAATACGCACATAAGAGCTTGGAAATGGCCTCTTCTACATTAGGCAACGTAAGAAATGCCGAAGTAGATGTAGCAGCACAGTTTAAAGAAATTAATCAAATTGCGTTCAATTGGCTTGTTGATACAAAGAAACAATATAATGTAAAAGATTTTGGCTTTGTATTTGAGAAGTTTATTAACAATTAACCTAAACTAATTTTGCTTTTCATTCTTTTTCTAATTACTATAGTTTTTCTGTAAAATTCATTGAAAACATAAAAAAACTGCACCCCAATTGTTAGTTGCGTCTAACAATTGGGGTGCAGTTCAGATTTACGATTCCTAAAATTTTTATTTATCCGCTCCATTTATGACACTAAGCGAATTGTTAAGTGCAGATTTGCACTTGTTGACATCAGGGTTTGATGAACGAACTGCCGCTAATACACTGTCAATAGTTCCATCAATTTCAGTCCATGTTGTGCCATCTATTTTCCTAAGTTTAGGCTCCGATACGTCCCATTCATGTTCCAAATCGTCAGCCCCTTTTTTCGCCGAAGTAAAGTCATTTGAATTTACATGGTTTAGCATATCACTTTCGATTTTAACAAAATCTGTTAATTGTCCAGCCAATGTAGTTTGTGTAGCATCGGTTTGCGGCGCTATATGATTACTGCACCAAACATAACCACCTATACCAACAACTAAGAACATGCATAGTACCACAATGGTTTGTGTCAAAACATTTTTCTTGTTTCCATTTGCTTGGTTTGTTTCTGCTGTATCACTTTTTGTCTTTGTATCAACTTTTGTAACAGCAAGAAAAACGATTATCGCTAAAATAGCTATTAGAAAAATCACACTAGTAACTGTTGTCCCCAAACCTAACCCGCCATTATTTTTTGGTTGAGATAGGTAATCTCCTAATGATGCTCCGAGTGGACGAGTAAGAATATACGCAATCCAAAACGCTAATATTCCATCAAGTTTCAAAAATTTCCATGCCAAAAATACACAACCAATTATAAGAACGACTATTATTCCTGTACGAAGATAACCAAGACCGAGTTGTTCAGAATATAAATCTCCGACTCCTGTTCCAAGTGCAAATGTGAAAAGAATGGTCAGCCAATAGAAAACTTCTCTTTTTCTTGTATAAACCGAGTGTATCGAGAGTGTTTTTTCACTGAGATACCAAAAAAGAAAAGTTAAACCTAGCAGTACGGAGAAAACTACCGTACTAACCTCAAGAGGTACTCCCATACTGTCTGTCAAATTATCAGTTACCAACGTTCCAAATACACTTATAAGAACAACAGTTAGCCAATAAATGCCTGGAACATATTTAGTTGCTCTGAATTGAAGATACAATGCAACGAAAAACGCTATTCCCATAATTATGGTAGTGAGAGTTAAACCAAATCCAAGGTTGAAATTTAGGAAATCAGCAAATGTTTCACCGACAGTTGTGCATAAAATTTTGATTATCCAGAAGAAGATCATGACTTCTGGAACCTTATTCAACATCTGTCGGCCTAGTGACGGGGCGGCAACGACTTCATCAGAAGCAGATAGATTTTTTGCCAATGAACTCATCTCCTTTTTATTGTATTTAAACCGATAATCAATGTCTCAAACCATTTCATGATTCTCGTTTATTTATTTGATGATTACTACAAGCTAGTCCCTATTTTAATATCTTTTAATGAAATTCGTCTGAAAATCTAATTAGATTTAAATGAGAACTTTATTAAAATTAATGTAACATCATAGAAGAGAAAAGCATTCTTTATAGTACGTTCTCTTCTGAGGGAGTTAAAAAACAAAAAAATAACAATCATTTAACACTAAAAAAGCATCGGTTTTATCACCAATGCTTTACTTTTTTATCATATTAAATAATACAATTACTATTTCTTATTTAAATCAAATCGAGCTATTTCTTTACCATCTAACGTCACTAATAGTGAAGCATCTAAAGCGTTATTCTCAAGTTTTTTCAATGCTTCTTTTGCTGGAACTCTTAGTGGAACTTGCGAGTTTTCTTCACTTACACCTAAATCAAAAGTTAGAATATATTCCCCACTTTTACCAGGTTTGATTTCTCCGCTAAAGGAACTTCCAAAACCTACACCCGATCCTTCATATGCAGAGGGGTCAAAAATATTAAAGCCAACTATTCCTTTGGAAGTATTCACCAATTTATCATTAGGTTCAATTTTCACTTGTAAACCTTTATCGCCAAATCCTCCAATTTTTTGCTTCCCATTATTTTTAATTTTAAACTCATAATATAATGCCGTTGGTACAAGCTCCTGCCCTTTCTTATCACCTTCTGTTATTCCTATCGCACCAACCTTATTTTTATCGGTAACTATATCAACTTTTGCATTTACAAGTTCTAAAGATAGTGTAGACGAGCAAGCTGTCAAAAGAGTCAAAAGCGATATAAAGCCTAAAAGCATTATAAATCGTTTCATTTCAAATCCCCCTTTTAACCATTCCTACACTCGGATTACTACCATTTTACTGGATCAAGCAAAAAAGAATACATTTAAAACAAACAAAAAACCTTGTTATCAAAAGATAACAAGGTTTTTTTAGCGTCCCAGGAGAGATTCGAACTCCCGACCGACGGCTTAGAAGGCCGTTGCTCTATCCTGCTGAGCTACTGGGACATGGAGCGGGTGAAGAGAATCGAACTCTCGACCAGAGCTTGGAAGGCTCTTGTTTTACCACTAAACTACACCCGCATGATATGAAATTTTTTCTAATGTCTCATCGACAGTTCTTATTATATTATTACCAATAATTAAAGTCAACATTTTTTTAAAATAGGGTGAAGAAAAATTTTTCACCCTATTTTAAACGTTTTTTCCGCTACAGTTGCACCATCTAATGTAAGAAAACGAATCTCTATTTCGCTTTCTTGTATTTCTAATAAAGCAAATGTTTTTTCTCTTCGCGAGCGCGGCAAAAGAATACTTCCTGGATTGATAAACAATATATCGTCTATGATTTCTGCTCCCAATATATGCGAATGACCGAAGCAAACAACATTTGCCTCAGCTTCTTTAGCACGATATAAAAGTGTTTGCAGCGTCATTTTAATATTGTATAAATGGCCATGCGTTACAAGAAAACGTGTGCTTTGTACATCTGCGATGATGTCATTTGAAAAATCACCAGCAAAATCACAATTTCCTTTCACTACATGAAATCCTTCTAGTTCAGAATGCTGAGATGTTAATTCAGAATCACCGCAATGAATCATTACATCTACGTTTCCCTCATATTGCTCTTTTAATTGCTTTAACTCTTTCACAGAACCGTGACTGTCGCTCACAATTAACGCCTTCATCGGTTTCGCTCCCTTATTGTTCTTCTCCTAAAAACCATACTGGAATTTTTTCTTCTAATTTTCGAAGAGCACGCCCGCGATGACTAATTTTATTTTTCTCATCGGATGATAATTCTGCCATTGCGCTTTTGTATTCTTCTACATAAAAGATTGGATCATAACCAAAGCCATTTTCCCCGCGCTGTTGTTCTAAAATTTTCCCTTCACACGTTCCGTTTACAATCAATGGTTTTTTATCTTCTTGTGGAAACGCAACGGCTAATGCGCAATAAAAACGTGCTGTACGTTTCTCCATTGGAATACCCTTTAATTCTTCTAGAACCTTTTGAATGTTAGCTTGATCATCCTTTTCCTCTCCTGCATAACGAGCAGAGCGAACTCCTGGTTTCCCCTGCAGGGCATCTACAATTAAACCCGAATCATCCGCAATGACAATTTCATCTAACTGTTTACATAGATGTTCCGCTTTTAAAATGGCATTCTCTTCAAACGTTTCACCAGTTTCTTCTACTTCTTCAATATGAGGAAAATCATAAAGTGATTTTACTTCTAAATCAAACTTTTCAAATAGCTCCGCAAATTCACGTACTTTCCCCGCATTCTTTGTCGCTACTACAACTTGTTTCATATTTTCGCCTCTATTCCATATGAGTTACAATATCGCCTAAAGCTTCTTTTTGCATTTCAATAAGCTGTAAAATTCCATGTTCCGCTGCATCAAGCAATTCATTCAATTCACTGCGGCTAAATGTCGCTTCTTCTCCTGTACCTTGCACTTCAACAAAATGCCCTTTTCCTGTCATAATAACATTCATATCGACATTCGCCTTAGAATCTTCTACATAATTTAAATCTAACACAACACCATGCTCATCAACGATTCCAACAGACGTTGCTGCCAAGTAATCTTTCACTGGAATTTTCGATACTTTTCCTGCTGCTACAAGCTTCTCAAAGGCTAATACCATTGCAACATACGCACCGGTAATAGAAGCTGTTCTCGTTCCACCGTCAGCTTGAATGACGTCACAGTCAATCCAAACCGTTTTTTCACCAAGCGCTTCTAAATCAACCACAGCACGTAATGCTCGTCCTATTAAACGTTGAATTTCCATTGTGCGCCCTGTTACTTTTCCTTTACTCGATTCACGAATGGTACGCTGTTCTGTTGCACGAGGAATCATGGAATACTCAGCTGTAACCCATCCCTTTCCTTCCCCTCTCATAAACGGCGGAACCCTTTCTTCAATCGTTGCTGTACAAATAACTTTCGTATCGCCAACTTCAATCAATACTGATCCTTCTGGATGTTTTAAATAATTCGTATGAATATGTACACGGCGCAAATCTGATGCTTGTCTACCATCTACTCGCATAAAAATAACCCCCTTATAACTGCTACATGTTAGTATAGCCCATTTAAAAATTATGTTATGTATGACAATAAAAGAAGGGGAGTTCCCCTTCTTTTCATAAATTAAGTATATCAAATTATTCCTGTTTAAAAACTACCTGTGTTCACGTTTTGCGGACGATCGACTGGTTTTATTAATTTAGTGCCTTTTTCTGTAACAAGATTCGCTTTTCCATTCACTTGAATTAACACATTTTCTACTCCTTGTTTTTCCGTTAAAGTTAATACAAGAGACTGGAGTACATAGTCAGAAATCATACTTTTACCTTTATTCCCATAAATATTTTCATTAAAGTTTAGCGTCACCGTTCCTTTTTCAAGTTTCGGCTCATTGATTAGCTTCACATCTGGATTAAAGTCGTATGTTAACGCTGATTGATGCGCTGGTCCTTTTACAAGTTCATTTACAATTGTCGCGACTTCATTTTCTTTTCCTTCTGCAACGCGGCGCGTTACTGGTACATAATAATTTTGTTTATTATTTTGCGCCAAGAAATACAACGTAACTGGTTTTGTGTTTGTAATATCAGCCACTTGCTCATCATCAAAGTTAATGCCATTTGCCCGGCTTAATCCATTACCAATCGGCGTACCAGCAACAGGCATCTTCGCTAAATCTTGCCCATTTATACGAAATTTCACATTCTTCACTTCTTTAAACTGCGTTAACGTCCAAGTAACTGCTTCTACAATACGACGTTCTTCTTCTTTTTTATAATTTTTCACTTCTTTAGAAAAATCAACAACTGCTGTCCCGTTTTTCACATCAACTTGCATTTCTGTATCTGCGGGAAGTACAGCTTGAAATCCATTTGGCAATAGATTCGTCACTGGCCCATCTTTCACTAAATATTGTAATGTTTGTTTAATGACTGCATTATCTTTCGGGGCAGGTAACTGTACTGTTTGCGGTACAACATAACCATTTTTATCTACGAGATATAAATCTTGTTTTATCGTTTTCCCTTGTTTCGCAGTTTCTTTCTTCTCACCATCTGTATACGTTACTTTCTTAGGCGGATCAATTTGTTCTGTCGCTTTTTCCTTACTAAACAAACCACACCCTGCTAATAAAACTGTACTTAATGTAGCACAAACAATCCATTTTAAAGTCGATTTAGGCATACGCTTTCCTCCTAAAAATCTAAGTTTGTACTACATGTATACGAGCTCCACTTTCACTTTAGAACAAGCAATGACAACTTATCTTTTCTAAAAACATCTACATAAAGTGAAACTTCCATCAGCAGGAGTGTTCTTCATCCCCACTGATGGTTAGTTAAACCAATCAGGTGCATGCCAGCAGTTATCCCCCACCTATCTTCTTTCGTTTCGCTATTACAGCAAATTTGAACAATTTATGAATCCTCCAAAACTGTGATAAATATCACATCTCCTCATTTTCCAAAAATTCTATAATACAAACATAAAAGTTTGTTAAATCTTTCACAAAAAGAAGGGAAATGAATATGAAAACACGTTTAGTCATGATCGGGAACGGTATGGCTGGAATACGCTGCATCGAAGAAATTTTAAAACAAAACCATACCTTATACGACATTACCATCTTTGGAGATGAACCGCACCCAAATTACAATCGTATTATGCTCTCCCACGTCCTACAAGGAAAAACAAATATGCAAGATATCATTATGAACAAATATAGTTGGTACGAAGAAAATGATATTACGTTGTATACAAATGAAAAAGTACTTCATATTGATCGGGAAAAACAAGTCATTGTTACAGAAAAGAATCGTCTTGTTATGTACGATAAACTCATTATCGCAACAGGATCCAGTGCTTTTATCTTACCTGTGGAAGGTTCAAATCTCCCTGGTGTAACAGGATTTCGCACAATCGAAGATACACAATTTATGATAGATACGGCTAAGCAATATAAAAAAGCAGTTGTCATTGGCGGCGGATTACTTGGTTTAGAAGCCGCACGAGGACTTATTGACTTAGGAATGGACGTGCATGTTGTTCATTTAATGCCACACTTAATGGAGCAACAGCTCGATGCTAAGGCAGCTTCATTACTGCGTGAAGATTTAGAAACACAGGGTATGAAGTTCCTTATGGAAAAGAAAACGATAAAAATTCTTGGTACAGACCACGTTGAGGGCATTCAATTTGCAGATGGCGATATTGTAAATTGTGATTTAATCGTCATGGCTGTTGGAATACGTCCGAATACACAGTTAGCAAAAGACGCTGGTTTACTTGTGAACCGCGGCATTGTAGTCAATGACTATATGCAAACAAATGACCAATCCATCTATGCGGTTGGTGAATGTGCAGAGCATAAAGGAATTGCCTATGGTCTTGTTGCACCGCTCTATGAGCAAGGTGCTGTATTAGCAAAACAGATTACAAATACACAAACAGATGGATATACAGGCAGCATCGTCGGTACACAACTGAAAGTTGCTGGATGCGATTTATTCTCAGCTGGTCAAATTTATGAAGATGAGGTAACAAAAGCAATCTCCATATTTGTCGAATGTACACGTTCCTATAAAAAAGTACTAATCCGCGACAATAAAGTTGTTGGTGTTGTTTTATATGGTGATACAGCTGACGGCACACGCCTCTTCAGCATGTTAAAAAAAGAAGAAGATATACAAGAATATACCCCAGCTTCTCTTCTTCACAAAGCTGGGGAAGATAGCGGACTTGATATTACAAGTATGAGTGCTGATGAAACTGTTTGCGGATGTAACGGTGTCACAAAAGGAGCCATTGTTCACGCTATTTTAGAACAAGACTTAACAACATTTGCAGAAGTAAAAGGATGTACAAAAGCTGCTGGATCCTGCGGGAAATGCCGCCCAGTTGTTGAACAAATTTTATCTCATACACTCGGAGATCATTTTGATGCTTCTGCTCAGGCTGCAGGTATGTGCGGGTGCACAACATTATCTCGCGATGAAGTTGTAGCAGCGATTCATGAGAAAGGTTTAAAATCACCGAAGGAAGTGCGAAACGTCCTTGCCTTCGCGCACGAAGAAGGCTGTTCAAAATGCCGTCCTGCATTAAATTACTATTTACGTATGGCCTGCCCAGAAGAGTATGCCGATGATAAAGCATCCCGCTTCGTTAACGAAAGAATGAACGGAAATATTCAACATGACGGGACATTTTCTGTTATTCCACGCATGTACGGCGGCGTTACAACAGCAGATGATTTAATGAAAATTGCAGAAGTTGCGAAAAAATACGACGTCCCACTCGTGAAAATAACAGGCGCAAGCCGCATCGGTTTATATGGTGTTAAAAAAGAAGATTTACCAAAAGTGTGGGCTGATCTTGGTATGAGCTCTGGCTATGCCTACTCGAAGTCACTTCGCAATGTAAAATCATGCGTCGGATCTCGTTTCTGCCGCTTCGGTACAAAAGATTCATTAGGACTTGGCATGTTACTTGAACAGTCATTAGAAATGGTAGATACACCGCATAAAATGAAAATGGGTGTAACAGGTTGTCCGCGCAACTGTGCAGAAGCATTAACGAAAGACTTCGGTGTCGTTTGTGTTGAAAATGGCTTCCAACTTTATATTGGCGGTAACGGCGGGACAGAAGTACGTGAAGCTGATTTTGTAATGATTGTACCTTCAGAAGAGGATGTACTTCGCATCGCCACAGCTTACGTACAATCCTATCGTGAAACTGGTATTTACGGCGAACGTACAGCTCCTTGGGTAGAACGAATGGGCTTACACCACATAAAAGAAGTGCTGCAAGATGAAAATATGGTCGCTATGCTAAATGAACGTTTCCAAAAAGCACGTAGCACCTATGAAGAAGCTTGGGGACAAGCACTAGAAACGCAATCATTAAAAACAATGTATGAAGTAGAGATTGTAAAGTAAGGAGCGATTCGTATGTTACAAACGAAAGAAAAAATAAAAATTATGCCTGCCGTAGATCTTCCCGTACAAATCGGTAAAGAAGTACGCATCAAGGACATGTCTATTGCCTTATTTCGCCTTGCAAATGGCGACATCCGTGCTGTAGAAAACCGGTGCCCTCATAAAAATGGACCTTTAGCGGAAGGAATTGTTTCTGGTGAATTTGTCTTTTGTCCGCTGCACGATTGGAAAATTTCATTACTAACAGGTGAAGTACAAAAACCTGATGATGGTTGTATTCAAACGTATGAAGTACAAGTTATTGATGGCGATATTTATATATACATGTAGCTTATATAAGGAAGCCTCTTCTCGGCTTCCTTTCCAGTAAAAACAGATGAGGTGTAGAGATGAACGGATACGTATATTTAGTCGGTGCAGGACCTGGTGATGAAGGGCTTATTACAAAAAAAGCGATGGAGTGTTTACAAAAAGCAGATATTGTTTTATATGACCGCTTATTGAATCAAAATTTACTTCGCTATACAAAGCCAACATGTGAACTTGTTTATTGCGGAAAAATGCCAACAAATCATATTATGCGCCAAGAAATGATTAACGCTCATTTACTTCAATCTGCCAAAGAAGGTAAGACCGTTGTCCGTTTAAAAGGCGGAGATCCCTCTATCTTTGGCCGCGTTGGTGAAGAAGCAACTGCTTTAGCAGCAGAAAACATTCCATATGAGATTGTACCAGGAATTACATCTAGCATTGCCGCTAGTGCGTATGCCGGCATCCCTCTTACCCATCGTGACTACAGTAATAGCGTAACATTACTAACTGGTCATACAAAAGGACCGATTCAGGATCACGTAAACTACAACTCACTCTTAAATAGTGATACTGTTGCCTTTTACATGGGCATTAAAAACTTACCGACCATTTGCGAAAACTTACTACAAACAGGAAAGAAAAAAGATACACCAGTAGCAGTCATTGAATGGGGTACAACCGGTAGACAGCGAGTCGTTACAGGTACGCTCTCCACAATTGTCGCTATCGTCAACAAGGAACACATTTCAAATCCTTCCATGACAATTGTTGGGGATGTCGTATCCTTACGTAAACAAATCGCCTGGAAAGAACATAAACCATTACACGGAAAAAAAGTTTTGCTCGCCTCTTCATCAAATAAAAAAAGTCAAGCAGAACAAAAGTTACAAGAAGCTGGAGCAGAAACATATCAGATTCCCACTTTCAAAAAACAAGAATACACATTCACACAGGAACAACTCCGTGAAATATTTGATGCGGAACGTCTTGTTTTCTGTTCAGCCGAAAGCGTAGCAATCTTGTTACAATCATGCGCACAGCATCGGAAAGATATCCGTTCCTTACAAGGAGTTCTCCAGCATATGAATCATGCTGCCGAGGAAGCACTTATGAAATATGGACTCTTCAGTGAACAAGCAAGGTTTTCTACAAAACCAACTGTGTATCTAGGACGAAATATTAACCGAATTGCTGTCATTCAAGAAAAAATCGGCCCTGGTTCTTATATAATGACACATGAATATAAAATAGATCATCGTTTTGATGAAATTCATACACGTATGCTCTTTGAATTTACATGGGATAGCATTGTATTTGAAGGACGCGCCGCAATTGATACATTTATAGCAGAAGTTAAACGCCTTGGTTTCATGCATATTGTCAATTTACCATTCTCGTATACAGATGAACTAACTTTACAGTACGCAAATAAAGTCGGATTCCAGAACATCGATTATGAATTACAAGCGATTTTTAATGAGAAAGAAGTGACGGCACAATGAAAGGAATTGTTTATATCGGGCACGGCAGCCGATTACAAGAAGGGAATAAGCAATTCATCCACTTTGTCCAGTCCGTTATAAAGGAGCGAAGCAAAGGGATTCAAAAAATCGGCTTTCTTGAACTCACAACACCAACTGTCCAAGATGCGATTACAGAAGCGATTTTAGATGGAGCAACTGAGGTTTTACTTGTCCCTGTTTTATTATTTGCAGCGGCCCATTATAAACGTGACGTTCCTTTCGAAATTGATCAACTGAAAAAGCGCTATCCGCATATTACATTTTCAGTTGTACCACCTTTCAGTACACACCCGCTCATGATTGAACTTGTAATCAAAAGAATACGTCAAGCCATGCCTATACAAGATAGCGAAATTCTACTCGTCGGCCGAGGTAGTAGTGATCCTCAGCCTATACATGAATTGCAGCAAATCGGAGCAACAGTTGAGCGGAAAATTGGCATGCCCGTTTCCTGCTCTTTTTTAACAAAAGGAGCACCTTCTTTTACCGAAGAACTTAATCGTATAGCAGCAGCGGCTCAACACGTATATGTCATGCCATACCTTCTCTTTACCGGATTATTACTTCGGAAAATTGAGCGCCATGCACACACATATACGAATGTTACAACATGTAACTGCCTTCAATTTGATCCCTATATGAAGTCCGCATTATTAAAACGAATGGAGGAATCTGTACATGTGTAACCTATATCCTCTTATATTTAATCTACAAGGAAAAAACGTTGTCATCATCGGCGGCGGCAAAATTGCATACCGAAAAGCTGTTGGATTAAAAGATACAGGAGCCTTTGTCATTGTTGTGAGTCCGGACATTTGCGAGGAAATGAAGAAACTCTCCTATATTACATGGAAACAAAAAGCATTTACAGGTGAAGACATAAAAGATGCTCATCTCATTTACGCCGCAACAAATCATCACGATGTAAATATGAGGGTCAAACAAGCAGCGCATGATTTTCAGTGGGTTAATATCGTAAGTGACGGCACACAATCATCTTTTCACACACCTGCTGTTATTCGAGATAACGAATATATTGTAAGTATATCCACTTCAGGTAAAGATCCAGCATTTGCAAAACAAATCAAACAAGAACTAACAACTGTTCTTCCACAACTTATAAAGTAAGAATTCTAATAGTGGGCGTTTTTCTTCATCCCCACTATTTAGTGGTACAATTCAATTAAATCAAAGACCATCCTTTCATTTTCAGATACATACTGAATAAGGATGGTCTTTTTGTCTTTTTATAGTATTCTCTTAATTTGCTGGCTATGAAAACAGCATCTTTATAAAACGATATGCTTCACATTCTCAATTGGTTGTCCGAACCATTTGGAAGCAATTTCTTTAAACACATCAATTTCTCCTGTTGTTAAAAATAGATGATCACTTTGCTCTTCTTTATCATACAGCATCTTACTATGATATAAAATGGTGCTCACTTCACGAGCTGTTTCATCACCTGAACTAATTAATTGCACAGAATCACCCATAACCCGTTTAATAACTGGCCCTAAAATTGGATAATGCGTACATCCTAAAATCAGCGTATCGATTTCAGTTTGCTTCAGTGATTGCAGCGTTTCTCTTACTACTTCATACGCTATTTCACTCTCAAAATTCCCGCTTTCTACAAGCTCAACGAACGGCGGGCAAGCTAAACTCTCTACTAATACGCGGTTGTTAATCGATTTTAACGCCTCTTCGTACGCCCCACTTTTCACTGTTCCAATCGTTCCTATTACACCAACATGGTATGTATTTGTCATTTTTAGTGCAGTGCGCGCACCAGGGTGAATGACACCTACCACTGGAATAGACAATTTCTTTTGCATTTCTTCAAGCACAACTGCTGTTGCAGTATTACAAGCAATAACAAGCATTTTAATATCCTGTGCCAATAAATGCTCTGTCATTTCCCATGTAAATTGTCTTACTTCTTCACGCGATCGCGGACCATACGGGCAACGTGCTGTATCTCCTAAATATATAATTCGTTCTTTTGGTAATTGCCGGATTAATTCTTTTGCTACTGTTAACCCGCCAACACCTGAATCAATTACACCAATCGCTCTATTCAAAACAATCGCCCCGTTTTCTCTTTCATAGTCTAAGCGTACCTTCCTAAACAGTGAACTCATCATTAGTACAACATACATAGACTAATAGAATGTTCACTTTATGTACATGTTAGACTTTCTTATTCTCCTCCTTTTTCTAGTAATTTGCAAGATACAAAAATAACCGGCTTTTCCTTATATAAAAGCCGGCTTCATCTCTTATAGTTCAAGCTCTCCCATACGAAGAAGCTCAACAACAGCTTGTGATCGTCCCTTAACCCCTAGCTTCTGCATCGCATTCGAAATATGGTTACGTACGGTTTTTTCACTAATAAAGAGTTCACTTGCAATTTCTTTTGTTGTTTTATCTTGAACAAGTAACTCAAACACTTCTCTCTCTCTTTTTGTGAGCAACGGTTTGGATTGATATTCTTTTTCCTTCAATTGGTATAACCCTCCCTGCTTAAGCAAGAGCTGTATATGTGTAAGTTGGGTGTTTATTTAGTCATGATATTGTATGAATAGAGGCATGTGGTGGTGAATAAAAACAAAGAGAAATTCCATATATTAATTATAAAAAAGTTGTTTGTATTTCATTTTCGTTTTTCTATGTTTTACACAATGTTTCATTATATAAGAACTCCCCATTTATTACCTCTTCCCTTACTAAATATTTGGCTACAAGACGCTCATACTACATAGTATCTATTCCTGGAAATTTTGCACATTGGTGGTGTGAGTATGTTTTCAACAGTAAAAAGATTTCTAATTGGGAGACCGTTAAAATCAACAGCATTAGGAGAGCAGAAGCTAAATAAATTAAAAGCGCTGGCTATCCTATCTTCTGATGCGCTTTCATCTGTTGCATATGGAACAGAACAAATATTAATTGTTCTTGCAACAATTGGAGCAGTTGCATTTTGGTACTCCATTCCTATTGCTGTCGGTGTTTTAGTTCTATTGACAGCACTTATTTTATCATACCGACAGATTATCTATTCTTACCCACACGGGGGCGGAGCTTACGTTGTTTCTAAAACAAATCTAGGCGTAAATGCAGGCCTCATCGCGGGTGGATCATTGTTGGTAGATTATATTCTTACCGTAGCAGTAAGTGTATCAGCAGGAACGGATGCCATTACATCTGCGTTTCCAACTTTACACCGGTACACCGTTCTTATCGCTGTTATACTCGTTATTCTTATTACAATCCTCAACCTTAGAGGAGTAACGGAATCTGCTTCTGTATTAGCTTATCCTGTCTATCTCTTTGTGCTAGCACTCGTTATTTTAATTATTGCTGGGATGTTTAAAATTACATCTGGACAAGCACCGGCCACTTTGCATACACCTATTGGTACAGTAGTACCTGGAATTACATTATTCTTCTTATTAAAGGCATTCTCATCCGGTTGTTCTGCATTAACAGGTGTCGAAGCCATTTCCAACGCGATTCCAAACTTTAAAGAACCAGCTGCAAAAAATGCGGCTAACACATTAGTCATGATGGGAGCGATTCTTGCTGTTTTATTCACTGGCATTACCTTTTTAGCATATTGGTACGGCATTGCACCTAAACATGCTGAAACTGTTGTTTCTCAAATCGCTTCCAATGTATTTGGAAGAAACTTTGTTTACTACTTTATCCAAGGAGCAACTGCTCTTATTTTAGTATTAGCTGCCAATACAGGATTCTCAGCATTTCCATTATTAGCTTACAACTTAGCATCAGATAAATATATGCCTCGCATGTATTTGATGCGTGGTGATCGTTTAGGGTATTCAAACGGTATTATCACACTCAGTTTCGCTTCAATTATTTTAATTATTGTGTTTCAAGGGAAAACCGAACATTTAATTCCATTGTATGCAGTTGGTGTATTCCTTCCTTTCACCTTGTCACAAACGGGTATGATTATAAAATGGGTTCGGGAAAAACCAGAAGGGTGGTTACCAAAATTACTCATTAACTTATTAGGAGCACTTATTTCCTTAACCGTACTGCTCATTTTCTTTGTAACAAAATTTATGCAAGTTTGGGCTATTTTTATATTTCTACCGATTATTGTATTGTTCTTCCATCGTATTTATAAACATTATGACGCAGTGGGTGAACAACTACGCATAAATCCTAATGAATCACCTGAAAAAATTGAGGGAAACGTCATCATCCTACCTATTGCTGGAATTACAAAGGTAGTGGAACAATCGCTCAGTTACGCTGAATCCATTGGAGATACCGTCATCGCTGTTTACGTGGCCTTCGACAAAGAAAGCGAGATTAAAATGCAGGAGAAATGGAAGTTGTGGAAACCCAACATTCGTCTTGTTACAGTAGTTTCTTCTTATCGAAGCTTAATGAGACCCATAAAAAAATTAGTAACTACAATTCAAGATAAAGCACAAGAGGAACATTATGCAGTTACCGTTCTCATTCCGCAATTTATTACGAAAAAGAATTGGCATAACTTTTTGCATAACCAATCGAGTGTTTTACTAAGGGTATATCTTTTGTATAAAAAGAATGTTATTGTCTCAACTGTCCCGTATCGATTTAAGAAATAAAGATACTTTATCATTATAGACAACCAAGAACAATGATTAAAAATAGGCCATTGCTCTTGGTTTATTACTTATGTTTATATTTTCCATGCAAACGCACGAAATAAAAAAAAAAAAACAGTAACCATATAAAGTGAAACTTCCATCAGTTCTCCATCACCTATCTTCCTTGCTCCTCTCTGAATCTTGAGGTAAATGATCTTACTCCCTACAAATAGCGGGATAAAACTGTAATCTTTCCCCAAAAAACGTAATATAATTCGATAGTTCCTACATTTCTTTCCATATAGGATAAAAACATAGATATTCACTACTACATAGGAAAATGGTGAATCACGAAAAGGAGAGGATTTCATCATGGATAAAAAATTATGCAAATCTTCAACAGATAAAGTGTTTATCGGTGTTTGTGGTGGCTTAGGGGAATATTTCGGTGTGGACACAAATATGATTCGTATTCTTTGGCTGATCGCAATCTTATTTTTCGGAACAGGCTTTTTAGCTTATTTCATTCTTATGTTGATTATGCCGCAATCTCCTGAATAAAGGCACCAGTTCCACCGGTGCCTTTTTATTATTTTACGATGAATATTTCATTGTTAAATGTAGAACTGCTACTTCATTTCCCTTATTTTCATAGCTATGCTTTCGATTTGCTTCAAATTGGATAGAATCAAATTCGTTTAATTGATATACTTCTTGTTCAACTTGAATGGAAACTTTCCCTTTCATTACTGTTACAAATTCAATGGCTCCTTCATGATGAGGATCTGCTTCGTATGTGCTATTCGGCTGCAAACAAGCACGATGCATTTCCATCCCTGTTTCTTTTACATAGCGAAATATAGTCTCTAATCGCCAAGTTTGATTTTCTTCCTCTACAGTAAATCCTTCTCCACAACGTGAAATATTTATTGTATCTCCTACAACCATAAGCCGTGACAACGGAATGGATAATCCCTTTGCAATCTTCCAAATCACGCCCAATGTAGGGTTTGTTTCCCCTCTTTCAATTTTTCCTAATGTTAATTTACTAACACCCGTTTTTTTCGCTAATTCTTCTAAACTTAATTTTTGTTCATTTCGTATTTGTCTCAACAGCTGACCAACTTGCTGAATAACTTCTTTCGTCTGTATATCTTCTTGTTCTCGCATATGTATCCCCCACACCCCTCAATACATTATAGTTTACTTTATATTTCAAAAAGCATAGTATAATATACATGATTTTATAAAAAGGAGCGAACGTAATGCGTGCTATTTTATTAGGCATTTTATCATCTGCCTTTTTTTCCGCTACATTTATTATAAACCGGGCTATGAACGTATCAGGCACAAGCTGGGCTTGGACTGCTTCTTTCCGATTTTTATTCGCTTTACCTATTTTATTCTTTATCGTCTTATTTCGCAAAAACCTTCGTCCATTATGGACAGAAATGCGAAAACATCCCTTTGCGTGGCTTAGCTTCGGAACATTAGCTGGTGTTGGATTTTATTCCTTATTAAGTTTCGCTGCTGTATTTAGTCCCGCATGGCTTGTTGCAGGTACATGGCAAACGACAATTCTAGCTGGCTTATTATTGTCTCCGCTATTTTTTATTACAGTTGAAACGAAATCAGGAACAAAACGAGTTCGCGGTAAAATTCCAATGCGTAGTTTACTCATTTCTTTCTTTATTTTAATAGGAGTCATTTGCATGCAAGCAACAGAAGCTGGGCATATTACTATTTCTCAATTTTTATCCGGTTTCTTACCCGTAGTTATCGCTGCATTCCTATATCCATTCGGTAACAGAAAAATGATGGAAGTTGTCGGGGGACGCTTAGATACATTTCAACGTGTATTAGGTATGGCAATCGGCAGTCTTCCTGTCAGTATTATATTGGCAATTTACGGATGGTCTACAACTGGTATACCAACATCTGAACAAATGATGCAAGGTTTCTTATTGGCACTTTGTTCTGGCGTTATTGCCACAATGACATTCTTCTTTGCTACTGACTTAGCAAAAAATAATCTTTCCTTACTAGGAGCGGTAGAGGCGACACAAGCAGGAACAATGATATTTACCGTTCTAGGTGAAGTTTTATTTTTAAACGGTTCCTGGCCTGTTGGATTATCTTTAATTGGGATGATCATTATCATGCTTGGAATGGTAGCAAACAGTATTTTAAACCGCTCTGTTCCTGTTACAAAACAAAAGAAAACAGCATAATTCTCATTTCCGCAGGTTGCTTTTTACTTCCATATAAAAAGCAACTTGTTTTTTTATGTTGACAAAGAATAATAGTTGTAACTATAATAGTTACATAAGGTTGTAACTATAATAGTTACAACTAAATTAAAAATAAATACATTTTTATATAAAACAAAATAAAAAAGGAGAATGATTATGAAACTTGTAGTAGTAGGCGCAACTGGTAACATCGGAAAACAAATTATTGAGGAAGCTTTAACACGCGGACATGAAGTAACTGCTATCGTTCGTGACGCATCTCGCGTAGAAACAGCACATGAACATTTACATGTTGTAACAGGTGATATTTTTAATGTAGATAGTATTGCAAAAGAGGCTGCAAATCATGATGTTCTAATTAGTGCATTTGGTCCTAAGCACGGTGAAGATGAGAAACTTGTGGAAGCAACACACTCTTTATTACAAGCAGCAAAACAAGCTGGCGTTTCTCGTCTTGTAGCTGTTGGAGGCGCAGGTAGCTTAGAAGTAGCACCTGGTTTACAAGTTGTTGATACACCAGCCTTCCCGGCAGAATGGAAATCAATCGCATTCGCACACCGCGATGCTCTAGAAGTATATAAACAATCTGATTTCAACTGGACGAATTTAAGTCCTGCTGCGATGATCGAACCAGGTGAGCGTACAGGTAAATATGTAACAGGAACAGATCAACTACTAACAGATGAAAATGGTGATAGCCGCATTACAATTCCAAACTACGCTGTTGCTTTATTAGACGAAGTAGAAAACCCACAATTTCCTCGTCAACGTTTTACAGTACGTAACGCATAATAAAAGAACCTAGCCATCGTACAAGGCTAGGTTCTTTTATTGTTGTATTTTCTCTTCTAGATTTGTAACAAGCTGTTTTACCTTTACATTTGCAAGAACATTTTCCATCGCGTCTTGCGCTTGCAACAATATAATTTCTAACACAGTTTGAATATTAGCTCCAACTGGGCATTCCACATTTGGATTATCGTGAAAAGAAAATAAATGTCCTTCTTCTACAACTTCAACCGCTTTATATACATCAAGTAACGTAACTTCGTCTAAATCACGAGCTAAAGAAGTACCGCCTTTTCCAGCTTGTACATCAACTAATCCCGCTTTTTTTAACATTCCTGTAATTCGGCGAATAACGACTGGGTTTGTATTGACACTGCCGGCAATCCATTCAGATGTACACCGAGATTGTTTATCGACTTCTAGCAATGTTAACATATGAACAGCCACTGTAAAACGACTACTAATTCCCACTTGTATTCCCCTCCTTTATGCTCATTCTCTCTCATCTATTTAAAAATAACGTACCCTTTATTATATACTATTTTCCTTCATCATATAAAGTGAAACTTCCATCAGTGGGGGTCTTCATCTCCCACCTATCTTCTTCGCTTTATCTGAAGCTTGAGGTAGGAGTCTTACTGCCCAAAAGTAGCGAGATAAAGTAAAAAAACATTACAATAAAGAAACATGTCAGAAATCTTTCGTTCGCTGTGCCTTAAGATTATACATTACCATTCATGAATACAAAAAAAGCCTGATTTGCTTATGAAGAAATCAGACTTTTTCCTAAATTAATAACGTCTTATAAATTTAGCAAGATCTTTAAACTTCACTTTATCAGAATAGTTCATCACACCGTTTACATAAATGCGACTTGTAATAAAGTTTAAAAGGAAGATGGTCACAAGTAATAACGATAACGTAATACTAATTTCTAAAGTTCCTGCTTCTCCAGCTACAACACGCGAGAATGTGACCATCGGCGTAAAGAAAGGAACATATGAACTAATAACAACAATTGTACTATTTGGGTCTGTCAATGATTTAATACTAATGAAAAACGCGGCCATAATTAAAATTGCAACTGGAAACGAAACTGACTGTAAGTCTTCTGTTTTGGATACGACAGCTCCAGCTGCTGCATACATCATCGCATATAATAGATACCCTGTAATAAAAAATACAATAAACAAACTAATAACCTTTGCATCTAGCTTCGCAAAATCAATCGGCATCCCAAACAAAGTTGCATCTTCCCATTTCATCCACCCAATTAAAACAGGAATAAGAAAACCACATGCAAGTATAGCAATTTGCAATAACGCGGTTGTAACAACAGCAAGAATTTTAGCGTACATCATTTGCAGCGGTTTCACTTTTGGAAGCATAACCTCCATAACACGAGAAGATTTTTCCGATGCAATATTCATTGCAATGGTATTTCCAAAAGCCATAATAAACATATACAGTACAAATATAAAAATATATGCAATCCCAAAAGAAGCGGAACGATCTTTTATCGCTTCTTCTTTCACTGAAATATTCGTTTGCAATTGCTGCGCTACATCAGATGGGATCTTATTTTTCAAAAGGACTACTTGTGTATATTGCTGTTTCAAATAGTTTGCTATAATTGCAGACATCTCTTGACTCGGAAAACCATTATACATATAAGTTATTTCAGGAACTCCATTTTTTTCTGTAACGTAAAAAAGGCCATTTAAATCCTCTTTTTCTACTTGTTTACGAAGCTTCTCTAACTGACTTTTCTCTGCTACTTGTATTTGGGCTGATGGAAGGATTTTCTGTAATTCATCTTCTTTTACTTTATACGTCGAACTATCTATTACTATTGCCACCTTATCTTTATCTTTATTTTTATCCTTAGCAGAGGTAAAGTGATTAAAAGCAAAAATGCCAAACACTACTAAAAATAAAATTCCACTTGTAATAAGTGATTTTTTGGAGAGAAATGATTCTCTAAAATAAAATGAAAACACATGATAAAATTTACGCATCTTTATTTCGCCCTTTCTACAAAAATTTCATGTAAAGTTGGTTCTAACATTTTAAATTGACGTAAATGTAAACCTTTTTCTTGTAATTTTTGCAAGATTGATAGGGCTTCTGTATCTTCCTGAACTTGAATATAAAGAGAACCAAGACGTTTCTCATACATAATCTGTAATGTTTGCAATGCCTTTTCATTTTCTTCGTTATCTTCAATTGTTAAGTTTCGGAATCCATATTCCTTTTTTATATCATTTAAATAACCTTCTACAACTGCTGTACCTTGCTTTAAAATACACACATGCTGACAAAACGCTTCAACTTGCTCCATACGATGACTCGATAAAATAATTGTTTTTCCTCTTTGAATTTGTTCTTCAATAATATTTGCTAACATGGCAGCGTTCACAGGATCTAATCCACTAAACGGCTCATCTAAAATAAGTAAATCTGGATTGTGCAGAAGCGCTGCAATTAATTGGATTTTTTGTTGATTCCCTTTAGACAACTCTCCTGCACGCTTATATTTATATTCAGGGATAAATAATTTGCCTAACCAAAAATCAATTGCTGTATCCACTTCTTTTTTTGTCATTCCTTCTAGTCTCCCAAAATAGCGAAGCTGATCAATGACTCGACTTTTCGTATATAGACCTCTCTCTTCAGGAAGATAACCAATTGTTACACCGCTCTTTGAAATCTCTTTGTTATCCCACGTAATACTTCCTTGATTTGGTGCTAATAAACCTAACAACATTTTAATAGTCGTTGTTTTCCCTGCACCATTTCTTCCGAGCAATCCTAGCACTTCGCCTTTTGGCAATACAAGATTCAACTTATTCACAGCAATATTTTCACCAAACTGTTTGGTTAATTGCTGAATTTGTAATGTCATAAATTTCTCTCCTCGCAAATCAAATTATAAATATTTAACAATATATATGAAGAGCATATTTTTACCATATTTTTATTATAACATTGTGCATACTATTCATATAATAAAAATCGATATACAAAATTACATTCATTTATTATTACATTATTATGATATAATTAAGAATTGAGTTTATACATATTAGGAGGGTAATATGAAGAAAAGAAAATTAACAACACTGTTATCTGTTGTATTATTATCTACATCTTTAACAGCATGCAACATGGCGGCAGAAACAACAGCAACAGTAAAAGAAACAAAAGTCCAACTAACGGACCAGCAATTAATGGCTGACTTATGGTATCAAACTGCTGGCGAAGTAAAAGCATTATACCATCAAGGCTACAACATCGGTACACTGAAGCTAGATGCAGCTCTTGCTAAGGGGACAAGCAAGAAACCAGCTGTTGTACTAGACTTAGACGAAACCGTTTTAGATAATAGTCCGTACCAAGTTATGACGGTCAAAACGGGAAAAAGCTACCCTTATAAATGGGATGACTGGATTAACAAAGCAGAAGCTGAAGCTCTTCCTGGTGCAATTGATTTCTTAAAATATGCAGACTCTAAAGGTGTAGACATTTACTACATTTCCAATCGGAAAACAAACCAACTAGATGCAACTACTAAAAATTTAGAACATATCGGTGCCCCGCAAGCAACGAAAGAGCACATTTTACTACAAGAACCGAAAGAACAAGGAAAAGAAAAGCGCCGTGAACTCGTTTCATCAACACATGACATCGTTTTATTATTTGGTGATAATTTATCAGATTTCACTGGGTTTGATGGATTATCCGTGCAAGATCGTAATAAAAAAGTAGAAGAAACGAAAGCTCAATTTGGTGAAAAATACATTGTTTTCCCTAATCCAATGTATGGTGACTGGGAAGGTGCTTTATATGACTATAACTTTAAAAAATCAGATGCAGAAAAAGATAAAATCCGCAGGGATAACTTAAAATCATTTGAAGATAAGAAATAAAGGATGGCGCTATGCCATCCTTTATTTCTTATCTTTTATAAGAGGTAAAATAAATACTTCTACTCGTCTATTTTTCGCTCTTCCTTCCGGTGTATCATTCGATGCGACAGGACGATATTCTCCGTAGCCAATTGCACTAAATTTTTCCGGAAGCAGTTGTTTATTTTGGAGCAATACTTGCATAAAATTAACAGCACGCTGCGTACTTAGCTCCCAGTTAGAAGCAAAATTTGCATTAGAGATTGGAACATTGTCAGTATGCCCTGATACAGTAATTTCTCGAGGCGATGCTGCTACTAATAATGTTGCCATCTCTTGCGCCATGTTCAGCGACTCTAGCTTTACAGTAGCTTGTCCAGAATCAAAGAGTGCGTTATCTAAAATTGTTACCATTAATCCACGTTCAGTAAGCTCTGTTTTAAACGAGGATGTAAGTCCTTTCTCCTGAATATATTTATCGATTCCTTTTTGTACTTCTTTTAATTCATTCATTTCTTGCTGTTTTACTTCTGCCTCTGCTTGTTTCTTAATCTTTTCAGACTCCGGACGCTTATCAGATACATCTTTCTCAGATGTTGGTTTTTGGTCACTTAAAAATTCCTTCTTCCCTGTTCCACCTGAGAGCTCTGATTTAAAAGCAACCGCCATTTGTTTAAACTTTGCAGCATCAAGACTACTCATTGCAAACAAAACGATAAATAACGCAAACAACAAAGTTAACATGTCTGAATATGGAATGAGCCATGTTTCATCGATATGATCTTCATGCTTTTTTTTCTTCTTCTTTCTACTACGCATCTTTTTCCGCTCCCTGCTCTAGCTTTTTACGCTCGGTTTCAGAGAGTGCACCTAAGATGCGATTCTTCATAACAAATGGGTATGTACCAGCCTGAAGCATTAATAGGCATTCAATCATTAAACGTTTCTTTTCAATTTCTTGTGCAGACTTTTGCTTTAATTTGTTCGCAAATGGATGCCACAGAACATAACCAGAAAAAATACCAAAAATCGTTGCAATAAATGCACTAGAAATTGCATGACCTAACTTATCCATATCTGCTAAATTCCCTAGTGCAGCTACAAGTCCGATGACAGCTCCTAAAACACCAAGTGTCGGTGCATATGTACCAGCTTGCGAGAAAAGAGCAGCTCCTTTTGCGTGACGCTCTTCTATCGCTTCGATTTCTGCCTCTAATATTTGCTCAAGATCTTCTGCCGATACACCATCGATAACAAATTTCAAACCTCTCATCAGAAACTCATCTTCCACTTTATCTAGTTGCTGTTCTAAAGATAAAATGCCGTACTTTCTACTTTCTGACGTCCAATGAACAAATAATTCCAGTATTTCTTCGTAGTTCATTTCTTTTTTGTTACTACTAAAAATGATTTTGAATAACTTTGGAATTCTTTTTAATTGATTCACCGGAAAAGCGATACAGACCGCTGCAAGTGTTCCTATGAAAATAATCAAAAATGCAGCGGGATTTAATAGAGCGGTAAGTGAAGCACCTTTCAAAAACATTCCTAACACAACGGCAACTATCCCAAGGATAATTCCAATGATTGATGCCAAATCCATCGTTGTTCCCTCCTAGATTATTCGATACAACAAGAAGCTACATATCATAAGATAATCGTTACATCGTTCTATAAATATATATTACATAAAAAATAGAATTCATGAAAGATTTCAATGTACCATTTTTAAAAAAATCATGAAGAAATCGACTTTTTTTTACAAATTTTTTTCAATTTCGTTACATCAGGGCTCCTTTATTTCTTTTTACATACGATAGACTTATAATGTAAAAGATAATAGAGTACAAGTATTTTAGAAAGGAATAAATCGGTTAAAAATTATGAAAAAAAGAATTATAAAAAGAACAATTTTAATTTCAATTACGATTCTTATTGTTGTTTCTTTAATAAATTTTGGTTCTAAGGCTTTTACAGGAAATCTACATAATCAAGCATCAGCAGTTGAAACAAATCAGCATGCTAAACATCCAAAAGAGGAGATTCCCCCATTCCCAAAAGCAAGCGTAACATCTAAAAAAATTGATGAACAATTTTCACTTGTAAATAACACTGATTCATTACTCGTTTTAGTAAACAAGCATCGCAAGCTCCCAGATTCCTACACACCACGCGATTTAACAAAACCAAATGTTCCATTTTTAAGTCTGCAAGATAAAGAAAAAACATTACTTCGTAAACCGGCAGCGGATGCCCTAGAAAACATGTTTGAAGCAGCAAAACAACAAGGGATTGAACTTACTGCAGTATCTGGATTTCGCTCTTACAAGCGACAAGAGTCATTGCATAATACATATGTAAAACGTCAAGGAAAAGAAGCTGCTGATGCGTTAAGTGCTATTCCTGGGACAAGCGAACATCAAACTGGACTTGCCATGGATATTAGCTCTAAATCAGCAAAATTTCAATTGGAGCCGATATTTGGAGAAACACCTGAAGGAAAGTGGGTAGCAGAGCATGCTCACGAATTCGGATTTATTATTCGCTATCCAGAAGATAAGACAGACATTACAGGATATGATTATGAACCGTGGCATCTTCGTTTTGTCGGCAATCCGCAGGCTACATATTTATATAAGCATCACCTGACATTAGAAGAAGCAATGGAAGACAAAAAATAAGAGAGCGATACGCTCTCTTATTTTTTAATCTAATAACCGTTGTTTCCATTCTGCTGGCCAAGGTACTCCTTTTCCTGTTTTCTTAGAAGCCTGTACCATCGCTCCTCGTCCTACTAAGCACATCTCTCCTGCTTCGTTCTTCACCATATAATTTAAGTCTAAAGATGAATTTCCGATATTTCCTGCTTTTACATATACTTTTAAATTCTCATCAAAGAACACTTGCTTTAAAAAATTACATTGTAAATCCGCCACTACAATCATTGTTTCTGATTCTGCATGTACCCACTCTTGCATAAAACCAAGCTCTTTAAAAAATTCAATACGTGCTTCTTCAAAATAAGTAAACGCAACACCGTTATTCATATGCCCAAACATATCCGTTTCAGAAAAACGAACTTTTATAGGAATATAGAATGAAAATGCACTTTCCCATTGCTTAAAATCTTCAATATAATGAATCTTCTTCACACTATTCAGCTCCTTTGGAATTCCTCTCTCTATATATTATTTGACTTTTCTGAATTAAAAACCTACAAAAATATAATCTATTAAGAATAAGTATACTCAAATGTAAATATATAATTAACTTCCATCAGTGAGGGTCTTACTACCCAAAAATAGCGAGATAAAAATGATATAAAAATTGCCTCTTCAAACCGAAGAGGCAATTTAGATTAATAGTTATTGTCACTACCAAAGAAATCTTTAAATGATTGAATTGTTGTATCACGGTTTAAAGCAGCAATCGATGTCGTTAATGGAATTCCTTTTGGACAAGATTGTACACAGTTTTGTGAGTTACCGCAGTTTGCAAGTCCCCCATCACCCATGATTGCACGTAATCGATCAGCTTTATGCATTTCACCTGTTGGATGTGCATTGAATAAACGAGCTTGTGATAGCGGTGCTGGACCGATGAAGTCAGATTTATCATTTACGTTCGGACATGATTCTAAACATACACCACAAGTCATACATTTTGATAACTCATATGCCCACTGACGCTTTTTCTCCGGCATTCTTGGCCCCGGACCTAAATCATACGTACCATCAATCGGAATCCATGCTTTAACACGTTTTAATGCATTAAACATACGGCTGCGATCAACTTGCAGGTCGCGAATAACCGGGAATGTTTTCATTGGTTTTAAGCGAATCGGTTGTTCAAGTTTATCAATAAGTGCTGTACATGATTGACGAGGTTTTCCGTTAATCACCATCGAACATGCTCCGCACACTTCTTCTAAACAGTTCATGTCCCACGCAATAGGTGTTGTAGAGTTTCCTTTAGCATCAACAGGATTACGACGAATTTCCATTAGTGCCGAAATGATATTCATATTTGGGCGATATGGAATTTCAAATTCTTGATCATACTCCTGTGAGTTCGGACCATCTTGTCTTGTAATAATAAGGCGGATTGTTTTCTCAGACATGTTGCTTATCCCCCTTCTCTTCTTCCTTAGCAGCTACTTCATGTTTTGAAGAATAATCACGCTTACGTGGTTTGATTAATGAAGTATCAACGTCTTCGTAATGGAATGCTGGTGCATTTCCTTCTCCTTCAAACTTCGCCATTGTTGTTTTTAAGAAGTTCTCATCATCACGATCTGGGAATTCTGGTTTATAATGTGCACCGCGACTTTCATTACGGTTATATGCACCAATTGTAATAACACGAGCTAATTCAAGCATATTTGCCAGTTGACGTGTAAACGAAGCACCTTGGTTACTCCATTTCGTTGTATCGTTAATGTTAATGCGTTTATAACGCTCCATTAGTTCTTGGATTTTTGCATCTGTTTCTAATAATTTTTTATTTTCACGAACTACTGTTACGTTATCTGTCATCCATTCCCCAAGCTCTTTATGAAGAACATATGCATTTTCATTACCATCTAACGTTAAAATATTGTTGAATTTTTCTGTTTCGATTAATTCATTTTGCTCATATACAGAAGATGATACTGCATCAGATGATTTTCCAAGACCCTTCATATATTCAATTGCATTCGGGCCGGCTACCATACCACCATAAATTGCAGATAATAATGAGTTAGCACCTAGTCGGTTACCACCGTGCATAGAGTAATCACACTCACCTGCTGCAAATAACCCTGGAATATTTGTCATTTGTTTATAGTCAACCCATAGTCCGCCCATTGAGTAGTGAACAGCTGGGAAGATTTTCATTGGTACTTTACGTGGATCATCACCCATGAATTTTTCATAGATTTCAATAATACCACCTAATTTGATATCAAGCTCTTTCGGATCTTTATGAGAAAGATCAAGATATACCATGTTTTCACCGTTAATACCAAGCTTTTGCTCAACGCATACATCGAAGATTTCACGCGTTGCAATATCACGAGGCACAAGGTTTCCGTATGCAGGATATTTCTCTTCAAGGAAATACCATGGTTTACCATCTTTATATGTCCAAACGCGGCCACCTTCACCACGTGCAGATTCACTCATTAGGCGTAATTTATCATCGCCTGGAATTGCTGTTGGATGAATTTGAATAAACTCACCATTTGCATAATATGCACCTTGCTGATACACAGCTGATGCTGCTGTACCAGTATTAATAATAGAGTTCGTTGATTTTCCGAAGATGATACCAGGACCACCTGTTGCCATAATTACAGCATCAGCTGGAAAACTTTTAATCTCCATAGATTTTAAGTCTTGTGCTACGATTCCGCGGCATACGCCTTCGTCATCCACAACAGCGCGTAGGAAATCCCAGCCCTCATATTTTGTAACAAGACCCGCTACTTCGTGACGGCGTACTTGCTCATCTAATGCGTATAATAATTGCTGTCCTGTTGTTGCACCAGCAAATGCTGTACGGTGATGCTGCGTTCCACCAAAGCGGCGGAAATCTAGTAATCCTTCTTCCGTACGGTTAAACATAACACCCATACGATCCATTAAATGAATAATGCCAGGTGCTGCATCGCACATCGCTTTTACAGGAGGTTGGTTCGCTAAGAAGTCCCCTCCATAAATTGTATCGTCAAAGTGGATCCATGGAGAATCCCCTTCACCTTTTGTATTTACAGCACCGTTAATGCCGCCTTGGGCGCATACAGAGTGAGAACGTTTCACTGGTACTAAAGAGAATAGTTCTACATTCACGCCTGCTTCCGCTGCTTTAATCGTTGCCATTAAGCCGGCTAATCCACCGCCAACTACGATAAGTTTCCCTTTCATGCTTTCCCACTCCTTACAAGTTTGCTAGATTCGGATTAATAAACGCAAGTAATGCGCTTACCCCTACGTAAGATAGCGCTAAGAAAATTGCTAATGTTACATACGTAGAAATACGCTGCGAACGTGGTGACACTGTGATACCCCAGCTAATACAGAATGTCCATAATCCATTTGCAAAGTGGAAAATAGCTGATACAACCCCTACTAAATAGAAACCAAACATAAATGGATTGCTTAAAAGATTTGCCATCATATCATAGTTTACCGTTTGTCCCAATGCAGCTTGAATGCGCGTTTCCCAAACGTGCCAAGCTAAGAAAATCAGCGTAAATACTCCTGTGAATCGTTGCAGAACGAACATCCAGTTACGGAAATAGCTGTAAGATGTCGCATTGTTCTTTGCTGTAAATGCGATATATAAACCGTATACAGCATGGTACAACAATGGTAAGAAAATCACAAAGATTTCTAATGCGTACCGAAATGGAAGCATTTCCATAAAATGAGCAGCTTTATTGAAAGCCTCTGCTCCTTCTGTTGCAAAGTGGTTTACTACTAAATGTTGTGTCATAAAGACACCGATTGGAATGACACCCATTAACGAGTGCCACTTGCGAAACGTATACTCGCGGCCTTTCATGTCCCCTTTACCCCCCTTGAATGTTTGACTACTGTTTGTCACGTTACTTTATAACAATAGCATTTTTCCACTATTGCTATAAGAAAAACTGAAAAAATTATTCGCAATATTTCAGCACAATTTGATACCAAGTTCATTTTACTCCTATTTTTGTCGAAGCGTCAAGAAAACGTATACATAATCTGTATATAATTTTTATATTCTTTTTTCATTCTCTAATTCAGATTTTTTGCCAAGAAATAGCTGGGTTTATATATATGAAATGGTATATAATATTGGCAGTATAGAAAGTGGGGAATATTGTGAGTACAAAAAAAATTGACAGCGAATCTTTACAAAATATTTCAATGAATGCTTTTGGCTACGAATTGCTACGCGAAGAATTACTCCCAGACTTAATAGGAAAAGAATTAGATGCGATTCTATATTGGGCTGGCAGAAACCTGGCACGAAAATATCCGTTAGAAACAATTGATGAAGTTATCCAGTTTTTCGAAAAATCCGGATGGGGCGATTTAACCATCATTGAACATAAACGCCGCGAAATGCAATTCCAACTAACAGGTGCTCTTATTAAAGAGCGTCAACAACAAAATAGACACTCTTCTTATCAATTAGAAGCTGGTTTTATTGCAGAACAAATTCAAAAACAACGTGGTGTCATTGCTGAATCTTATGAGGAACAAAAAAAGCGTTCTGACTCTATTATGTTTCTTGTACAATGGGATATCAAAGATCCTGTCGAAGTATAATGTGCATTCTACAAGTCAACGAGACATAACAATGTCCAGTTGACTTTTTTATCTATATATATGCCAACATTCTATATTATTTTTTATACTCCCGAGCTATAACTAAAAAAATAGAAGACACTGTAAACTACAATGTCTTCCCTGTTAAATACGAATGAATGGTCTCTGCTATTTTTTGCGGCATTCCTGCTTCTATAATGTCTGTAACAGACGCTTCTTTCATTTTCTTAAGAGACCCAAAATGTTTTAAAAGTGCTTTCTTCCGCTTTTCTCCTACTCCCGGTATATCATCCAGTGCCGATTGAATCACGGATTTCCCATGAATTTGACGATGGAATGTAATAGCAAAACGGTGCACTTCATCTTGAATACGCTGCAATAAGTAAAATTCTTGACTATTTCTCTCCAACATGACAGGTTCAGGCGGTTCACCGATTATTAAATGTGACGTGCGATGTTTATCATCTTTCACGAGTCCTGCTGTTGGAATAGAGAGACCAAGTTCATTTTCTAACACATCACACACTGCAGCTAAATGACCTTTTCCACCGTCAGTTACAATTAAATCGGGAAGAGGCAAATTTTCTTTTAAAACACGTGTATAACGGCGGCGCACAACTTCGCGCATCGATTCATAATCATCTGGCCCTTGCACCGTTTTAATTTTATATTTTCGATACTCTTTTTTGGCAGGTTTTCCATCAATAAAGGCAATCATAGCAGAAACTGGATTTGTCCCTTGAATGTTAGAGTTATCAAATGCTTCAATTCTGTGCGGCGTTTCAATCCCTAGATGTTCTCCTAAGTTTTCCACTGCCTTAATTGAGCGTTCTTCGTCGCGTTCAATTAAATAGAATTTTTCATGCAGTGCAATTTTAGCATTCTTACTCGCTAAGTCGACGAGTTCTTTTTTCTTACCGCGTTTTGGCTGCGTCGCTTCTACTTCTAAAAACCTTTCAATCAGTTCATTATCAATGCTGCTCGGTACAACAATTTCTTTCGGCTTAAAGTGATTATTTTGTTCATAAAATTGTCCAATAAATGTTAGAAACCCTTCTTCCGGATCATCATAGATAGGAAACATCGAAACATCTCGCTCAATCAACTTTCCTTTTCGAACGAAAAATACTTGTACACACATCCAACCTTTATCTACTGCATAACCGAAAATATCACGATCAACTAAATCACTCATAATCATCTTCTGCTTTTCCATAATTGCATCCATATGAGCAATTTGATCACGCAGTTCCTTTGCACGTTCAAACTCTAGCTTTTCGGCCGCTTCGTACATTTTTATTTCCAAGTCCGCTCGAACTTCTTTATGACCACCATTTAGAAACTTTGTAATTTCATCCACAATTTCTTTATTTTGTTCATCCGTTACTTCTTTCACACAAGGCGCTAAACATTGTCCCATATGATAATATAAACAAACCTTATCTGGCATATTTGTACATTTTCGAAGCGGATACATGCGATCTAACAGTTTTTTTGTTTCATGAGCTGACTGTGAATTTGGATACGGGCCAAAATATTTCCCTTTATCCTTTTTCACATTTCTCGTAATAAGCAAACGCGGCTGTTTTTCAGCGGTAATTTTAATAAATGGGTATGTTTTATCGTCTTTTAATTGGATATTATATTTTGGATCATACTTTTTAATTAAATTTAATTCTAAAATGAGAGCCTCCAAATTCGAGGAGGTCACAATATATTCAAAGTCAACAATTTCTCCGACAAGACGGAGTGTCTTCCCATCATGTGAACCAGTAAAATACGAGCGCACACGATTTTTTAACACCTTTGCCTTCCCGACATATATAACTGTTCCTTGCTTATCTTTCATTAAATAACAGCCCGGTTGATCCGGTAAAATCGCTAGTTTTTCTTTTAAATACTCGTGCACTCGTATTCCTCCGTTCCTTACATGTCTATCATTCTTAGTTAACCTAGAAAAATACAATAAACCATTTCCCCAACATACGTTCTTTTATTGTAACGGAAAGTAGAAAAAATGAAAACATTATACATAGCAACCACTAAAGAAGATATAAAATCCCTACAAACAACAACTGGATTCTAGACTATGATTGTGAAACAATTAACCATATTTTTTGCACATAAAAAAGCTGCCTCACAGCAGCTTTTTTATATTAGAAGTGTTTAGAAACTAGTTCAACTAACGCTTCTTTTGGTTTGTAACCTAATGCTTGATCAACCACTTGGCCATCTTTTACTACGAAAAGAGATGGAATGCTCATTACTTCAAATTTACGAGCTGTTTCTTGGTTTTCATCAACATCTACTTTTACTACCTTTACTTTATCGCCTAATTCTGCATCGATTTCTTCTAATACAGGAGCGATCATTTTACAAGGGCCACACCAAGGTGCCCAGAAATCTACTAATACAACACCTTCGCTTGTTTCAGCTGCGAAAGTTTGGTCAGTTGCGTTTACAATTGCCATTTTATTTCCTCCTTTATGAACTTTCTAACCAAAGTATATCATTATCTTATATACGTGGCGAATAATATGTATCGTTAAGTATTGTATCAAATAATCACGCCTTTATACTATAAGAAAGTATTACTTTTCATACGAAAAAGCGAGAAGCAGGGGACCTCTCGCCTTCCTTTATTTATATAGGGGTAATTACTTAATGGGAACCCATTATGCGTAACGTAAGACTCAAGAATGTACTTTTAACTTTTTGAATTCTTCTGTTAGAAGCGGTAACACTTCAAATAAGTCGCCAACGATGCCATAGTCAGCTACTTTAAAAATGTTCGCTTCAGGATCTTTATTAATTGCTACTATGATCTTTGAGTTAGACATACCAGCTAAATGTTGAATCGCACCAGAAATACCACATGCAATATATAAATCCGGTGTTACAACTTTACCTGTTTGTCCAATTTGCAGTGAATAATCACAGTACTCTGCATCACATGCTCCGCGAGAAGCGCCAACTGCCCCGCCAAGCACATCTGCTAATTCTTTTAATGGCTTGAAACCTTCTTCACTCTTTACACCGCGTCCGCCTGCGATAATGACTTTTGCCTCAGAAAGGTCTACACCTTCTGCTGTTTTGCGAACAACTTCTTTAATCACTGTACGCAAATCTTTTACGTCGACTGTCATAGAAGAAACATCGCCTTCACGTGCTTCATCTTTTTCAAGCGGCGCGATGTTATTTGGACGAATTGTCGCAAATAATACACCGTCTGTTACAATCTTTTTCTCAAATGCTTTACCAGAGTAAATTGGGCGTGTGAACACAACGTTTCCACCAGCCACTTCTAACGCTGTCACGTCAGAAACAAGACCTGCATTTAATTTCGCTGCAAGTTTTGGTGATAAATCTTTCCCAAGCGCCGTATGTCCAAAGACAATTCCTTCTGGCTTCTCTTCTTCATACACTACTAGAAATGCTTGTGCATATCCATCAGATGTATATGAGCTTAACTTATCGCTTTCAACTGTCACAACGCGATCTGCACCGTAATGAATCAGTTCTTTCGCAAATGAAGCGACGCTTTCACCTAGTAAAAGACCGACAACTTCACCGCCCTCTGCAATTGTTTTTGCTGCTGCTACTGCCTCAAATGAAACGTTACGTAAAGATCCGTCACGAACTTCTCCCATTACTAATACTTTACGAGCCATATGTTTTCCCTCCTGGATATCCTAGTATTTTTTAAACTACTTTCGCTTCTGTATGCAACAACGATACAAGTTCTTTTACTTGATCTTGCAGTTCGCCTTGTAACACTTTTCCAGCATCTTTCTTAGGAGGTAAATAGATTTCAATTGTTTTTGTTTTCGCTTCTACATCATCTTCCTCTAAATCTAAATCATCTAATTCTAATGTTTCTAGCGGCTTTTTCTTCGCTTTCATAATACCTGGAAGCGATGGATAACGCGGTTCATTTAAACCTTGCTGCGCTGTTACTAAAAGTGGCAATGTTGTTTCAATTACTTCTGTATCCCCTTCTACATCACGCTCAATTTTCACGTTCGTACCGTCAATTTCAAGCTTTGTAATTGTTGTTACGTACGGGATATTCAGCGCTTCAGCGACACGTGGTCCAACTTGTCCAGATGCACCGTCAATCGCTACGTTACCAGCTAAAATTAAATCTACATCCTTCTCTTTTAAGTATTCAGTAAGTACTTTTGCTGTTGTATATTGATCGCCATTTTCAACATCATCTTCAATATTAATCAATACCGCTTTATCACAGCCCATCGCTAGTGCCGTGCGAAGTTCTTTTTCACTATCTTCACCGCCAACTGTAACGACTGTAATTTCACCGCCTTGCGCATCTCTTACTTGAATTGCTTCTTCAATCGCATATTCATCGTAAGGGTTGATGATGAATTCCGCTTCGCCATCGTAAATTGCACCGTTCTTAATTGCGATTTTTTCTTCAGTATCAAATGTTCGTTTCATGAGTACGTAGATGTTCATTCTATTTACCCCCTTGTTTTTTATAAAAATTTAGTTAATTATAATATTCAATTAATTTATATTAAAAAAATATAAAACTACCTGCCGCTAAAAGAAGGTTTACGTTTTTCTAAGAAAGCAGCAACGCCTTCTCTTCCATCCCCACTTGTAAACACTTCACCAAATAACTGTGCCTCGCGTTGCACTCCTTCATAATAAGAAGAAGATTTTGTTGTTTGCAATAGCTCAAGCACCGAACGGACAGATGCTGCGCTTTTTCCTGCAATCTTTTTCGCTAGCTTTAGCGTCTCTTCCAGTAATGCTTCTTCAGGGAATGCTCGGTTTGCAAGTCCATATTCAGCTGCTTCCACACCTGAAATTGGATCGCTTGTTAACATCATTTCACAAGCTTTTGCTTTCCCGACATAACGTGGTAAACGCTGCGTCCCCGCAAAACCAGGAATCAATCCTAGCGTTAACTCCGGTAAACCGATTTTTGCAGTTTCACTTACAAAGCGCATATGGCAAGACATTGCAAATTCTAATCCACCGCCAAGTGCTGCACCATGAATAGCCGCAATAATTGGCTTTGAAAACTTTTCAACACGTTCAAAAATCACTTGCCCATGTTGTGATAATTTCGTCGCCTCTCTTGCTTCTTCAACAGAAGTGAATTCTTTAATATCCGCTCCCGCTGAAAAAAAGCGACCTTCTCCATGAACAAGTACAACGCGCACATTTTCGTCCGTTTCCACTGCATCAAGAAGTTCACCAACTTCACTAATGACTTGTGAAGACATCGCATTTGCCGGCGGATGATTAATCTTTACAATTGCTACGTAATCTTCCACCGTTACAGATAGGAAATTCAAATGTACTCCCTCCCCATTAATTGCGGTAACCACAAGCTGCTGCTAATAGCTCATGCACCGTTTTTGAAATTGCGACCAAATCGTATTTATGATCGCTCATTACCCAGTTGGTTACAACTTCATCTACTGTTCCAAAGATCATTTGTCTTGCCACGCGGACATTTAAATCTGCGCGAAATTCTCCTTGTTGTATGCCAGTTTCTAAAATTTCATCAATGACTTGCAAGTACCCTTTCAGCACTTCATTAATTTTGAGGCGTAATTCTTGGTTGGATTGGCGAAGTTCTAGTTGCGTAACGATAGCAAGAGGATCATTTTTCGACAACAAAGAGAAGTGCGTTTCTACCAACATAAATAACTTCTCTACAGCGCTTTCAATTCCTGCTGTTTTTTGCCGAATTGTTTCAATAAATTCTCCCATCTTCTCCTGAAATAGAGATATCAATATATCTTCTTTATTTTTAAAATATAAATAAATAGTTCCATCGGCAACACCAGCTTGTTTTGCTATTTTAGAAACTTGCGCTTGGTGATATCCATTTTCCGCGATGACAATCACCGCTGCATCAATAATTTGGTTATATTTTGGTCGATTCTTTTTCACAGTACTATCCCCTTCAAGAAGATGACTGAATGATGATTCATTCACATTTTAATAATACTGACTATTTAAAAAATTGTCAATACTACTCCTTCAAAAAAGAAAGGGCATTTAGCCCGTCTGCTCATCTTCTTGTTTTCGCAACTCTTCCTCAACAAGCACACGACGTAAAATTTTTCCGACAGTTGTTTTCGGTAACTCTTTCCGAAACTCATATATTTTAGGAACTTTGTATGCCGCTAAATATTTACGAGCAAACTCATTTAATTCTTCTTCTGAACATGTTAGACCATCTTTAATAACAACGAAAGCCTTTACTGTTTCACCGCGGTACGGATCAGGCACACCAAGAACGACAACTTCTTGCACCCTTTCGTGCTCATACAATACTTCTTCTACTTCGCGCGGATATACGTTAAATCCACTAGCAACAATCATGTCTTTCTTACGGTCTTTCACATAAAAAAAGCCATTTTCGTCCATATATCCAACATCACCCGTATGAAGCCAGCCATCTTGCAAAACTGCTGCTGTTTCCTCTGGTTTATTCCAATAGCCCTTCATCACTTGCGGGCCCTTCACAACGATTTCTCCAATCTCTCCTATCGGCAACGCTTCACCTGTCTCTAGCGAAATAATGCTCGCATCCGTATCTGGCCACGGTACACCAATACTTCCCGGCACCCGTCTTGCCCATAAAAAGTTACCATGTGTAACCGGGGATGATTCCGTTAAGCCATATCCTTCTACAAGCTTTCCCCCCGTTACACTTTCAAATTGTTCTTGCACCTCAACTGGAAGCGGGGCGGAACCACTAATACATGCGCTAATGGAAGAAATATCATATTTATGAAGCTCAGGATAGTTTAATAATGCAATATACATGGTCGGGGCTCCAGGAAATAACGTAACACGATGTTTTTTAATCGCCTCTAGCATCATTTTAATATCAAATTTCGGAACGAGCACCATCTTATACGCTTGCATAATTGATAAATTCATTACTGCCGTCATACCATATACATGAAAAAATGGAAGTACACCAAGAATGACTTCTTCTCCTTTTCTGCAATTATACAACCAATGCATACCCATAATTGTATTTGATACAAGATTTTTGTGCGTGAGCATTACACCCTTTGGAAATCCTGTCGTCCCGCCTGTATATTGCAGAAGTGCTATATCTTCTTCAGGATCACACGAAACATCTATCGCTTCATCCCCTGCACGTTCAATGGACCTCCAAACGTGGATATTCTCACTTTCTCTTACATTCACCACAAGGTTCGTTTGTTTCTTTTGCACAAATGGATATAATAAATTTTTCGGAAATGGTAAAAAATCTGCGATGCGTGTTACGATGACATGCTCAATATCGGTTGAGGACTGCACATTACTGACTTTCGGAAACACTAAATCGAAGCAAAGAATGACTTTCGCTCCTGAATCATGAAGCTGATATTCAAGCTCTCGTTCTGTATAAAGCGGATTCGTTTGCACGACAATACCGCCAGCTAATAGTGTTCCATAATAACCGATAACACCTTGCGGGCAGTTTGGCAGCATAATAGCAACTCGGTCCCCTTTTTCTATTCCTAGTTTGCGAAGATAGTTGGCAAATTGCCTCACTTTACAATCTAGTTCTGAGAATGTAATATCTTTTCCAAGAAAATGAAGCGCTTTCTTATCTGGATATTGTGAAGCTGTTTGCTGTAAATACACATGAAGAGGCTGCATATCGTAGGAAATTGTATGTGGAATTTCCTTTGGATAACTTTTTAGCCAGGGCCTTTCCATTTTAAAACTCCCCCTTCTCTAAGTTAGAAAATTACCATCAGCGTATTATTCTCCTGTACTAACGGCTTGCTTTCCTCTAAAACAAGTGAAACTGAATGTGTATTCATGTTGATTATTTTCATTATAGTATAGGGATTACCACGTTACAATCATAATATTCAGACTACTTTATAGCTATTACCATCCTACAAGCATTCTCCAACAAACAAGTGTAATCACTCCAGTTAATAAAGAAAACACAACTTGCCTTTTCCATACTCCTATACCAAACGCCACAATACCCGCAACGATATACTCAGAACTCCAGCTTCCTCCTTTCATATGAAACAGAACAAGCGGAATTGTTAATGAAGCAAAATGTTCTGAGTTATTCTTTTGTTCTGTTATAATGTTGCGAGAAAGGATTGACATAGTAATCTAATAACAATACAACCCCTTTATTTTTCTTCATACTAGAAGGAAACCTTAAAACTTTCACGAATTTACCATTTGAATCCAATCATAGGAGGTTTTTTCTATGTTCCAAACAATTGAAGGCTTTTTAACATCTTGGAAATACGAAGCAGAGTCAACACAAAAGGTATTAGACGCTCTTACTGATGAATCATTAAAACAAGAAATTACGCCGGAAAACTGGACGTTAGGACGCATTGCGTGGCATATTGTCACTGCTATTCCTGTCATTACATCCCGTACAGGATTAAAGTTTGAAGGAGAAATGAAGGATTACCCTGTACCAACGTCAGCTAAGCATATCGCAGACAGCTATCGTCAAATGAATGAGGCATTTACTCAGGCAATAAAAACACAATGGACAGATAAAGATTTAGCAACGATAAATGATTTCTTTGGAAAACCAATGCCAAATTCAATATTTATAATGACTGTTATCAACCATCAAAACCATCATCGCGGACAAATGACGGTACTCATGCGTCAAGCCGGATTAAAGGTTCCTGGTATTTACGGCCCTGCAAAAGAAGAATGGGCTGCGGCTGGGATGGAAGCTCCGCAGATGTAACATTTGCTTTTTAAACGAAAACAAGGTCCTCTGTTCTGAGGAACCTTGTTTTTAAATATATATCATATCTCCTCTTTCATCGGGAAATGTATCCAGCTAAAATAATTTAACATGTCTCTTTCATGTTGATCATTACTATCATGGTATAGATGTACATGTGGAACAGGGATATTTACTTCCCCCTCTGTAAATCCCCTACTACTTAATAATTTACATACTTGTTCTATATCCCCGTACACATAAATGATATTATGCTGATCATACACTATCATCTCTTTACGTTCTGTTTCTCCAACCCCAGCTATCCAAATGTCATGTCTAGCATCCGTTTCAAAATAATTTTCAAATTGTAGACAGTATGTTTCTATTTCCTTATAATCTACTACCTCCGGACTTTGATATCGCCCTGCTTCATGAGTAGATACTCTAGGAACTTTTAAATCATAAAGAATGCCATATGGCTCTTGAAACATTTTTGCTAAATCTAACATTACATTCACATGATTTTCCTTAGGTGCCACAATGACTCTTTTAAAATCAGGAAATTCTTCGATTTTCCATGTATTATTATACTCGAACTTTCTATCTCCTCTTTTACCAATCTTCCATAATTCAACATTGTCCATATATCCCACCGTCCCCATCATATATGATTTACATTTGTTTCACTTGTTTTCAATAACATATAAATAGTAACATATAACGATATCATAAATGTATATAAATTCCAAATCCATACCTCTTTATTATACAAATATACTTTTATGTAGCAACCCACCTCTTTTTAAAAAGGAGAAAATAAACTTCTATGGAATAATTGAGGGTGTATATACATTAGTATTGGGGCTGAAACGGATGGATTATATAAGCTATTTAAGAAATATGGTTGGGCATGAAAAAGTAATCATGGTGGCCGCAGGTTGTTTTGTACTTAACGAAAAAAACGAAGTACTTCTGCAATTACGATCTGATAATGGACAATGGGGACATCCTGGCGGGTTTTTGGAAATTGGCGAAACGGTTGAAGATACAGTAAGAAGAGAAGTGTTTGAAGAAACCGGTTTGAAATTAGGAAAACTTAAATTCTTTAATGTGTATTCTGGCAAAGAATACGAAAAAACGCTGTCCAACGGCGATCAACTTGCCTTAGTAAAGTTGGCTTATATTTGTAGAGATTTCCACGGAAATTTACATACTCATAACGAAGAAAGCTTACAGCTAAAATTTTTCCCCTTAGACGAATTACCTGAACTATGGAGTGACCAACAAGCAGCGTTTGAAGATTTGTTGGAGTTTATGAGAATAAAGAATTAATTTTTTCTAGTAGAATTAGAGTCATACAATTTCAATTTCAATTTCAATGATAAAGTGAAACTTCCATCAGCGGAGTTTTTCTTCATCCCCCACTGATAGAAAGCCCGCCCAATCAGCAGTTATCCCCCACCTATCTTCTTTACTTTTCTCTAAATCTTGAGGTGGGAGTATTACTGCCCTCGAATAGCGGGATACATTTTTGCAATTCGTCACCTATTCAAAAAACATTCTAATCCCATTTATACTTACGCCTACTATCCCTATTAACATTAAAAGTAAAAAAAACTTCTGCTCTGGATTTCTGTAATATAAGATTACTCCTATTAAAAGTGCTATAAGTCCACCTACTAGATTAAGTACCAGTAAATCCATAATCATTCCTCCCTAATTAACTTTTATTATGCTGAATACTAGTGCCATTCCTATCAAAACAGCACTTCGTATTTCATATCCCTTTCACTCCCGTTCTATATTTATATAATAAGAAATGAATTTTTCTTTTTCCTTACCTATTCCTTACAAATTTCTTAAACTACATAAGCTTGTAGAATTGCTCTTTCTACAAACTAAAGATTCCTACTAAAATTAAAGGCATACAAATCCAATTTCAATGATAAAGACTAAATTGCATCCTCTTTCTCAATGTCCCGAATTGCTAAGTAGGCAATTATAATTCCCACAATTGCAAGGACGAACTGAATCGGAATAACAGTGGCCACTGAGAATCCTGGATTATAAGAACAAGCGAATGAAACGACAAGCAATGATGATACAATTGTGGTAGGAACAGAATACTTACGCATCCCGAAATATAGTGGAATTAAACTTGTACCTGCCGCAGCGATTGCAAATGGAATCATATCGATAGCTTGCTGCATCCATTCAGTAAATGTTATAGAGTATGATATAAATGGGAAATATCCTTGTAAAAGAAAGACAGCACCCGTAATAACTATATTAGATAACCAAATTGTTATAAATGTCAGTATAGCTATAATGGCTAATTTACTGGCAATGATTTTCTTCCGCTTGATCGGATAAGAGAACATGAGCATGATTGTCTTATTTTTATATTCTTCAATAACTAATTGTGCAAGTAATACTGCTGCAAACACAATAAATGTTGCCCGCACCATTGTCCCTATCAACAAAAAAGCCTCCTCAGCATTCGTCATAATTACATCCTTTTCCACTTGCTGGATATAGTTCATGAAAATGAATAAGGCCGTAATAATGATGTTAGCGATCAACGCTCCTTTTACATACCAACCAAATTTAAACTTTTTCATTTCTAGCTTCATGAGGTGTAGCATAATGGTCTCTCCTCTCCTAGTTCGTCTACTTTGCCTATTTAAATAAGTCCGCCTGCTCAACTTTTCGCACTGTCATATAAGCAATCATTACTCCAATACAAGCTAATATAATTGGAATGACAATAATATCACTTAATGAAGTTCCACCATTATTCGAGCATACGAGAGACACGATTATAATAGAAGATATAATCGTCGTACGAACGGAATACTTTCTCATTCCAAAGAAAAGCGGGATTAGGCTCATGCCCGTTGCTGCGATTGCATTCATCACTAATTTCGTTGCATTATGTGTAACAATCGATAATGTTAATGCTTCCGAAAGCACTGGATTATAAGCATTAACAACATAAAACAAACTAAACACAATCATTTCCGAAATTATCATTGAGAAAAAAGTAAATGCAATCACAATGAGTAACTTGGCGATAATAAGTTTTTGTCGATTGACTGGGTACATAAATAGCAATGTTATCGTCTTATCTGTAAATTCTTGAACGATTATTTTTGCTAATAAACTCGCTCCAAAAATTATAAACGTTGCACGTACCAAAGTATCTATGACAGAAAATAATTCATTGTAATTTGTAAAAGCAATGTCTCCTTCTGATTTTGAAGCATATCCAATTAGTAGAAGAAAACCAAAAATTATAAACGCCGCAATAAATGCTCCTCTAATAGAAGAACCTAGTTTGCTTTTTATCAATTCTAATCTCATCAAATTAAGCATGAATGCCGCCTCCATTCATAAGGTTCAAGAAATAATCTTCCAATGAGCTATGTTTCTTATTAATGCCCTCAATTACGACATCATTCATAATGAGCATTTTCGAGATTTCTTGCTGTGCTATTCTTGCTTCATAAATTCGAATCGTATTTTCATTCATTACTTTAAAATTTGTAAGGCGTAGTTTATTCTCTAAAACATAGGCTGCTTGTTTTACATCCTGAACCGTAACCTCAACATACTCTGTTTGTTTACCATTAATACTCTTCATCGAAACTTCTTTTATTAGCTTCCCATTTTGAATGACACCAATTGTATCTGCCATTTGTTCCATTTCAGCTAAAATGTGACTGGACACTAAAAGCGTAATTCCATATTCTTTACAAAGCATTTTAAATAATTCTCGTAATTCTTTAATGCCGATTGGATCTAAACCGTTGATTGGTTCATCTAAAATTAACAACTCTGGTTTTGTTGTAATCGCTCTTGCAATCCCTAATCGCTGTTTCATCCCAAGGGAAAAATCTTTTACCTTCTTATCATCCACATTGTGTAAGTTTACAAGGTCTAACGCTTGGTCAATTGCTTTCTTGTCATAATAGCCCATGTACTCACAATGCAAATACAAATTTTCTCTAGCCGTTAGTTTTTCATAAAAAATTGGATATTCAATAATTGTCCCCATTCGCTTCAGCACTTCATATGAGGTATCTGTTAATTTCTCACCGAAAATCTCAATTTCACCGCTCGTCGGTTTAATTAAATTCGTTATCATTTTCATAATTGTTGTTTTACCGGCACCGTTTGGTCCTAAAAAACCATATATTTCACCTTGTTTCACATGCATATTCACGTTAGAAATGACTTCTTTACCATTAAATACTTTCGTTAATTGATTCGTTCTTAAAACATATTTCATCTTTCATTCCCCTTTCGCACTTGCTCTATATTTGCATTGTAAGCAACGAAGTTCTCTTTTTTCTTACTACATTCTTACAAATTTCTTAAGCTCAAAAAAAGCTTGTAGAATTCCCTTTTCTACAAGCTAAAAATTAATTTTCCTCAACATTACCGTAAACATTGTTTTCTCATATGGTGTACTAGACAGATGAATTTCTCCCCCTAATGCTTCTACAAGACGCTTCGTAATCGTAAGCCCAAGTCCACTGCCTTGATACAAACGATTTCGTGAATCTTCTAATGTGTACATACGCTCAAATACTTTATCGATATGCGATTCAGAAATTCCTTTCCCTTTGTCCCATATATCCACGTATACGAATTGATCATCACTTCTTAGTGTAATACCTAGCGTTTTTCCGTCTCCCCCGTAGGCAATTGCATTTGAAATTAAGTTATTCATAATTCTTCCGATAACTTCTGTATTCCCGTGCGCATATATCGGTGTTTCCGGTATATCGATATGAACGTCAAATCCTTGCGTTGTTAATAAATCATAAAATGACAGCATATGTTCCTGACAAATTTCATTCATATAAATCCGCGTCATTTCAATATCTTTATCGCCGGATTCTAGTTTGGCAAGATCAAAGAATTTATGAATAAGATCTAGCACTTCTAACGTTTTCGTATGAACTTTTTCTAGTAATACCTTCCGCTCTTCCTCACTTATCGTTTCATCTACATTTAAAATTTCCACATAACCAAGAATAACAGTAAGCGGCGTCTTTAAATCATGCGAAATGTTAGAAAGCATCTTTCTCATGGAGATTTCCAGTTTCGAATGCTTCGCAATTGTTTTTTTCTTTTCACCTAGCAAATAATTAATTGCCACTAATAATGATTTCAATTCTTTATCGTCTGTTACCACTAATAAGTTCTCACTCGTTTGCTTTTCCACAATATCCTGCAACTTTTCATATGTATAACGTAAATTCACACTTCGATTTTTTCCCGTACGATATTGAAAATAAATAACACCAATTAATATAAAAATAATAGCCGTTAAAAATAAAACCATTCTATATCACTTCCAGCTTATAACCGATGCCCCATAATGTCTTAATGTACTGCGGCTGAGATGGATCGTCCTCAATTTTTTCTCGCAGTCTTCTCATATGAACATTAATGACATTCTCATCACCGTAATATTCTTCATTCCAAATTAAGCTATAAATTTGTGCCTTCGTAAACACGCGATTTCGATTTGTCGCAAATAACTTTAGAAGCTCAAATTCTTTAGAAGTGAGTTTAATAACTTCGTTGTTTTTCTGAACAGTAAAATTAGCCGTATCAATTTTTAAATCGCCTATTACAATCATTTCATCTTCTTTCTTTTGCGGGGCAGAATATTTTGTGGAACGACGAATGCCAGCCTTCACCCGTGCAGACAATTCAATCATAGAAAACGGCTTACAAATATAATCATCTGCGCCAAGCCCAAGTCCTAATGCTTTATCAACATCCGTGTCTTTTGCTGACATAATTAAAATAGGTACAGAGCTCTTTTTACGAATGATATTCATTACTTCTAAGCCATCCATTTTAGGCATCATAATATCAAGAATAACTAAATCAAACTGATCTTCTAAAAACTTCGTTATTCCTTCCTCTCCGTCCGAGGCTACCGCTACAACAAACCCCTCCTTCGTTAAATACCCATTCACCATTTCTTGAATAGATAAATCATCTTCTACTAATAAAACTTTATGTTGCATACCCATCACCCAATTTCTAGAAGAATTTATATGTATATTGTAACTCGATGGGTTAACTTGGTAAACGAAATATATAGCGTAGTTAAGATATAAATTAAAACCTCAATAGAACTTCTTATTTCTCCATTCTCCACCTTCATTTCTCCTATCAACAATGATATGATGGAATTCACCATCATAAATTACTATCCAAAATTAATTTATATTAAAGGAGACATATCATGTCAGAAAATAAAAAAGTAAGCTTAGCCGATTTAATGCGTGAGCAACTTGCGAAGAAAAAGCAAGGAAATGGAAACGGATCAAATGCTACAAATCAAAGTCAAGCAACAAAGAAATTACAAAATCAACAAACGAAGAAACCAAACAATCAACGCAGACGCACAGGTGTATAAATGAACGGACAGAAGCGAGCAAATATTTCACCTGGGCTAGAGGTTGATATTGTATTAAAGCAGGATCAGCGTACGGGGAAATTAACAAGAGGTATTGTGAAGGATATTTTAACAAATTCTCCTTCACATCCACACGGCATCAAAGTCCGCCTTCAAGATGGACAAGTGGGTAGAGTACAGCACATTATTCAATAAGAAAAGGAGCTCAGTTTATAATTGAGCTCCTTTTCGATTATCGGCGAACGGTCAATATGTTGTGTAGAATCGCCGATATACTGTACACTTAGCCTTTGATTTTTTTGATGAATACAACTTTTAAGTAATCCCCTTCCGGAAACTGTGAAATGGTACGGAAGTCCTCTGGCAATGAATGTTCTTCTAACACTTTATACTTTCCGTTCATTTCTTTAAATGCTGTATCAATGAAACCTTTAAACTTTTTCATACCGAAGGCACTGCAATTTGTAGAAGCTACGATAATACCGTTATTTTCTGTAATCGCAATTGCTTCTTTTAATAAGTTTTTATAATCTTTTGCAGCACTAAATGTATATTTTTTTGAACGTGCAAAGCTCGGCGGATCTAGAATGACCATATCAAACTTCAATGCTTTCTTTACCGCATATTTAAAATAGTGAAATACGTCTTCTACGATAATATCTTGCGCCTCATAATCAACGCCATTCACGCTAAATTGTTCAATTGTTTTACTTAAGCTGCGGTTCGCAAGGTCAACACTTGTCGTTTTTGCCGCTCCGCCAAGTGCTGCAAAAACAGAAAACGCACCTGTGTAGGAGAACATATTCAAGACTGTCTTGCCATTTGCATATTTGTCACGAATTTGCTTTCTAACATTACGTTGATCTAAAAATACACCGACCATTGCCCCGTCGTTTAAATACACCGCAAAGTTTACACCATTCTCTTTGACAATAATCGGGAACTCTCCGCGTTCTCCTGTTACGAAATCGTCCTCTTCAATATATTGACCTTTCGTATCAAAGCGCTTTTTCTGATAAATCGCTTTAAATTCAGTCACATTCTGTACGGACTCGATAATCTCTTTACTAAATTGATAAATCCCTTCACTGTACCAGCTAATTACGTAATACTTGTCATAATAATCAATGATTAAGCCGCCAATTCCATCGCCTTCACCGTTAAACACGCGAAATGCTGTTGTATCTGAATCTTCATAGAAGTTTTTACGTTTGCTTAAAGCAGATTTTATCTTCTTTTCAAAGAAGGCTTGGTCGATTTGTTCTTGTTCTTTTCTTGTTAGAATCCATCCATATCCTTTATTTTGCTTCCCGTAATATCCTTTACCGATAAAATTATTTTTTTCGTCCACAAGCTTTACGATTGCACCTTCTGCATTTACATCATGTAAATTGATAATCGCTTCTTTCGAAATAAGTGGATAACCACTTTTTAATTCATTTGCGTATTTCATCTTAACTTTTAAAATAACTTCTGTTTTCATCACATATCCTACCTTTCAATTCCAATGCTTTCTAGCTATTCAGAAAGGCTTATACGAAGTCAGAAGCTTGATCACAACTTATCTTATGTATGAAACCACTCTATATTAGAAGCATATATATTCACAAAATGAAATAGGGCTGTTTATATAAGTATCCCCCATAAACAGTCCCTTCTAACTATACCACGTTATTCTTTTATCCCGCTATTCGTGGACAGTAAAACTCACACTAATGGAAGTTTCACTTTATCCACACAGCAAGCTCAAATCTTTACAAGTTCTTACCCTTTTTATGAAAAAAATTAGGTGTAAGTATTTGATTTGGATAAGGCTTATGATAAATATGTGTTGCTGCAGGAGATACAGGCGGAATTAACCATACCCAGTTCCCTGTTACAAGACGGCCGCATGCTGCTTCTTGCTTCTCAAATTGACTAAATTGCTGAGCGGCTGTATGGTGATCTACAATGGTTACTCCTTGTTTTTTGAAAGAATGTAAAACTGCTACATTTAATTCTATTAATGCTTTGTCTTTCCAAAGTGTACTGTTTCTTGATGTATCTAGTCTCATCATCTCCGCAACGGCTGGAAGAAGATTATAACGGTCATGATCAGCTAAATTACGGGCACCTATTTCCGTTCCCATATACCAGCCATTAAAAGGTGCAGCTGTGTAAGAAATACCGCCAATTTCTAAGCGCATATCAGAGATCATTGGAACACCGTACCATTTTGCTTCCAAATTAGAGAATGGATACTCTGGATGTTCTAACGGCACTTCTTTTACATATTCTTCTGGAATCGGCATATAAACCGGTTCGTTTCCATCAATTGAGAATACAAGCGGCAACACATCAAAATGTGTTCCTTTACCACTCCAGCCAAGCTCCTCACAGAACTTCGAAAATGGCAATGAATGTAAATCACCGATAATACCTTGCTCGGTTTCATATCCCGCGTAACGAATCAATTGATGATTATAAATTTGAATTTGATTATGCTCACCTTGATATTGTTTAAAAATAGTAATTGTAGGTAGGATTTTCCCGTCATTTGTAGCATATTGAATATGATGAAGCAATGCCTCATATATACCTTCTGCATCATTTACATTGCGCGCATCTAATACATGAAGCTTATTCCAAAAAAGACGACCGATGCAGCGATTACTATTTCTCCACGCCATTCGCGCCCCATGAACAAGTTCTTCAAAAGTATGTTCATATGTTCCTGTGTTTTGTATTTCAGCTTCAACTTGTGACAGTCTATCTTGTATTTCATGAGATTTTTCTAGCTCATTGTAGCAATCTGTAATAAAATTAGTTGCTTCCTCTAACAGTTTTTTCGGTTTAATCATAACGTCTCCTTCTATTCCTGTATAACATTCTCTATTATACATAACAACTTTCATCCATGCACATACTCTAATACCTAGAAAACAGGCAATGAAAAAGAACACCAAAAATGGTGTTCTCCCTTTATTTCGCAAAAAACAGCAAATATATAACCCCAATAATAAAGAACGTTCCGCAACAAGCTAACAATACTTTTACAAGTTTGTCCATAAACATAGCCGTTTCCCCTTTGCTTGTTTTCCTACTTCAGTTCTACCACTGTAACACCAAGGCCTCCCTCTCCCATATCACCATAACGGAAGCTTTTCACGCCGCGATGGTTTTTCAAGTAATCTTGTACACCTTGACGCAGTGCTCCCGTCCCTTTTCCGTGAATAATGGAAACGCGTGGATAGCTAGCGAGCTGTGCATCATCTAAATATTTTTCAACACGTGCCATCGCGTCTTCAAAACGTTCGCCGCGAAGGTCAAGCTCTAAAGAAACGTGATAGTCTCTTCCTTTTACCGCTGTCACTGCTTTTTTCTCAACAGGGGTTGGTGTATTAATATATTCCATATCGGACTCTTTTACTTTCATTTTCAAAATTCCAATTTGAACGTTCCATTCGTTGTCACTTACTTTTTTAAGAAGCTGACCTTTCTGACCGAACGTTAATACCTTCACTTCATCGCCTGGCTGCAGCACTTGTTTTGGTGCTGTGTTTTTCACATTAATTTTTTGTTTTTTCACAAGCTCCGGTGCCGCTCCTGCTAAACGGCTTTTCGCTTCAATTAGCTCGTGGTCTTTAATATCCGCAAGCTTTGCTTTTCGCAATTGGCGCAGTTCACGAATAATTTCTTCTGCTTCTTTCTTAGCAGCTTCGACTTTATCTTCGCCTTCTTTTTGCGCTTTTAATAATCTTTCATCACGTTCTTCGTTAAATTCAATAATTTGACGCTGCAATTCTTTATGAAGCTTTTCAGATTGCTTACGAAGCTCTTCTGCTTCATTCCATTCACGTTCAGCATTCTTTTGGCTTTCTTCCAGCTTAGCAATCATATTTTCTACTTTATTTGACTCTGTACTAATATGACCACGAGCACGATCAATTACGCGGTCAGATAAACCAAGGCGTTTTGAAATTTCAAAAGCGTTACTTCGTCCTGGTACACCAATTAACAATTTATAAGTTGGGCTTAATGTATTTACATCAAACTCAACGCTCGCATTAATCACTTGTTCACGATTATACCCGTATGCTTTTAGTTCTGGATAATGCGTCGTTGCCACAACGCGTGCACCACGGTTATACACTTCATCTAAAATTGAAATCGCAAGTGCAGCCCCTTCTTGCGGATCTGTTCCTGCTCCTAATTCATCAAACAGTACTAAACTTTCAAAATCAGCTCGCTCTAAAATATCAACAATGTTCACCATGTGAGATGAGAATGTACTTAAGCTTTGTTCAATAGATTGCTCATCCCCAATATCAGCAAACACATGTTTAAACACACAAATTTCGGACTCATCGAGAACAGGAATTTGCAGACCAGATTGCGCCATTAATATACAAATCCCTACCGTTTTTAATGTAACAGTTTTACCACCGGTATTCGGTCCCGTGATAACAATTGTTGTAAATTCCTTTCCAAGTACAATATCGTTTGGCACAACGACTTTAGAATCAATAAGCGGATGACGTGCCTGACGTAAATTCATATAACGCTCATTGTTCAAAATTGGTTTCGTTGCTTTTAATCGTTTCGCATAGAAAGCTTTTGCGAAAACAAAATCAAGCTCTGCCACAATATCAACGTTCTCTAAAACAACATCAGCCTCAGCAGCAACTTCTTCTGTTAACATCATTAAAATGCGTTCTACTTCTTGTTTTTCTTTTACCCGTGCTTCTTGCAGTGTGTTATTCAATTCCACAATGACTTGCGGCTCGATAAATAACGTTTGTCCTGAAGCAGACTGATCATGAACGATACCACCGTATACACCGCGATATTCTTGTTTAACAGGAATTACATAGCGATCGTTCCGAATCGTTACAATCGCATCTGATAACATCTTTTGTGCGTTAGAAGAACGCGTCATATTTTCAAGTTTTTCACGAATGCGACTTTCCGCTGTGCGAATTTGCTGGCGAATACCGCGTAGCTTTTCACTCGCGCTATCAACTACTTCTCCGCCATCACTAATACAATTTGTAATCTTCTTTTCTAAATCGTATAAAGATATAATGCGTGCTACATACGTGTCTAAAATCGGCAGTTCTACACCATTTTCAATCATATCTTCAATAAATCGTTTTATTTGACGGCTGCCATACATCGTACTAGCAATATCCAAAAGTTCATGTGGACTTAGCATACTGCCAATTTTCGCACGTTTTACATTTGGACGAATATCAAAAATTCCGCCAAGCGGCACATGCCCTTTTAAACGGATTACTTTCGCTGCTTCATCTGTTGTTTCTTGAAGTTCTACAACTTCTTCATAATTCGTACTTGGCATAAGCCCTTTCACTTTATCACGACCAAGTGAAGAAGCAACGTGCTCAAGCAATTGTTCTTTTATTTTGTCATATTCTAATACCCGCAACGTTCGTTCTAACATAGTTGCTTGTCCCCCTTGTGTTACTTATTACGCTTAATATAATCTAATAAACGTTCAATATCCCATGTGTTAATAACTGTATCCTTTTGAATCCAACCTTTTCGTGCTGCAGCAACACCAATTTCCATATCCTCAAGCATTTCAAGCGTATGAGCATCTGTGTTAATTGCGATTTTCACGCCTGCATCTTGCGCTTGTTTTAACAGTTTGGCACTTAAATCTAAACGATTTGGATTTGCATTTAATTCAAGTACAGTATTTGTTTCTTTTGCAAGCTCAATTAATAAATCTGTATCTACATCATATCCTTCGCGTCGACCAATTAAGCGACCCGTTGGATGCGCAATCATTGTTACATGATGATTTTCAATTGCCGTGCGAAGGCGCTTCATAATTGTTTCACGATCTTGTGAGAAGCTAGAATGAATAGCACCAATGACATAATCAAGCTCCGCTAATACCTCATCATCAAAATCAAGCGTTGCATCCGGTAAAATATCCATCTCAATACCGCGTAAAATAGTAATATCCGGATATTTTTCATTGATGCGTTCAATTTCTTTCCCTTGCTCACGAAGACGCTCTTTCGTTAAACCATTCGCCACCTTTAAATATTGTGAATGGTCGGTGATTGCCATATACTTATATCCTCGAGCGCGGCATGCTTGTACCATTTCCTCAATAGAAAAAGCACCATCACTCCAAGTCGTATGCATATGTAAATCACCTTGAATATGAGAGAACTGAATCAAATTCGGATACTGCTCAATTAAATCAATTTCTTTCCCATCTTCACGCACTTCTGGCGGAATAAACGGTAGCCCAAAATGAGCAAAAAATGCTTCTTCCGTTTCAAAGGTCTGCACTTCACCCGTTTCTAAGTTTTCAACACCATATTCACTAATTTTCTCGCCTTTATCTTTCGCAATTTGGCGCATTCTTACATTATGGTCTTTTGAACCTGTAAAATGATGAAGAGTTGTAATAAATTCTTCTGGTTTTACAAGACGGAAATCAATAGAAATATCGTACTCATACTGAAGGCGTACGGAAACTTTTGTATCTCCGCTTGCGATAACCTCAATCATATTTTCAAACTGTAATAAATGTTCACGTACCTTTTCAGGTTCTTTCGTTGCAATAATAAAATCTAAATCTTTCACAGTTTCACGAACGCGGCGCAAACTTCCTGCGCGGGAATACCGAATAATTTCTGGAACATTCGACAATTTCCGTTCTATTTCCCCGGCAATAGGAAGCACCATTGCCACCGGAAGACGCTCTGGACGAGAACCAACTTGAGCAATCGCTTCTAGTATTTTCTCTTCCGTCTTCTTACCGAATCCAGCGAGTGCTTGAACTTGATTTCCTTCACAAGCTGTCTTTAATGTTTCCATATCTACAACGCCAAGTTCTTTGTATAACTTCGCTACTTTTTTACCGCCAAGACCTGGAAGTTTTAAAAGCGGCAATAAACTGCTCGGTACTTCTTTTTCCAGCTCCGTAAGCACTTCTGATGTTCCAACTTCAATATATTCTGCAATAACTGCTGCCGTTCCTTTTCCAATGCCTGGTATCTTCGTAAAATCTTCAATTTCTGAAAGGCTGCGATCATCACTTTCTAACGCTGCTGCCGCTTTACGAAACGCTGATATTTTAAAGGGATTTTCACCTTTTAGCTCCATAAAAAGTGCAATCGTCTCAAGTAGTTGAATCACTTGTTTTTTATTTACTTTCATCCTTCTCCCGCCTTCCCATCATAGAAAAAAACTTCTCTTTCTAAAAAAGAGAAGTTATACCTTGCTACCTGTCTGCCATAATTCCTTAACTTTTTCAGAAAGAATTGGTGTGTCATTTACAATTACTTTGCTTATTGTTGATGTATTAAGCGACGTTTGTACTTGTTCAACTGGAAGTATCGTACCAATCACAATTAATACGAACAATATAATATACACTTCTAAAAAACCTAAGATTGCTCCGCCTAATGCGTTAACCTGTTTCAAAACAGGAATTTCTGTAAACATATTTAAAAGTTGTCCAAGCAATGTCAGTGCGATTTTTGTAATGATGAATAATGCGATAAACGCAATTGCTTGGTAAAAGACTGTTTCCATACTATTTGCATCGATCCAATTTGGCACATTTACTTCTTGCTTAAATGGATACGGAATGATTTTCTGCAGTGCAGGCGCTAAATCTTTGCAATACCAATATGCTACAAGATAAGCAATAATAAAGCTTGCTAACTTTACAAGTTGCAGTACCAATCCTCTTCTTAGACCAAGGAGAAAACCCATAACAAGCAATACAATGATTATAATATCAATCATGTTATTCCATTCCTTTTTGTTTCATTCTTTCTTTCAATTTTTCATTCTCTTCTTTTAATTTTATGTAATCATGTACGACATTGACTGCCGTCAACACCGCCAATCGATTTGTGTCAAGCGAAGGATTCTTAGCATTCAGTTCGCGCATTTTATCATCCACAATCGCCGCGACTATGCGTATATGACTTGTACTTTCATCGCCAACAACTGAATATTGTTGACCGTAAATTTCTACATTAATTTTACTTCGATTTCCTTTTTGTTGTGACAACTTACTGTCCTCCAATCCCGTACAGAATCCTACAGATTATCATACCATGAAAAAACATGATATGGAAACAGAAACAACAATTCGATATGATAAAAACATAAATAATAAAAAAGGAGCAACCATTTTGTCAAATTCTATTGTCATTCAAGTAAGTTCTGCTGTTATTGAGGACATGAAAAAACAATACGCACAAGCATTACAGCCAAAAATTCCACAAGGTGGTGTCTTCATGGCAAAGGTTCCATCTTGCACCATTACAGCCTATAAATCAGGAAAAGTAATGTTTCAAGGTGGACGCGCAGCTGAAGAATCTAGCCAGTGGCAAGCAAATGCTGCAGCGCCGAAAGCTTCTGTAAAGAAAAGTGTAAATGATCATTCCTATGCACCGCCAGCTTCCATCAGTGTGATGTCTATTCTTGGTTCAGATGAAGTCGGAACCGGAGATTATTTTGGGCCGATGACAGTTGTTGCAGTATATGTTGATGCGACGCAAATTCCATTATTAAAAGAACTCGGCGTCAAAGACTCAAAAAACTTAAATGATACACAAATTTGTGAAATTGCAAAACAGCTACTGGCATTTGTCCCTTACAGTTCCCTTGTTCTTCACAACGAAAAATATAACGAAATGTTTGAGAAAGGCTACAATCAAGGACACCTAAAAGCAATGCTTCATAATAAAGCCATTACAAACTTATTAGCTAAGATGGCACCAACAAAACCAGATGGCATATTAATTGATCAGTTCACACAGCCCGCTACATATTATAAATATTTAGCCAAACAAAAAAACGTTCAACGCGAAAATGTATATTTCGCTACAAAAGGCGAAAGTGTACATATCGCCGTTGCAGCAGCCTCTATTTTAGCCCGCTATTCATTTGTAAAACAGTTTGATGAACTGAGCAAAAAAGCAGGCATGCCGCTTCCAAAAGGCGCTGGGAAGCAAGTCGATATTGCAGCAGCAAAATTGATTCAAAAGCTCGGGAAAGACAGATTACCTGAATTTGTGAAATTACATTTTGCGAATACAGAAAAGGCATTTCAATTGTTGAAGAAATAGCTACTTTTCAGTATGGGCAGGATGCGAAATGAATAAACAAGAAGACACGAGTAATTAACTCGCGTCTTCTTACTTTTATCCCGCTATTCGCGGGCCGTAAGCTCCCCACTGATGGAAACTTCATTTTATTCTTTAAACAAATTCATAATTTGTTTTGAGGCTTCTTTCATATCATAAAATTCAATGTGACTTTTCTCGGGCTCATCTTTATGTCCAATTACAACTTCCCCATCATCTTCTACCCAAACAAAGTAATTTCCAACCGAACCATCACCATAATCCATACTCATATTGTAGCGAATAGCAGACTTAGCTTCTTCATCTAGGAATAGTGTTCTTGGTTCATCCCCGTTTTCCGCCAATCCAACCTGCTCCATCGCAGATACAAGTTGTTTTATATCATTTTCTTTTTTCAATACTTTCGTACCTTTCGTTTTCGTAGATGTAAGCTGAATTTCCTTTATTTCTTTTCCTTGAAACGTAACAACCTCTGCCTCTTGTGATGTAGGAACTACTTTTTCTTGTTTTTCTTTTTTATTTCCGCATGCACTTAAGCTGATTAGCATGATCGCTAAGAAACATACTATTCTTTTTTTCACAAATTCAGCTCCTTTCTATTCTACGTATTGTTTCTCCTTATCCCACATCTCTCCCTGCTCATAAGAAAAATAAAAAGGTATATCAAACAGCTTAATTGCCGTTGATATACCTTTTTTCAATCTTAAAACTCCGCAGAACCTGGTGTTCTTGGGAATGGAATTACGTCACGAATGTTAGCCATACCAGTGATGTACATTAAGAAACGTTCGAAGCCAAGACCGAATCCAGCGTGTTTTGTACCGCCGTATTTTCTAAGCTCTAAGTACCACCAGTAGTCTTCTTCGTTCATGCCTAGTTCTTTAATTCTGTCTACTAAAACATCCATTCTTTCTTCACGTTGACTTCCGCCGATTAATTCGCCGATGCCAGGAACAAGTAAGTCTGTTGCAGCTACTGTTTTACCGTCATCGTTTAGGCGCATGTAGAATGCTTTAATATCTTTTGGATAGTCTGTTACGAATACAGGACGTTTGAATACTTGTTCTGATAAGTATCTTTCATGTTCTGTCTGTAAATCAATACCCCATTCTACTGGGTATTTGAAGTCTGCACCTGATTTTTGAAGCACTTCAATTGCTTCTGTATATGTGATGCGTCCAAAGTCAGAGTTGATTACATTGTTCATACGCTCTAGAACTGTTTTATCAACAAAGCTGTTGAAGAATTCCATTTCTTCTGGTGCCTGCTCTAATACATATTTCATTGCATATTTCAGCATATCTTCTGTTAAATCCATTACATCTTCTAATTCAGCGAATGCAATCTCAGGCTCAACCATCCAGAATTCAGCAGCATGGCGAGTTGTGTTAGAGTTTTCAGCGCGGAACGTTGGGCCAAATGTATATACATCGCGGTACGCTAATGCGTACGCTTCAGCATTCAATTGTCCACTTACTGTTAAGTTTGTTTCTCTGCCAAAGAAGTCTTTTGAATCATCTACTTTTCCATCTTCACCTTTTGGCAAGTTGTTCATATCCTGCGTTGTTACGCGGAACATTTCACCTGCACCTTCAGTGTCGCTACCTGTAATAATTGGTGTATGAACGTGTACAAAGTTGCGCTCTTGGAAGAACTTATGAATTGCATAAGCTGCAATTGAACGCACACGGAACGTTGCCGAGAATGCATTCGTTCTTGGGCGTAAATGAGCGATTGTACGTAAGTACTCAAACGTGTGACGTTTCTTCTGTAATGGGTAATCAGAATCTGATAATCCCTCGATCTCGATTTTGTCCGCTTTAATTTCAAACGGCTGCTTTGCAGTTGGAGTTGCGATTAGCGTTCCTTCTACTTTAATAGAAGAGCTTAACGGAAGCTTCGCAATTTCGTTAAAGTTATCTAGTTCTGTATCGAAAACGATTTGAACGCTTTTAAAGAAGCTACCATCATTTAATTCGATAAAACCAAATACTTTTGAATCACGTAAGTTACGGATCCAACCTGATACTTGTATTTTTTGATCTACATACTTATCAGTTTCTCTATACAGACTTTTTACTAATGTGTTTTCCATATTGAAATTCTCCTTTACCTATATTTAAATACAAAAAAACCTTCCATCCATAAAGGGACGAAAGGTTAAACTTCGCGGTACCACCCAATTTGTCATAAAGACCAGCTCTAACTCGTATGTATTACACATACTTCCCGGTTTGTAACAGGCCGGATTCCCGTCTAAGTCTACTCTTGAACACACGTTTCAATTTCGGTTAGCAACTCCAAGGTGTTCTTCACATATACCGCCTCATCAGGCTCGCACCGTCCCTGACTCGCTTTAGATTATAGTATATACTACTTTTCCTTATCATCGTCTTTCATTTTGTTAAACTAAAATTAATGTACTACATTAGCGAAAAAGATGCAAGTTGTCCTTCAAAGCAAAAAGCCTTTTTATTATCACCCCATCTAATTAATGTAGGTTCTGAAAAGTAGCTTAGGAAAAAACAAAATCACCTTAGTTTATCTATGTATAACAATAGTCCATTTTCTTAATTCACTATTAACAAAAAGCATCTGCAATTTAAAAAACATATTCTACACTATACCTTAATGAAAAAGTGAGGAAACGTGAATGAGTCCAGATTATAAAAAAAATTTCGTTACAAGCACACCTTTTTTTCCTTATATCGTTCTATCAGAACTTCATGCAATTCAAAAACCTGTAAAATTACCAACATCTCCAACAATCCAAAAACCGATACAATTATCGAAATCTCCTGAACTAAACACTATGTGCTGCAGACAAATTGTAGAACACAAAATCCCATTAGTTCCCCCTGCAAAAAGAGGAACCATCGAAGTTGATAAACAAATATTTACTACGATTGAAAAGGTGTGTTCAGAAGTCGTTGTCGTAGTTGGCTTTATCCGTAAAACTATTACTTATACAGCAGTAATGCATAACAAAGAGATTCCAAACCATAGCATCCAAGATGATGTTCCCTTCCAAGGTCTTATAGAATCAATGGATATAAAAGAAAACGATCAATTTAGCATCATCGAGCAAAAAATACTCAGTGAAGTTCTCTCCTATGAAGCTAACTTTGGAAAATCAAATGATCCTCAATTATGTGAGCCAACTCTTGCTTTCAATTTTACAGAAAAAGATATTATAAAAATTTCCATACAAATGATTACTTAGCAAACAAATATTTGTGATGGACGAATAAACTTATTTATTAAAAATAGTAATCCCCCCCGATATTCTCCCATACAAGCTCCATATATATTTCATAACTTATAGAAGGAACATCCCATTCTATTCAGACAATTCATTCGCGGGTAGTGAAACTTCCAGCAGTGGAGGTCTTACTACCCGCGAATAGGGATATAAAAATCCCAACTCGTCTGAATAGAATATATCCTATAAAACAAAGGAGGAATACTTAATGGCTTATCCTCTTACTAATCCAACAACTTGTTGCCAAGTTGCTGTTGAACACACAACGCAACTGGTCCCCCCAGCACTCGAAAATACCGTTACCTTCACGAAAACAGTTGAAGCAAATATTGAAAAGGTACTCCCGGAAAGAGTTGTTATTTACGGTGCCATCCATACAACTCTCACTTATACAGCTGTTTTAGAAGATGGGACTCTAGTGCCAGGTTTTCAAGTTGTAGACGATATCCCATTTCAATGTGTCATTAACCGCGAAGATGCCAATGAAGGTGACATTTTTGAGGTGACTGGCGTGGCCATTTTTAGCGAAGTTTCTGCCCAAGAACAAAACTTTGGAGTTATAAATGGACAGCGGGTTGCGTTTACATTCAAAGAAAAAGAAATCGTCAAAGTTTGTGTTAAAAGATTAGCAATTACTAGTATAGACGTAGATCTTGGATTCACTTTGACAAGTGAAGATGATAACCCTTCTGCACCAGATCGTTTATTAGTCAATGGTATCGGGTTTGCAGGAATACCAGTTTTTTTCACAGTGGCAGGCCCAGCAACTGTTTCTCCAGCCATGGTTTTTACAGAAAAAGACGGGTTCTTTAGCACTACTGTCAATGCTTTAGGGCCTGGGGATATAACTCTTACAGCTTCAGGTATTGTAAATGGAATTCCTTTTTCCCAAAAAGTAACAACTCCTTCACCATATGCATAAATGAAGCTTCTATTACTAACGGTAACGGGATTCACCTTTCATATCGATTCAGTTATTAACAGAAACTATCATCAGTTTAACTGCCCCCCCAAATGGCGGGATAAATTACACAAAAAAACAATAAAAAGCAGCCACAAGGCTGCTTTTATATTATTTACGTAACTCCGCACCAAATTTCTCTTCTACCGCTGCTAATACACGGCTATGCGCTTCTGTTACTTCTTCATCTGTTAATGTGCGTTCTGGATCGAAGTAGTTCATAGAGAATGCAAGTGATTTCTTGCCTTCTTCCATTTTTTCGCCTTCATATAAGTCGAATAATGTTACTTCTTTTAGAAGCTCTCCGCCTGCTTCAGCAATTGTTTGCTTCATTTCACCGGCTTTTACTTCTTTCGCTACAACAACAGCCATATCGCGTGTCATAGATGGGAAGCGCGGGATTGTTGTATAGTACGTTTCTTCTGCCTCTGCTGCGAATACTTTCGCAAGAGATAATTCGAATACGTACGTTTCTTTTACATCTAATTGCTTTTGTGCTTCTGGGTGTAATTGACCGATGAAACCAATATTTTCGCCGTCTAGTACAATATCAGCTGTACGTCCTGGATGCATACCTTCACGTTTTGCTGGTACATATGTGATGCTCTTCGCAACACCCAGTATGTCAAACAGTCCTTCTAATACACCTTTCATAACAAAGAAGTCAACAACCTTCTTCTCACCTTGCCATTGATGATGAAGAGCTAGCCCTGTCATAACACCAGCAAGATGTTGTTCTTCTTTCGGTAGTTCACCTTCTACTGTTGGTAAAAATACAGAACCTACTTCGTATAATGCAACATTATCTACTTTACGAGCATTATTATATGCTACTGCTTCTAATAATTGCGGCACTAAGCTTAAACGAAGCTGACTGCGTTCTTCACTCATTGGAAGTGCTAGATTCACAGGTGTTTTTTCGTTTGATTCCACCATATATTGTTTTGCTTTTTCAGCATTTGTTAATGAATACGTAATCGCTTCATATAACCCAGCGCCTTCTAAATAACGGCGTACTTTACGACGCTTTGTTTGCGCCGCTGTTAATTTACCGCGCGTGATTGTACCAGTTGGTAATGTTGAAGGAATATGGTCGTATCCGTATAGACGACCTACTTCTTCTACTAAGTCCTCTGGAATTGTAATATCAGGGCGACGTGCTGGTACGTTCACATGGAATGTTCCTTCCACTTCTGTGAATGGGAACTTTAAGTTTGTGAAGATTGTGCACACTTGATCAGCAGAAATGTCTGTACCTAATACACGGTTAATCTTTTCAACTGTAACAGATACTGTACGCTCTTCTACTTGTAAGTTATCAACTTCTACAACGCCTTCTAACGCTTCACCGCCAGCATATTTCGCCATTAATGCTGCCGCGTGTTGAATCGCTTCGAATGTACGCGTTGGGTCGATGCCTTTTTCAAAACGTGCACTTGATTCGCTGCGAAGACCTAAGTCTTTTGATGTGCGGCGTACTGTTTGACCTGCAAAATATGCAGACTCGATTAATACGTTTACTGTATCGTTATCTACTTCAGAGTTTGCTCCGCCCATTACCCCGGCAACAGCTAACGCTTTTGTGCCGTTTGTAATAACAAGGTGATGAGCTTGTAATGTACGTTCTTGATCGTCTAATGTTGTCATTTTCTCGCCTTCCCCAGCAAGACGAACAACGATTTCTTTTGATCCTAATTTATCATAGTCAAACGCATGTAATGGTTGACCGTATTCAATTAAGATATAGTTTGTAATATCAACTACGTTGCTAATTGGACGAATGCCAGCTGCCATTAGGCGCGTTTGCATCCAGATTGGTGATGGACCAACTTTTACGTTTTTCACCATTTTCGCAATGTATAGTGGGTTTTGCTCTGTTGCTTCTACACTTACAGAAATGTAATCAGATGTTTTTTCTGCCGCTTCTTGTAAATCTGATGCTGGAAGTTTCACTTCACGACCGTAAATTGCTGCTACTTCGTATGCAACACCTAACATGTTTAAGCAATCTGCACGGTTCGGTGTTAAACCTAGTTCAAGTACTTCATCATGTAAGTTTAAGATTTCAAGTGCATCTGCACCAACTTCTGCATCACTTGGGAAGATGAAAATACCTTCTGCATAATCTTTTGCAACTAATTTCCCATCAATGCCAAGCTCTTGTAAGGAACAAACCATACCATGAGAAGCTTCGCCGCGTAGTTTTGCCTTTTTAATTTTGAAGTTGCCAGGAAGAACAGCGCCAACTTTTGCAACCGGTACTTTTAAACCTTTCGCAATGTTAGGAGCTCCGCAAATAATTTGAACTGGCTCTTCTTCACCGATATCGATTAAACATTTGCTTAACTTATCAGCTTCCGGATGTTTTTCGCACTCTAATACGTGACCAACTACAACACCTTTTACGCCTTTATTTAATACTTCAACGCCTTCTACTTCGATACCGCTTTTCGTAATTTTATCAGCTAACTCTTGTGCTGTTACATCTTTAATATCTACATACTCTTGTAACCAACGATATGATACGAACATTCTTTATCTCTCCTTCCCTTACGCTCGTTTGAATTGTTGTAAGAAACGTACATCATTTGTATAGAAATGACGAATGTCATCAATGCCGTACTTCAACATCGCAATACGCTCTGCACCCATACCGAATGCGAATCCTTGATATTCTTTTGAATCATAGCCAGCCATTTCAAGTACATTTGGATGAACCATACCTGCACCTAAAATTTCAATCCAGCCAGTTCCTTTACATGTGCCGCAACCTTTTCCATGACACATCATACAAGAAATATCCATCTCAACAGATGGCTCTGTGAATGGGAAGAAACTTGGACGAAGGCGAATTTCACGATCTTCACCGAACATCTTCTTCGCAAACGCTTGTAATGTACCTTTTAAATCACTCATACGAATGTTTTTATCGATAACAAGACCTTCAATTTGCATGAACTGGTGAGAGTGTGTCGCATCATCGTCATCACGGCGATATACTTTACCAGGGCAAATAATTTTAATTGGGCCTTTTTCTGTATTCTTTTCCATCGTTCTTGCTTGCACAGACGATGTATGTGTACGAAGCAACATTTCTTCTGTAATGTAGAAAGAATCTTGCATATCGCGTGCTGGGTGGTCTTTCGGTAAGTTTAACGCTTCGAAGTTGTAATAGTCTTTTTCTACTTCTGGACCTTCAGCAACTTCATAACCCATACCGATGAATAAATCTTCAATTTGCTCAACAACCGCTGTTAACGGATGGTGACAACCTGTATTTACAGGACGGCCTGGTAATGTTACATCAATTGTTTCAGAGGATAATTTTGCTTCAATTACCGCTTTTTCTAAATGATTAATTTTTTCTTCTAAACGTGTTTGAATTGCTTCACGCACTTCATTTACTAAAGCTCCCATACGTGGACGCTCTTCTGGAGATAATTTCCCCATACCGCGCAGTACTTCTGTAATTGGACCTTTTTTTCCTAAATACGCTACGCGTACATCGTTTAAGCCCTTTAGCTCTTTCGCTTTTTCAATAAGCTCTAACGCTTCTTGCTTTAGCTCTTTTAAACGTGCTTCCATTTGGAACCCTCCTAATTTTAAAAATAAAAAAACCTCGCTCCCTAAAAAGGGACGAGGTAAATTCGCGGTACCACCCTAAATTGACAGAACAAGTCTGCCCACTCAATTCGTTATAACGGCTTTTTAAGCCGGAACGCCTTTACATTTACATGGTCCTGGCGTCAACTCCAGAGGTGAATTCACTTACGTCTACCATGAGAATACTTTCAGTCTACGGCATTCTCTCCCTATATGGCGATTTTGCAAGTTACTCTTCTCTATCAACGTTTTTAACTATTTTACTTCCATCTATTATAAGAAGTTTTTTATCGATTCGCAACTGGAGTTTGTAAATAATACGTTAAAATCCCTGCTGCAACCGCAACATTTAATGATTCTGCGCCTCCGTAAATCGGGATGTATAAGTTTTGATCACATTTAGCAAGAATCTCTTGGCGTACACCATTTCCTTCGTTTCCTACAATTAATGCGAAACTTCCCGTCGGTGTTACTTCACCGTATGGAACTCCATTTTCAAGAGCTGTTCCGTATACAGGAACGTTCTTTTCTTTTAACTTGTCTACCCATTCTTCTAAGTTTCCTTTTACAATCGGTAAATGGAATACAGATCCTTGTGTAGAACGAAGTACTTTACTGTTATATACATCAACGCATCCTTCTCCAAGCACAACGGCATGAATACCAGCTGCATCTGCTGTACGAATAATTGTACCTAAGTTGCCTGGGTCTTGCAGACCATCAAGTAACAGGAACTTTCCATCTGTCAAATTCACTTCTTTTTCTTGCTTTTCACAAACCGCAAATACGCCTTGTGTTGTTTCCGTTTCACATAACACCTTTACAATTGCTTCAGGCACAATGTACATTTCAACATCAGTAACCGTCCAATCTTTCGGAAGGTCTGTCTGATCCCAAACAATCAATTCTGTTATAACCCCTGCTTTTAAAGCTTCCTCCACTAAATGGAATCCTTCTACAAAGAATAGTCCTTTTTTATCGCGCTCTTTTTTCGTCTGCAGCTTTTTCCACTGCTTTACGCGCGGATTTTGTACTGAATCAATGTTTTTCATAATATGTATTTCCCTCTCTTCTTGTCTTCTCATTATAGCCTATTTTTCATACATATTTACATAAAAAAGAACAAAAACTAATGTCAGTTTCCATTCCTAAAAAGAGGTGAAAGTGATGAACTTTAATTTACGCGGTGCTGTATTAGCGAACGTAGCAGGAAACACACAAAGTCAATTACAAGAAACAATCGTTGATGCGATTCAAAGCGGTGAAGAAAAAATGCTTCCAGGACTTGGCGTTTTATTTGAAGTGATTTGGAAAAATGCTGATGAGCAAGAAAAGCATGAGATGTTAGCTACGCTAGAGCAAGGAGTAAAAAGATAAGAAATTTTTACAGAGACGGAGTATGTTAATACTCCGTCTCTAATCCTATTTATGAAAATAGCCTTCCGAAGAAAACGGAAGGCTATTTAAAATACCTATATACTTATTTACTTTTAAGCACTTGGAATATTCGGAATCAAATTATTAACAGCTTGCACAAGGTTATTTGCAATAGCTTGCTGCTCAGCTGTTAACGTGCCACCACCAGTGAATACTGTAAGACAGATTGGACAAGCTTCGATATGAATACCCAATAAATTAATAGCAAGTCCACCAGGTACATCCACAGTAAGAATAGTTGTTGAACCCGCAGGAGGCGTACATGTAGTACAGTTAGTTAGAAGAGCCATAAGTGTAACTCCTTTCTTTATAGAGTTACTTTATTTATATGACGGAATCAATCTCTTTGAAATAGACATTTGGACAACTTTTAATCATTTTGTTCAAGTATCTCCAAAATTAAGCATGAGTTCTGTGTCAGTAAGATTTTGGATGCCTTGCTTTATATCAATAATTTTTTTATCTCTTCTATCAATCACATCTTCTAAAGAAGATAAATGCTTTCGAATAATACTTTTTATCAGTCCACCATACTGATCAATGACGAAATACAGTGCTTTTTCATTTCGTTTTCGAAGTTGCTTTATAACATTTTCTTCTGTAATTTTCATATGTCCCCTCCTCTCTCAAACGTTCTACACTTATTATTTCGATCGTATATTGTTAATCTCTATCAAAACTCCATATTTTTTTATAATATCCAAAATAAACCTCATGTTATAAGATATAACTTATTACATAGGAGGTTTTCTTGTATATGCCATTCTTCAGCGTACTTTGGATATTTTTCATACCTGTTCTTGCACTATGCGGCATTGGCGGGGGATTATTTTATCATGATAAAAGGAACAATACACAAAAAATGGCTTATTCTCTTAATAGGAATTATTTGTTTTTCACTCGTTCTCCTGCCTCTTATTTTTGCAGGGATAGGAAAGGATGTAGAACAATCTCTTCCACTTTCAACGTCTATGTACTGGTGTATGTTAGCTATTGCTAGTTTATTAGCAGGCATCAGTGGTGCCGCAATCAAATCACTGTGGTTAAACATGTAGGGATTACTTTATGTTCACTTGTTGTAATAGGGATATTTTTCTATGAAATGATGTAATTTAATTATTCTCTTGAAAAGGGATCAGAACATAAATTTTTTCTATTACATCATTAATTACTTTACTAACATAACAATGATGTAGTAAAATGTTCAAAATATATTTATTGCTATTGTTTTTCTCTAAAATACACTGCACTGAATGAAAGGAGTGAATGTTTTATGCGCCGTGTTACACTTGAACAAATTTTTCAGCACCCCATCACCCAAAAATATGTAAACCGTTCTGGAATGGTTCATGCGATTGCTGTCGCTTACCACGCGTTCCACTTAGCCAAAAAGCATCACGCCTCAGTCGATGCGGCAACAAAGGCTGGTTTGCTTCATGATATCGGACATCACACATGGTATCGTAATGGGAAATGGGACTATGAATTGTATAAAGAGAATGATATACACGCTATTAAAGGAGCGGAAAGAGCTCATAAATTGTTAATCCGATTAGGAGAACACCCTAATCAAGCAAAGGAAATTTCCATTGCCATTCTCCTGCACACTGATTCTTTTCTACTAGAGCAAACACTTGAAAGAACGTCTCTGCAAAATATTATTAAATGGGCAGACGAAGCAGATGAAGAACCAGGAGGAACACATCACTATCGAACAATCTCTTATGAAAAAGCACTACAAGCAATCAAGCGATTAGATCAGATGGTAGATCGCGAATTACAAACAGATACACCATCCTCTTTGCATATTTCTGCAAATGAAGGAAAAGGGCAGACAAAACTTGTAAAGCATTAACATTTAAATAAAAGACGCTTGTTCATCTACTAAAGGGCAGTAAGATCCTCACTAATACAGTGAGGATCTTACTGCCCTTTAATGTGGGATAAATAAATTCACAAAACTAAATGACAAATAATGGGTTTCAACAGATAATAAGAATAACATCCTTTTTTATGAAAGGGGTTATATCTTTGTATATAAACGTTGATAAGCTGGTGGGCTTTTTAATCATTTGGTGTATACCGACATTTTTAGTTGTGAGAACGTATGGAAAAATGAATAAAGAGGAACGAGAAGAAGTGATAACTACCTTTAAGTCTTTCAAATTCATTTTCACGACTGGCTTTATGTTAATGGGGCTTTTTCTGTTAAGTTTAGGCCGACTACTATCACTGACCGTTCTTCAAGGAATTGGCGGTATTCTCTTAGTAATAGGCGGGTGTGTATACGCTGTTCAAGTGTGGCGTAAAGAGAAAGTAAAAAGCATCATTGTACTTATTGTCGCTTTATTTGCTATTACCCTATTCTTTATTTGAAACAGTTCAAACAAATAAAAAAGCAGAGATTATCTCTCTGCTTTTTTGCTCGCCTTATTTCCCGGTTGTAAGAAAAACGACAAGACTAATGCAATAGCAGTTAACGCCGTTGCAATCCAAAACGCATCATTAATGCCGTTAATGACGGACAACTTCGAAACTTGCCCAAATAGCATTTGCGAACTTAATGCGTTTCCTGCCTGAGCTGATCCTGTTAATGCAGCAACACTTTGCCCCATTTGGGATAGTTTATTTACAATAATCGGGTTTGTTGTTGTAATCGCATTTGCATAGTCTGCCATATGATTTGTCGTTTGCTGCGTCATAATTGTAATTAAGAGCGCAGTCCCAATAGAACCAGCAACTTGCCTTGATGTATTTTGCGTTGCTGTTCCATGAGAAATGAGTTTCATTGGCAGAGCATTCATCCCCGCTGTCATAATTGGCATCATGATAAAGGACATCCCAAACGAACGGATAATATAGTCTCTCATAATCTCACTATAAGGTGTTTCTAATGTTAAATGTGTAAATTGATATGTTGCATATGTTGTAAGGATTAATCCAAAAATAGCAAGTGGGCGAATGCCGTATTTATCAAATAATTTCCCAGCAAACGGCCCCATCAATCCCATGATTAAAGATCCTGGAAGAAGAAGCAATCCGGAATCAATCGGTGTAAATCCACGGATGTTTTGTAAATATACAGGAAGCAATATCATGCCGCCATATAATGCCATTGTAACAATTGCATTAATTAAAAGCGTCGAAGTAAATGCAGAATAGCGGAATACGCGAAGATCTAACATTTTATTGTCAGCCGTTAACTGTCTCCATACAAATAAACTTAGTCCAATGACACCAATTACAATTGCAATGATAACTTCCGCACTGCTCCAACCGTTATTTCCCGCTTCACTAAAACCATATAGTAAGCTTCCAAGTCCGATACTAGAAGCGATCACACCAAACGTATCTAGCGTTGCCTTTGATATAGGCTGTTTCAGCGTGAAATATTTTAGTGCTAATACGGTAATAAGTAAACCAATAATAAACATCGCATAGAACATAACATTCCATGTATAGTTTTGAATAACCCATCCTGTAATTGTTGGTCCAACGGCAGGTCCTAAAATCATCGCAATACCAAGTAGTCCCATCGCTGCCCCGCGTTTATGCGGCGGGAAGATTGTCATAAAAATATTCATTCCGACAGGCATTAAAATACCCGCCCCAACAGCTTGAATGACACGTCCTGTCATCATCATCGTAAAGCTTCCAGATAGCGCACAAATAAGTGAACCTACTGTAAAGAATAGCATAGCCGATAGAAATAAGTTTCGATACGTAAATCGAGAAACTAAAAATGCACTAATCGGTACTAATACCCCGTTCACAAGCATAAAACCCGTTGTAAGCCACTGTGCTGTAGATGTTGATACATTAAATTCATTCATTAAGGCTGGCAAAGCAACGTTAATTAATGTTTGATTCAAAATCGAAACGAACATCCCGAAAATAAGAACACCCAAGACTGCCTTTACGTTAAAATCAGGAAGCATCGTTTGAGAACGAGAAGATTTCTGTTCTGTACCTTCTGCTTTTTGTTCTTGGACTGGTTTTTCTTGTTTTACGATTTTTTGTTCTTGGACTAGTTCTTCTTGTTTTACAATTGTTTCTTCTACAATTACTTGTTCTCCAGTTCTTTCTTCAGTAGCTTCAGATGTTTCTTGTTTGATTACTGCCTCTTTTGTATCTTCAAAAACTGCTTGAACTGGTTCTTCTAACCCTTTTTCTTTTTTTCTAAAGACACGATTTACAATAATGAACACGGCAATACATAAAAGAGCGTATCCTGCAATAAAAATCGAGGACATATTTCATTCCCCCTTACTTATGAATCCGAACTGTGACATTCATGCCTGGGACAATATTTAACGATTTATTATGGTCTAATGAAATTTTAACTGGAATAACTTGTGTTACTTTCGTATAGTTTGCTGTTGCATTGCTAGATGGTAGCATAGAGAATGTATTTGCTGTTGTTAAACCAATTTGCTCTACTTTTCCTGTTAATGTTGTAGAAGGATAAGCATCTACATATACATCTACATCTTGCCCTTTTTGAACATCGTCGATATCTGTTTCTTTAATGTTTGCCGTTACCCATAAATCACTCATATTATACGCATATGCTAGTGGTGTTCCCGGCGCAATGTAAGAATCTTGCGTTGCATTCGATTGAACAAGCGTTGCATTTGTTGGAACTGTAACATCTACTTCTTGCGCTGCATTGCCAGCGTTACTTGTTACAGAACCTACTTTATCACCAGCATTATAATTTTTTCCTACTTCAGCTGTCCAGTTTGTTAATTTTCCAGCAACTGGAGATGCAATAGGTACAACTTTCCCATCAATTTTTGCATTGTCTGTTTTTAAATAATTTGTTGATTGATTGTAATAATAATAACCGGCAAATCCGCCGCCAACTAATACAATCAATGTAATAATATTGATGATAACCATTCTTCGTAATTGACTCATTGTGTTCTCTCCTTATTTTTAATTTTAGGTTATTTTCTAACAAGCCCTTTCTTTTTAGTTAATAATATTGACCATTCATATTATTAAGGACTAATCAAAAAAATAACTCTTTCCCAAGCACAAAATACTCTCCTTATTTTGTGCTAAGAAAAAGAATATCGTTTATAATTATAAATAATTCAGCTTGAGTGACAACCGACAATTTATTTCGATATGTTGTTTTTCCAACAGTCCTTTATATATATGTTGAAAAAGTATGAAAAACCAAGCAAGGAGAACGAAAATGTCTATTAAAAATTCAAATGACCCACGCGTAAAACGAACGAGGCAATCGATACGTGATGCTCTTATATCTTTAATACACGAAAAAGGTTTCAATAGTATTACGGTTCAAGATATTGCTGAAAAGGCAAACGTAAACCGAGCAACCTTCTATAGTCATTATCACGACAAATATGATTTGTTAGACAAGAGCATTGAGGAAATGTTAACAGCATTAGCAGATATTCTCAAGTCGAAGAAATTAGATAAGAAGGAGTTTGAACTTACCTTTGATACGCCCCATCCTATCTTTTTATCTTTATTTAGCCATATTGCTGAACATGCTTTCTTTTATCAAGTGATGCTCGGAGATAATGGGATTCCGAAGTTTTCCTTGCAAATGATGAAAGCGATTCAAGCGAATCTGCTTATCGCCCTTTCTCTTTCACAACCAAATGAAGAAGAATTGATTGTGCCTCGTGATATTCTCGCTAGTTATATTACAGGTGCACATTTAGGTATGATTCTTTCTTGGTTAAGACAAAATATGCCGTATACGCCCCATTACATGGCCTTGCAGCTATCTCGTTTAATCATTTTAGGTCCGTATACAGCCGCTGGATTAGAACCACCATTTAAATGAAAAAGAGCGAAAGGAATGTCCTTTCGCTCTTTCTTATATCAATCAAATGTAATGTTATGTACGGCCTCAGCATCAAGACGTTTCACAACTTCTACAATTAACTTCACTGTGTTTTCATAGTCATCGCGATGTAACATTGCAGCATGAGAATGAATATAGCGAGTTGCAATTGTAATTGCCATTGCTGGAATACCATCCACAGAAATATGAATTGCACCTGCATCCGTTCCGCCGCCTGGAAGTGCATCGTATTGATACGGAATGCTTAATTCATCTGCTACACCAACAACGAAGTCACGAAGACCTTTATGCCCAACGATAGATGCATCATATAAAATAATTTGCGGGCCATCCCCCATTTTACCTTGTGCTTCTTTTTCGCTTATACCTGGTGTATCACCAGCAATACCAACATCGACTGCAAACGCGATATCAGGTTGAATATAATGTGCAGATGTTTTCGCTCCACGAAGACCTACTTCCTCTTGTACAGTTCCAACACCATATACGATATTTGGATGTTTTTCATCTTTCAGTTGTTTTAAAACATCGATTGCGATCGCACAGCCGATACGGTTGTCCCACGCTTTTGCAAGTAACATTTTCTCATTTTTCATCACTTGGAATTCGAAGTATGGTACAACTTGATCTCCTGGGCGTACGCCCCACTCCATTGCTTCTTCTTTACTAGAAGCACCAATATCAATAAACATATCTTTAATATCAACTGGCTTTTTACGAGCTTCTACTGGTAAAACGTGAGGTGGTTTTGAACCAATGACACCCGTTACATCACCTCTGCTCGTAACGATTGTTACGCGCTGTGCTAACATAACTTGTGACCACCAGCCGCCAACTGTTTGGAAGCGTAAGAAACCTTTATCATCAATTTGCGTAATCATAAAACCAACTTCATCTAAATGACCAGCTACCATAATTTTCGGACCGTTACCGTCACCGATTTTTTTTGCAACTAAGCTTCCTAAGTTATCTGTTGATACTTCATCAGCAAACGGTGCGATATATTTCTTCATTACTTCACGAGGCTCACGTTCATTTCCTGCAATCCCGCGCGCGTCTGTTAGTTCTTTTAACATTGTCAATGTCGCATCTAATTTTCCCATTGGACAATGACCTCCTTTTTCTTCATCCCTTCAATTATACAAGAGAGGAAAAGAATGTTCAAAAAATTCCATCAATACCCTTCTGTTTGGCGCTGATGATTCACTTCGTTTTTATCTAAATATGCTTTCTCAATCTCTTCTTGATCAAAATCAAGTGCTTGTCCTAGGCGAAGATAGCTTGTAAACAATTCAATATAATTTGTAATAGAAGGTTGTTCGTTAAAACGGATTGCTTTTGCATATGCATCTAAGAAAATTTCTACCTGCGTTTTATTTGTTATTGCACACTTATAAAATAAGAAATTTTTATCAATTCCTAAGTCAATTCCGATAGATAAAATAAAATGTAATCCATCCACATACTCTTCTAGTACAATTGCACGATCAGATGCCGGCTTGTTGCTCCAATATTTAAAGCAGCGCGTTTCATTTGCAAGTTCACCAATTTCCACAAGAAGCGCTAGCATCTTTTCTTTTAATAGCTTTTTCGGCTCTAAATTGTGTTCTTTCGCAATACGATCATCTAATTCTTTTTGTAATTTAAATAATTGTAGTAAATCCAAAACGTACTCCTCCTTCAATATCAAATAAACATTATCTGATATTGTTCCATTCTAATGGTAAATATAAGAAAATAAGCAAGTCATATTCTTACATTATAACAGTGTCAGTTTCGCGTGGAAAGACAAGATTGTCTGAAGTCAAGCTCCCTTTTCACAGCATATTTCATTCAAATAAACATAAAAAGTCAGAGAATACCTCCGACTTTTTATGTTTATTCTTCTATATTATTGTATCTTTTATGCCTACTTTGTCATATCTAAAACAACACGTCCATTAATCTTTCCTTCTTCCATTTCAGAAAAAATATCATTAATTTCATGAAGATGACGTGTTTCAATAATTACTTTTACTTTTCCTTCTGCGGCAAATTGCAGTGCTTCTTGTAAATCTTTACGTGTTCCAACGATAGAGCCAACGATTTTCACAGCATTTAATACGGTATCAAAAATTGGCACTTCCATCATCTCTGGCGGTAAACCGACTGCAACGCATGATCCGCCGCGGCGCACTGCACGGTAGGCTTGGTCAAATGCTGGCTTCGACACAGCTGTACAAATGGAAGCATGCACACCATTTACTTGTTCATGAATCCAAAGTGCTGCATCCTCTTTTAATGGATTCACAACTAAATCTGCACCCAATTCTTTTGCGAGTTCAAGTTTTTCATCAACCGTATCCACAGCTACAACGTGTAAGCCCATTACCTTTGCATATTGTACTGCTAAATGTCCAAGACCACCAATTCCAAAGATAGCAACCCACTGTCCAGGTTTTGCTTCAGATACTTTTAACGCTTTATATGTTGTAACACCTGCACAAAACAGCGGTGCTGCGTCAATAAAATTTAAGTTCTCAGGCACTTGCATTACGTAATCCGCTGCCGCGACGCAATATTCGGCATAACCGCCATCAACAGAATAGCCGGCGTTATGTTGATCCAAGCAAAGCGTTTCTCTTCCTGTTAAACAGTATTCACAATGACCACATGCTGAATATAACCATGGAATCCCAACACGATCACCAACTTTTAAATGTGTAACACCTTCACCAACTTCTTCAATTACACCAACACCTTCATGTCCTGGAATTAATGGCAGCTTCGGCTTTACTGGCCAATCACCGTGCGCTGCATGCAAGTCCGTATGACAAACGCCGCAAGCGTGAATATGTACAAGTACTTGATTTGGACCTGCTTTCGGTTTCGGCACGTCCTTTACCTCTAATTGTTCTTTAAATTGGTTTACAACAGCTGCTTTCAAATGAATTCCTCCTTCAACCCGCTTTTTTGAAAAAGTTTTCATTTACATATTAAAACATTTCTATCTACCTAAGGGATACCCATTTGGATATTTTTTGAATTTTTTGTGAATATTAGGATTCATTCTTAGGTGATACAAAATAAAAAAATCCCTAGGAACAATGTCCTAAGGATTTATTATCATTACTTGTTTAAAGCAGTTTTAGCAGCTGTTGCTAATTCAGCGAAAGCTTTTTCGTCATAAACAGCTAGGTCAGCAAGCATTTTGCGGTTTACTTCGATACCAGCAAGCTTAAGACCATTCATTAAACGGCTGTAAGAAAGACCGTTCATACGAGCAGCTGCGTTAATACGAGTGATCCATAATTTACGGAAGTCACGTTTCTTTTGACGACGGTCACGGAATGCATACATTAAAGATTTCATTACTTGTTGGTTAGCAACTTTGTATAATGTATGTTTAGAACCGTAGTAACCTTTTGCTAATTTAATAATTTTTTTACGACGTTTACGAGTAACCGTACCACCTTTTACTCTTGGCATATTATTTCCCTCCTAGATATCTATCTGAACAAAATATTAATTACATGTTGTCAAGCATTTGACGAATACGTTTGAAGTCACCAGCGCTTACTACACCAGCTTTACGTAATTTACGTTTAGCTTTTGTAGATTTGTTAGCGAATAAGTGGCTTGTGTAAGCGTGAGAACGCTTTAGTTTACCAGATCCTGTTTTTTTGAAACGCTTTGCAGCGCCGCGGTGAGTTTTCTGTTTAGGCATAGTGATTTCCTCCTCTATTTATTACTTATCATTTTTCGGTGCTAAAACTAAGAACATACTGCGTCCTTCCATTTTTGGCTTAGATTCAATTGTACTAACTTCAGCACAAGCTTCAGAGAAGCGATCTAAAACACGTTGACCGATTTCTTTATGAGTAATAGCACGACCTTTAAAGCGAATAGACGCTTTAACTTTGTCGCCTTTCTCCAAGAATTTAATAGCATTACGAAGTTTTGTGTTAAAGTCATGTTCATCAATTGTTGGACTTAAACGAACTTCTTTCATACTAATGATTTTTTGATTTTTGCGCTGCTCTTTTTCTTTCTTTTGTTGCTCAAAGCGGAATTTTCCGTAGTCCATAATACGGCATACTGGTGGTTTCGCATTTGGAGCAACTAATACTAGATCAAGATTTACGTTTGCAGCCATATCTAATGCTTCTTGACGAGACTTAATTCCAAGTTGATCACCATTTGCACCAACTAAACGTACTTCACGTGCACGAATTTGCTCGTTAATCATCATGTCCTTGCTAATAGTAAGCCACCTCCAAGGTTTTATGGGAATACGTTTTGGGAAGGCAGAACCCAAACAAAAAAGTGCGGGCATATGACACCCACACTTGTAATATCTTAAGTAAGAAATACATTTACCTGGAAACTGCTTTCGCGTCAATCAGGTGAGAAGCGGGTGCTTCTACTTGTTCCACAAATCCGTATTCTATTATCCTTGATGATTCTATCATAGGACGTGATGCGTGTCAAGAAGTTGAACTTCTTAAGTAGCAACAAAAAATATTGTAACAAACAAAACGAATACATGCAACATTTTTTTATACAAAGCGAACTTTGGTTCTTATTACCAAACAAAAATATAAAAAAGCCGCGGACGAACCGCGACTTTTTCTTATCGTTTTCCTTCAGCTTTAATTAAGTCAACGAAAGCATCTAATGAAATTGTTTCTGATTTTTGTTCGCCGTATTTACGTACGTTTACACCAGTTTCAGCAACTTCATTATCACCTACTACAAGCATATACGGGATTTTTTGCATTTGTGCTTCGCGGATTTTGTAACCGATTTTCTCGTCACGAGTATCCACTTCAACACGAATGCCAGCACGTTGTAATTCTTCTTGTACTTTCTTCGCATAGTCTAAATGTACTTGCGGAGAAACTGGAATTACTTGTACTTGAACTGGTGCCAACCAAGTTGGGAATGCACCTTTGTATTCTTCGATTAAGAAGGCAACAAAGCGTTCCATAGTTGATACAACGCCACGGTGAATAACAACTGGGCGATGCTGCTTACCGTCCTCACCGATGTAAGTTAACTCAAAGCGTTCTGGAAGCAAGAAGTCTAGTTGGATAGTTGAAAGTGTTTCGTCTTTTCCAAGCGCAGTACGAACTTGCACGTCAAGTTTCGGACCGTAGAATGCAGCTTCACCCTCAGCTTCATAGTACTCAAGACCCATTTCATCCATAGCTTCTTTTAACATGCCTTGTGCTTTTTCCCACATTTCATCGTCATCATAGTACTTTTCAGTATCCTCTGGATCACGATAAGATAAACGGAATGAATAATCTTCTAAACCGAAGTCTTTGTATACTTCTAAAGTTAAGTTTACAACTCGTTTGAACTCTTCTTTAATTTGATCTGGGCGTACGAAAATGTGTGCATCATTTAAAGTCATCCCGCGGACACGTTGTAAACCAGATAGCGCACCAGACATTTCATAACGATGCATTGTTCCAAGCTCCGCAATACGGATTGGTAATTCACGATAACTGTGGATATCGTTTTTATAAACCATCATATGGTGAGGACAGTTCATTGGACGAAGTACTAATTCCTCATTATCCATTTCCATTGATGGGAACATGCCATCTCGGTAGTGATTCCAGTGACCAGAAGTTTCATAAAGCTCTCGGCTTCCTAGTACTGGAGTATATACGTGGTCATATCCTAAGCTCGCTTCTTTATCAACAATGTAACGCTCGATAATACGGCGGATTGTCGCACCTTTTGGTAACCAAAGCGGTAAGCCTTGTCCTACTTTTTGGCTATTTGTAAATAGTTTTAACTCTTTACCTAATTTACGATGGTCACGCTCTTTTGCTTCTTCAAGCAGACGTAGATGCTCATCTAATTCTGCTTTTTTCACGAATGCAGTACCGTAAATACGTTGTAACATTTTGTTATTGCTATCGCCGCGCCAGTAAGCACCTGCCACGCTTAACAGTTTAAACACTTTAATTTTCCCTGTAGATGGAAGGTGAACTCCGCGGCAAAGGTCGAAGAATTCGCCTTGTTCATAAATTGAGATAACTGCATCTTCTGGAAGATCGTTAATTAATTCTAATTTCAGCTCATCGCCAATTTCTTCGTAACGACGAAGCGCTTCAGCACGTGGTACTTCATGACGAACGATTTCTAAGTTCTCGTTCACAATCTTTTGCATTTCTTTTTCAATTTTTGGGAAGTCCTCAACTGTAATTGCTTCTTCCATATCAATATCGTAGTAGAAGCCATTTTCAATAACAGGTCCAATTCCAAGCTTCACATCTTTATATAAACGTTTTAACGCTTGTGCTAAAAGGTGAGCTGTTGAATGACGTAAAATGTATAATCCATCTTCAGAATCTAATGTAATGATAGCGATTGTACCATCTTGCTCAATCGGTGTACGCAAGTCCACCATTTCCTCGTTTAATTTCCCTGCAATCGCTTTTTTCTTTAAGCCAGGGCTAATAGAAGCAGCAATGTCTTCAGTTGTTGTTCCTTTTGGAAACTCCTTCACAGCTCCGTCTGGGAATGTAATCTTTACTACATCTGCCATCTTTGGTCACTCCTTTTTCATAGTCAAAATAAAAAACACCCATCCCTATAAAAAGGGACGAGTGTTGAATTCGTGGTTCCACCCTTGTTCCAGCTAACGCATTGTTAACTGCTCAAGTTCATTATAACGGCATTTACCGTCAGCAATTACTAGAATTTCGTTCACTGCTGAAGTTCAGAGGTGGTAAGTAATAATCTCGTATTAAGAAGCTCACAGCCTAAGGCTTCCCTCTCTGAGAATCGTAGACAATTACCCATGTCCTCATCGTAACATTTTCATGTATTTTCATGTATGTACGTAATTATATGCTCAAAAATTTAGAAAATCAAGGGCGTTCCCTTTATTTTTATAATTTTTCACATTCTTTTCAAATTCATGAAGCGCATATAGTTGTACTCTCTCTTGAAACACATTTTGAATTGTCACAATCATATTATGATCTTGCTTTTTCGTATACAGATGAATTTTTTTAGGCGCGATCGAAAGAAGCGGCGCCATAATATTCAGATCGATATACAAGCCTTTTTGAGAGAGTAATTCTTCTTCTATATACTGAACAAGCTTATCTTGTTTTAAACGCGCTCCCTTGTCATCATAAAAAATAAAACTGTCATCAAACACAAGGTGCAAGGATGACAAACGCGACTTTCGACTGCTTACTTGCTGCCGGAGCGTTTCCACAAACATTTGGTACTCTTGTTCTAATTTATATTCGTCTATCGCCATCTCCGCAGTTCGATATAAAAATTCATTGTACTTTCTTAAGCGAAAACGGATATATGCTTCAAACGAAAAAGACATCGTATCATGCATCCATCCTCGCAAGGAGGACACTACCAATTCTTTCCCCCTTTGTTTAGAAGGTGCATCTGTTAACCCTTTACGTTTCCCATTTAAAATAGAATGAGCCATATGTAAAATTTGAATTCGCTCTTCTCGCTCTTCATAGTAAAACTTCTCTTTTAAAATAGCACTTATCCATTCATCTTGTTTTGTATTTATAATATATTGAACAAGTACTGGAATAACCACTCGATCAATGTAGCCTGATTCTTGTATTGGTATATGGACAATCACCATTTGCTCGTACAAATAAATACTTATTTCTGCATATATATCATCTGTCCGTTTTTTCAATTCTTTATATATAACAATGGCATCATTTTTTTCTTCGAAGCAAATTTCAATCACTTTTGTCCCCCCTTTTATAATCCTTGCTATTTCCATATATATTAAGGGGATGTACAAAAAATGATACAAGCATAAAGTAATTTCTCATTCAAAATAATGCTTTATTATATTTTATTCTTTCACTTCAAACTTAAATGCATATTGCATGGAACCATTTGGTGTATACCGAGTAACAACTCCTACATATACACCTGAACCTGTGTCTACATGCATTGTGTCAATCGTTTCTTTTTCCTTCTTCTGATACGTAAGTTTAGCTGTAGTGGGAGATAAAATACTCTCTCCGTTTTTGAACAATTGCACGTTTTCCTCTCTTTTTATCTCATCTCTTCATGCACCTTCCTTTATTCCGCCAGGCGGAATATCTGAGCGAAGTTGAATTTCTAATCCTTTCCCTACATCCTGAGCTGGTTTATCTTTCATAAATTCTTCTCCAGAAACATACGGGCAAGGGTTTCCTTTTAGCCCTTCCTCTGGCTTATAATCTTTTCCTGGGATGCAACTGTTAAATTTATATACCGGCACTTCTATGCCATTAACTGTTACAATCGGTGATTTTTATATATATTGCATATCTTTCTCTTGTTCTTCTTTATTACATCCTAGCAATATAAAACACATGATGATTACAATAAAAAAACCTTTTCTCCTTAACATTTACAGCTCCTCCTTTTCCTTTCATATTACATTTCTCATACATTGATTCCATTTCCTTCAAAAAAAATAAAGAGCAAGCTCATTGCTTGCTCTTTACGTATACCGGCGGTTTTTCCCACCAATAGGAGTTGGCTTCGCTAAATATTTAATACGCTCCATAATACGGGCCGCTTTCATTTCCTCTGCTTCTCCGCGCTGTGTATATGTTAAATGATGTTCCAACTGTTTAAAATCAAAGTTAGATGTAAAAAACGTCGGTAAATTCTCAAGCATACGAAATTGTAAAATCGCCCCGAGTACATCATCGCGCACAAAGCTCGACATCGCTTCTGCTCCAATATCATCTAACATGAGCACCGGCACATGTTTGACAGCATCAATCTTTTCACTAATAGTATTATTCTGCAGTGAGCTTTTAATTTCTCGTAAAAACTCTGGTAGATATACGATCATGGAACTGATTTTCTTCTGTGCTAGTTCGTTTGCAATTGCTCCTAAAATAAACGTTTTCCCAACGCCAAACGGACCATAAAAATATAAAGCTTGTACCTTTTTTCCTGGTTCATACTCATTTAAAAATTCATTCGCAGCTCGAATTGCCTCAAATCGCTCCCCATCCGACAAATCAAGAGAAGACATAGAAGCCTGCAAAATATCTTTTGGCATATAAATGCTTTGAATGAGTTTCTCATGTTTCTTCCTCTCATCATAAGCTACTTTTCTCACACAGCGATCGTATTGAATATCAATCATCTTACCTTGAATGATGAGCTTTGGCTCATATCCTTGAATCATGTTTTTACACGATTCTAGGTTTGGACAATCTATACAGCCAACACTTTGCCCGATGTACTCATATAACTTCACAAGGCTGCGTTCTACCATGGACATTGTCACTTCACCTTGATGCTCTTCTATAAACTCTTTTACACGCGGATGCGCTATTACTTCGTGTTTTAATACTTCATATCTATTTTTAAAATTTTCATTTTGCATTAACTTCGCAAATGTATTTTGAATCGGTTCCATTTCTTCACCTCAAAGGGAGCTCTCCTCTATTCGTTTCGCTTATATTTTCTTAGCTCTTCCTCTAATTTTTTACGCTCTTCTTCTAATTTTTCATGACCTTCACTACGATTCGGTTGTTCAGCCAATTGTTTACTTTCTTCAGCTTGTTCCTTTAACCAATCTGGTACAAGTTCTGTACGAACGGTTTTCTTCGTCGTCTTTCCTTTTTTCTTTGCTTCTGCCCACTCTTGATATTGACGGTTTTCCTCTTTCGCAAGACTCATTGCTTCTGTTACCGTTGTAACCTTTTTACGCGCCCAATGTCCGGCAATTTTTTCTACATACGATTTCGCCAACTTCATATCAGAACGCAGCATGACATAATAAATAAGCACATTTACAACGCCTGGTGTGAGCTTCTGATTCAACATCACTTCTTCGATAATCTGTAAATCAGCTTTCGTCGGCTCAGCCCCTCCCGAAATTTCTTTTAATAGCTCTCTTGGCGAAATTTCTTCTAACTGTTTAATGAGCATTTCTTCTTGTGTTGTCGGTTCTTTCTCTTTCATCGTCCGCGCATGCAATGGCTGCGTTCGTTCACTAAACACCGGGAGTGCTTGCCCATTCTCAAATTGATACCAATCCCGCGCACCTTTTCGCAGTCGCTCCATATCAATTGTATGATGTTCCGTAAAAGCACCAAGAACAATATTTTGCATGGATAGCGGATCAATTCCGTATACGTATGCTAATGTCATCACACATTCACGTATTTGTTCTGTAATGGCTCTGCGTGGAACGAGAGCTGATAATCCTTCTACAAATAATGAGAAATCAAAGAAATCATTCCAAATTTGAGGTGTATTCCCCTGCACCCTGCTCGGCATTACAGTTGCATTTGGTATAAGCAATTCTTCCTTGGCATGCTCAACTTGTCCCGGATTAAACGAGCCAAACACATCATTAAAAGATCTTGTTGTATTTTCATAAGAAGCGACGTCAAATTCTTCTTCTAAAAAATATTGCTTTACTTGATTGTATTTTGCCTTACTTAAGCGGTTATATAAAAAAATACTTAATACAATATCATCAAAAAATTGCTTCGGCATGAGCGGTGGCTGCAACTCATAAATAAACATCCGAATATCTTTTTCTTTTTTCATATACACATTTAAAAGTCCAATTGCCTCTAGTTTTATACGTTCTTCATAAATGTCTGGGAGTTGCATTTGCATCGTTACCATAATAGAATGGTGTGTATTTTCTCTTCCAAATAAACGATCCTGCTCTAATTCGCCCCACAATGTCATATATAAACTAAAAGCTTTACTCCCAATTAGCGGTTGATATAGCATCGTAAGCACTTTACGGTCATAATTACTGAGCAATCCTCTTGCGCTTACTTTATAACGGTCAATTGGCAGTAACTCCATCCATGACTGTCTTTCCATCCTTGCAAATCCTTTCTATTATCCATTCTTATTATAAGGTGAAACTTCATCAGTTAAGCGAAGGGGCACCACTTACCGATGGAAAACTTTCACCAATCGGGCGAATGCCAGCATTTATCCTCTACCTCTCTTCTTTATTTTCTCAAATTTCGAGGTAGGAATCTTACGACCCGCTAATGGCGGGATACATGTGATTTATAGTCCGGTTTGTTACTACTTATTAGTGAAAAAAAGAGCTAATAGCTTACGCTTCTAGCTCTTTTATTTTCGTTCTTTTTGAAGTATATCTTTTAATTCTTCAATAAATACGTTCAAATCTTTAAATTGTCGATAAACAGATGCAAAACGTACATATGCAACATCATCAATATCACGAAGCTCTTCCATGACCATTTCACCAATCATATCACTTTTTACTTCTGACATTCCTAAGTTACGCAATTCACGTTCTACATGTTGCGTAATCTCTTCTAATTGTTTTAAAGATACAGGTCGTTTTTCGCACGCTTTAATTAAACCGCGCAAAATTTTCTCTTTATTAAACTCTTCTCGCATTCCTTCTTTCTTTACAACAATTAGTGGCGGCTCCTCGACACGTTCAAATGTTGTAAAGCGATTGAGACAACTTTCGCATTCTCTTCTCCTGCGAATTGATCGCCCTTCGTCAACTGGACGCGAATCCAATACTCTCGTACCATTATGAAAACAGGATGGACAACGCAATCCATTCACCCCTTTACAATTTAATTTTATCTTAACAAAACCAAAACATTATAAACAAGAATTTTCTCTTCTATATTATAAACACTTAATCAAATATACTTATGTACATTATTTTTTTATCTGTCTAACAACTAATTTCCCCAAACTTCCATCAATGTGGACCTTATTGTCCGCAAATAGTGGGTAAATTAAAAAGAGGTGTATAATACACCTCTTTACATTTTAAATCACTTATCTTCTTTTTTAAAGAGCTTTTGTTTCTCTTTGTTTAATTTCGAAGCTACCTGTACCACGAGGAAGTTCAATGCTCTCTCTCGTTTTTGCTTCTAAACCTTCAGCAATGTACTCTGCAGCAACATTCGGATCAATGCGATCACCGCAAGTATATACATCAATACTTGCATAACCATGTTCTGGAAAGCTGTGGATTGTTAAGTGAGATTCAGAAATAATTACAACTCCACTTACACCTTGTGGTGCAAATTTATGGAAAGCCACCTCACGTACTTCAGCACCAGCTCGAAGTGCTGCATCCACAAATAATTTTTCAATATAAGGCATATCGTTAAGCTTGTCGAAATCGCAATCCCAAAGTTCCGCGATTACGTGACGACCCATAGTATCCATAGTATCCATTCTACAGTTCCCCCTTATAAATTTAATACAACTGTTCGAATTGAAAACTAATTTGCAATTTGGTTTGCTCCACTACCACGGGGGAAAGTTAGTCCAGAGAGGTCCTAACCCTTTAAGTAGTGACTACCACCTCAGCTCTTAAGTTTACGAATGTTAGTATACTTTGTTTATTTTCATTTTGCAACAACAGTTTTTTATTTTTCGATGACACTTTCTCTTTTGCTTTTCTCTGAAAAAAAAGAAAAAATTCAAAATCACAGTAATCATAGCTCTTCAAGGTGATTTACAAAGAAAAAACATATGTAATTTTTTCCATTCACAAAAAAGAAAAGGACTAGCTAACGCTTGCCCTTTTCTCATCTATTAAATATGTTGTACGTTTTCTTGTTTCGCAAATTGATCTACAACAAGCTTTACAAGATCTACAACACGACGAGAATAACCCCATTCGTTATCGTACCAAGCAAGTACTTTTACTTTGCGCTCACCCATTACCATTGTAGATAAACCATCAATGATTGCGGAATGTGTATTTGTATTGAAATCGATTGAAACAAGAGGCTCATCACTAAATGCTACAATACCTTTTAATGCACCGTTAGCCGCTGTCATGAATGCTTCATTAATTTCTTCTACTGTTACATCGCGCTTTACATCCACTACTAAGTCAACAAGAGATACGTTTGGTGTTGGAACGCGAAGTGCCATGCCATGAAGTTTTCCATTTAGATGCGGAAGAACTTTTGCTAACGCTTTCGCAGCACCTGTCGTTGTTGGAATGATAGACTGGCCACACGCACGTGCTCTGCGTAAATCTTTATGTGGATTATCAATATTTTTTTGGTCATTTGTATAAGCGTGAACTGTTGTCATTAATCCATTTTCAATTCCAAATTGCTCATCTAACACCTTTACAACAGGTGCTAAACAGTTTGTTGTACAAGATGCATTTGAAATAACGATATGTTTTGTAATATCAAGTTGTTCATCGTTTACACCAACAACAACTGTTACATCTTCGTTTTTACCAGGTGCAGTTAAAATAACATTTTTCGCACCAGCTTCTACGTGAAGGCTTGCTTTTTCTTTGGAGTTAAATTTACCTGTTGCTTCAATTACAACATCTACTCCTAATTCTTTCCAAGGCAATTCTCTTGGATCGCGGTTGTTTAAAAGGCGAATCATTTTGCCATCTACTAATAAATGATCTTCAAACGCTTCTACTGTACCATCAAATTTGCCGTGAACTGTATCATATTTAATTAAATGTGCTAACGTTTCAGATGGGTAGCTCGCATTGATCGCTACAATTTCGAATGCGCTTTCTTTTACTGCCTGGCGAAACACCATTCTCCCAATACGTCCAAAACCATTAATTGCCACACGAATCATAATATGTTATCCCCCTTGATTGCGTTATACTATTTATCTCTAATCCCAATAATAGTATAACACAAAAAGGCGATATGTCACTAAACAATTTCATCATTTTTAAATTTTTTTATTTAATAATGTTCCATTCTTTTAAAATGTGGCTTAATTGTGCTTTCGTCTCTTCCATTGTGCCATTATTATTAATTACTTTATCCGCTAATGTGATTTTATCTTCTAGCGGCATTTGCGAAGCAATACGTGCTTTTGCCTCTTCTTCTGTAAAATTGTTGCGCTCCATTAATCTTGTAAGCTGCGTCTCACTATCAACATAAACGAGCAAAATTTTATCTACAAGACCTGTTAATTTACTCTCAAATAAAAGTGGAATATCAAGCACAACCGCTTGCGCCTTTTCTCTTATGTACATATCCTTTTGTGCATTCATTTCTTTTCGCACAGCGGGGTGAACAATGCCATTTAACAGCAAACGTTTTTCTTCATTATGGAACACAATACTACCAAGCTTCGAGCGATCTAATTCTCTATTTCCCCCCACCACTTCTTTCCCAAACGCTGCTACAATTTCGTTATACGCTTCTTTCCCTGGTTCTACAACTTCTCTCGCGATAATATCTGCATCAATAACTGGAACGTGAAAACCTTGAAACATTTGTGATACTGTACTTTTTCCACTTGCAATGCCGCCTGTTAATCCAATTACAACTGTCATCATAATTCCCCCTTAAGAAAAGCTTAAGCGTCCTGTTTAGCAAAAACAAGCGCTGAAGCTAGACATCTCCAATTTTTATAAAGTGAAACTTCCAGCAGTGGTTTTTTCATCCCCCACTGCCGGTTAGTTAAAGGACAGTTATCTCCCACCCACCTATCTTCCTTGCTTCTCTCTGCATCTTGAGGCGGGAGCTTACTGCCCGTGAATAGCGGGATAAATTTTTATTCTTTACAAATAAAGACGTGAAACATCGTTTCACGTCTCCCCTTACATTTTCCAAATTCCAATAATAATAAGTAATATACCCGGCAAGAACGTGAGCTTTTGCAGCCATCGCATATTTGATAATACTGTTCCCGCTTCCATTCCAATAAATAAAAATAACGAGCTCATTACTGCAACTAATCCCGCCATCACAAATGGAGAATATCCAAGTAAAGACGCTCCAATACCTGCTCCAAATGAATCTAATGAAAGCGCCATACCAAGAAGAAGTGCCTCCATCCCCGAAATTGTCCCAGATTTATCAAAATCAGCAACAGTCGGTTTTCGTAAAATTTGAATGACAAGACCAAGAGAAGCAATTTCTAAATTCCATACTTTTTCTTCTTGCTGTACTTCTTCTTTTTTATGACTTTGAAAAAATTGATACAACACCCAAGCACCGATTGCTACGAGAACCAATCCTCCAATTCTTGTCGCAAGTACCGGTGAAAAAACTTGTGCAATCATATGCCCGATTCCCATTGATAGTATCATCACAACAGCTGAACAAATCGCGATTACAATAATAGATTTCAATGGAATTCGGACGTTGCGGAGCCCATATGTAAGCCCCACACTACAGCTATCTAAACTTAGCGTAAAAGCTAATAAAATAAGAGAGAAATAATGATACATCGATAAGCTCCTTCCCTATACATAGCTTTGCTGTATATATATGACAGAAGCCTATCCGATGTTATTACAAAAAAATAAAATGATGCTGACATCAATAAGTATTTTTTACTGATGCTTTGTTTGTTTAACTTTTCAACTGACAAACAGGACAATAATGTGTACCGCGTCCGCCAACGACTGTTTTTTCAAGTGCAGTGCCACACGTTACACACGGTTCACCTTTTCTTCCATATACGTAAAGTCGTTCTTGAAATGAACCAATTTGTCCTTGCGAATTCATATACGTACGAATTGTACTTCCACCACTCTCAACCGCTTCTGTTAATGTTGCAACAATTTCTTTATACAACTTTTCAAATTCCTCATCCGTTAAAGAAGACGCTTCTCGCTCTGGATGAATACGTGAACGGAATAATACTTCATCTACATATATATTGCCAAGACCAACTACAATCCGTTGATCTAACAAAACAACTTTTACTTTTCGAGCAGTTTTTTTCATTCTTTCTCGTAAATACGCCGGTGTTAATTCACTCGAAAAAGGCTCTAGACCTAAATCTGCAAGCGGCATGACTGTGAGCTCCGTTCCTTTTTCGAAAAGATGCATCGTACCGAATTTACGTACATCTTTATAACGAAGTTCCGTGCCGTCTGTAAAACGAAAACGGACATGTGTATGTTTATCAACTGGATCATCTGCTTCATGCAGCATATATTTCCCTTCCATTCGCAAATGAGAAACAATGACGTAACGAGTTACATATATAAGAAGAAACTTACCACGGCGCGCGACCTCTTCAATCGTTTCTCCGCGCAACATCCCTTTGAAAAGTTCAGCGTCATCTGGTTCTTTCACCAACTTTGGATATGTTACAATAACTTCTTCAATCGTCTTTCCTTTGACAAGTTTCTCTAGCGTTCGCCTTACATTTTCAACCTCTGGTAGTTCTGGCATACTATCACTTCCTTATTTTGCGTCGTACCATGTTGGACCATATGAGTAATCAACCTTTAATGGAACAGAAAGTTCAATCGCATGTTCCATTACCTCAGGTACAAGCTTCTCTAACTTTTCCACTTCCTCTTGAGGCACTTCAAAAATAAGTTCATCGTGCACTTGCAGAAGAAGACGCGCTTGCAATCCTTCTTCTTCTAATCGATCCGCCATAATAATCATCGCTTTCTTAATAATGTCCGCAGCACTTCCTTGAATTGGTGTATTCATTGCTGTGCGTTCTGCAAAGCTGCGTAGATTAAAATTGCGGCTCGTAATTTCTGGGATATAACGGCGACGATTTAGCAATGTAGACACATATCCTTTTTGCTTTGCCTCTTGCACAATCTCATCCATATATTCCTTTACTCCCGGAAAACTCTCAAAATATTTTTGAATGAAATCAGCTGCAGCCTTTCTGGTGATGCCAAGGTTTTGCGATAAACCATAATCACTAATTCCGTACACAATTCCGAAGTTTACAGCTTTCGCTTGTCGTCTCATATTAGAGGTTACCCCCTCTTTTTCAACTCCAAACACATCCATCGCTGTTTTTGTGTGAATATCCATATCATGTTGGAATGCCTGAGTTAAACCGTTATCTTTCGAAATATGTGCTAATACACGTAATTCAATTTGAGAATAATCAGCAGCAAACATAACCCAATCTTTTTCTGACGGAATAAACGCTTGACGTATTTTTCTTCCCTCTTCTAAACGAATCGGAATGTTTTGTAAGTTCGGCTCTGTTGAACTTAAACGCCCCGTTTGTGTTAATACTTGATTAAAACGTGTATGAATTTTGGATGAATCTGTATAAACAACTTTCAACAAACCTTCAATGTACGTAGAATTTAATTTCCCTAACTGACGATAATGTAAGATTTTCGGGATAATTTCATGGTGCTCCATTAATTTTTCAAGTACATCAGCGGATGTAGAATAGCCTGTTTTTGTCTTCTTTATAACTGGTAAGTTTAAGTTTTCAAATAAGATTACACCAAGTTGTTTCGGTGAATTAATATTGAATTCCGTTCCCGCAAGCTCATAAATTTCTTCTTCCATTTTCTTAAGCTGTGCAGCCAATTCATCCCCCATATTGCGAAGGCGATTTGTATCCACCGCAACACCTTTACATTCCATTTCAGCCAATACGCGGCAAAGCGGCATTTCCAGCTCCGTAAATAATTCATACTGCTCATTCTTTTTCAGTTCTTCAGCAAACGATTGCTGTACATCATATAACACATGCACTTTTCGTGCTACGTGTTCTGCTACAACTGTCTGCTCTGGCACAGCTCGCTTTGCACCTTTTCCATACACTTCTTCATCTGATTGCACAGCATGCGTTTCTTTCATTTTCGCAACAGCACGAAAATCTTTATCCGTTTCCGCTGGATCAAGTAAGTAAGCTGCAATTAATAAATCAAAATCGATTCCCTTTATTTCATAGCCTTTCCATTTTAAAGCAACAATTGCACGCTTAGCGTCAAATGTATACTTCTTCATCTCTGGGTTCGCTAACCAGTTCGTAAAAGGTTGTGATTGAAGAGCGATATCAGTCGGAATAAAGTAACATCCGTTTTCATTTTGAATACCAAATCCTTGAATACTCGCTCCGTGATAATTGTCTTCTTGCACTTCTACAATGAGCGCGCTATCTTGCTGCAACATTTCTCCCGTTACTTCTTCTACAATTTCAAATGAGATATCATCCAGCTCAGCTGCTGGCGTTTCTGCAATCGGTGCCCCTAACTTAGTCAATAAAGAATGAAACCCTAAGTTCTCAAACATTGGAATAATATCGCTATTATCATGTCCGTTATAAGTAATATCATCTAATTGAATCGTAATTGGGGCATCAGTAATAATTGTTGCTAACTCTTTACTCATCAATGCTTGCTCTTTATTTTCTTCAAGCTTTTCTTTTAATTTCTTACCGCTCACTTTGTCTAAATTTTCATATACAGCTTCCACTGTTTCAAATTGTGTCAACAATTTAATTGCCGTCTTCTCACCAACACCAGGGACACCTGGGATATTATCTGACTGATCTCCCATAAGTCCTTTCATATCGATAATTTGTTTTGGAGATAAACTATATTTTTCAAATAATGTTTCTTTCGTATACTCGTCCACTTCTGTAATTCCTTTACGCGGAATACAAACACGAGTATTGTCTGAAACGAGCTGAAGCAAGTCTTTATCTCCGGAGATGACTTTTACTTGAAATCCTTGTTCACTCGCCTCTTTTGCCAATGTTCCCATAATGTCATCTGCTTCATAGTTCTCTAATTCGTAACGAGGCACATGAAATGCATCTAACATTTCACGAATAAACGGAAATTGCTCCGATAGTTCTGGTGGTGTTTTTTGACGGCCACCCTTATACTCACTAAATGTTTTATGACGAAACGTTGTTTTCCCAGCATCAAATGCAACGAGCATATGCGTTGGCTTTTCCTCTTCTAAAATTCTCATTAACATCATCGTAAAACCATAAATGGCATTTGTATGTATACCTTTGTCGTTATTTAAAAGCGGCAACGCAAAGAAAGCGCGATACGCAATATTATTTCCATCAACTAAGACGACTTTCTTTTCCAATTCAAAAACCTCCCCGTAAAAAATTAAAACGATTTCTCAATACATAGAAAAAACCGTTCCTTTTCTTCTCTCTATATTACCACGACTGGAAGAGAGAAGAAAAACAACGGCTTTCTTCATTATTATATTCAGCATCATATAGGTGGAATTCTTTCTTACTCTTGAAATGCAACAGTATATATATTGGTATAACATAGCACGCATGAATACATTTCAAAAGAAGAAATACCATAAAAAAAAGGGAAGTGACGAGAATAAGTCTCCTTATCCTCGTCCAAAACTACTCCTTGGATGAAGGGGTTTTCATGTATTATATTAACAGACCTTTATTAATATAAAGTGAAGCTACTGTTAATATAATGTAAATATCTACTTACTGTACTTTTGAAGAGTAACAGTAAACGTTGTTCCAACCCCAATTTCACTTTCTACAGTGATCATCCCATGATGCGCTTCAACTAAATGTTTCACAATAGACAATCCTAGTCCCGTACCACCTGTATTACGACTGCGCGCTTTATCAACGCGATAAAAACGCTCAAAAATACGAGGGATTTCTTCTTTTTCTATTCCAATCCCCGTGTCAGACACCTTTATATATACGTTTTGGCTATCATGCGACAACCTAGCAGAAACAGTTCCGTCTGCTGGCGTATATAAAATTGCGTTATTCATTAAATTAATAAAGACTTGTTTCAATCGTCCTGCATCTCCGACAACAGAGATATGTTCATTCACATCGACATGTAAACGAATGTCTTTATCACTTGCTTTATTTTCTAATATCATACCGACTTCTTCTAATAATCCTTTTAAATCGACAACTCCCATATCTAATCGAAATCCTTGTTGTTCAATTTTCGATAAATCTAACAAGTCTTCAATTAACATTTGCATTCGATCGCTTTCTTTCAAAATAATATGTAAGAAATGCTCCAGAAATTGCTGATTTTCCATCGCTCCATCAAGCAACGTTTCTGAAAATCCTTTAATAGAAGTAATAGGCGTTTTCAGTTCATGCGACACATTTGCCAAGAAATCTTTACGCATTTGTTCAAGTTTCTTAAGCTCCGTAATATCATGAAAGACAAGCACAATCCCTTTCCATTCATGGTTTGTCCCAATAATTGGAGCACCATACACTTCAAAATGTTTTCTTTCAATTTCAAGAGGCAACAACATTTGCTTTCGTACTTTGACCTCTGTCATAAAAATCTCTTCTACAAGTTCGACAATTTCTTTGTGCGTAAATGCCTCATAATATAAACGATGTAAATACTCTTCATCTGTTACATGAAAAATCTCTTTATAAGAACGATTGACAAGACTAACATGACCGCGGCTATCAATTAAAATCATACCGCTTCCCATATTTTCAATGAGTGTATGCAACCGATCTTGCTGCATTTCTTGTTCTAACGTCATCTCTTGTAAATTACGCGCTAAAATGTTGATTGCCTTGCTGAGCATTCCCGTCTCATCTGATTGGCTTTCATAAGCACGTGCTTTATAGTTTCCTTTCGCCAGTTCAATAGCTACTTTTGTAACAGACTCAATCGGCCTAATATACTGCCCCGTAATTCTCATAACAAGAAACAGAATAGTAAGGAAAGAAATGATAAAACCAAGCATTACTATGCCCCATGTTTTTTGATGCACAGTTTTTAAAGATTCCATAGAACTATTAATAATGATATACCCTTTCTTCCCCTGTGCATCTTGGATAAACATAGCATAATAATATGGGTATTCATCCTTTGTTTCCTTCTTCACAACGGTATGCGTTTGCTTTTTTGCTTCTGGAAGCAGTTCATCTATTACTTCTTTACGTGATATCGCCTGTTGATTTACAGTCTCATATTGAATCTGTTTTTGTTCATTTACAAACGTTACATATGCACCAAACTGCTCTTCAAATTTCAAAAACACATTTGGTTTCTTAAGAACATTATCAATTCCTTCTGCTTCGACAACAGAAGCAACGTACTGCGTTTCTTTCTCTAATCTCTCATGGAAACGATCAATATAAGATCCTTCCAATACTTTTTCAAGCAATAATCCTGTCCCTACAAAAATAAGAACAATTAGAGAAATAAACGTAAAGAGAAGCCTTGAGCGAAATTTATTCATCCCCCTTCGGCTCCTCCAATTTATAACCTAAGCCACGGATTGTTTTAATGTAAGCTGGTTTTTTTGTATTTTTTTCGATTTTATCTCGCAAGTGACTAATATGAACATCAACAATACGTGTATCACCAGCAAAATCATAATTCCATACAGCACTTAACAACTGATCGCGAGTTAACACGCGGCTTTTATGTCTCGCCAAATATACAAGTAATTCAAATTCTTTCGGTGTAAGCTCTAGCTTTTCCCCTTGGAAATATGCCTCATAAAAGTCCGGTAAAATTCTTAATTCAGCAAGTATAATACTATTTTCATCTTCTACTTCCGGCACTTGTTCATCGTTGATTTTCGTACGGCGCAAAATAGCCTTTACACGCGCAACTACTTCTCTTGGACTGAACGGCTTTGTCATATAGTCATCCGCTCCAAGTTCAAGACCTAACACTTTATCAAACTCATCATCTTTTGCTGTTAACATTAAAATAGGTGTCATAATACGTTGCAAGCGCAGTTCTTTACAAACTTCCATTCCATCCATTTTTGGAAGCATTAAATCTAATATAATCAAATCCGGACGTTCCGTCTGTGCTTTATGCAGCGCTGTTTCTCCATCCATCGCTGTTATGACCTCAAATCCTGCTTGCTGTAGGTTAAATTCGATTAAAGTTAAGATAAACTCCTCATCGTCTACGACTAAAATTCGATTGCTCATTCTTTTCCTCCAGGTTATAGACTCTTAAACTTTCTTCACCCTAGTATTCTTCCCCGACATTTCCATCATACTAGAAAACAAAACCCCTCTCAATAAAATTGTACTTTGAAAAATAAGAGTTTATCCCGCATTAACAAGCAGTCCTCCCTACTGACTTACACTCCACTTTATGTTACGTTTATACAACAAAATACATTTTTACAGAAAGGGCTCTTATGTTAAAAGCATTTACTATCTTTTTTCTTGCAGGTCTAGCTGAAATTGGCGGTGGTTATCTCATTTGGAAATGGCTGCGCGAAGGCAATTCCATTGGAATCGGCATCATCGGAGGAGTGATTCTATTTTTATACGGGGTCATCGCTACATTTCAAGTATTCTCAAGCTTTGGAAGAGTATATGCAGCTTATGGCGGTGTATTTATTGTAATGAGTGTATTATGGGGCTGGTGGATCGATAAAAAAACACCCGACCTATTCGATTGGACCGGCGCCTTTGTTTGTATCATTGGTGTGTTTATTATGTTATGGCCACGCGGATAAGATACTTCTCAATATTTTAATCGAATCCTTAATGCGGGATAAAAAAACAGGTGACTTCACGTCACCTGTTTTTTTATCCCGCATTAACGGATAGTAAGTCCCCACTGATGGAGGTTTCACTTTATCAAAAATTATCAAGCGCTCTTTCAAATATCGTTGTTAAATGATGCGGTGGTGCTACTGTTAATAAACCTTTCATCACTTCTTCTTCTTTCTCATTGTACGCAAACATTTGCATTTCAATTAAATGATTTTCTTGGTAAACGGAAACAACTTCAAAATGAATTTGCAGCGTTGCATAATGATGTACAGGCTTTACAAATTCAATTTCTTGCCTTACAACATGACTTCCTGGACCAGGTAAGTATTTTGTAACCGCAGTTGTAACAATCCCCGTTAACATAATAGTTGGTACAATTGGTTTTTCATACGGAGTTTGGGATGCATAATCATGCTGAATATATAGCGGATTTGAATCATCCGTTAATCCTAAATATAACAACAAGTCTTTGTCTTCTATTTTCTCTGTAACGGATAACTTTTCTCCTACTGTAATTTCATCCATTTTACGACCTAATTTATTCTTCTTTTTTAACATGATACAATCCCTCCGATCGATATTTAAATTATCCTACTCGAAGTGGTATATTATACGAATCTTTATAAAGGTGAGAGAACGTTCACTACAAATCTGCATTTTATATTGTAGGATACTTATTTGATAACGCTTTCAAATTATTTTAAAAAAATAATCCTCTAATAGTGGAAAAAGATTCGGGAGCCCCGAATCTTTTTCTTTCTTTTCTTATGCAAGAACTTTCATTACACTGCGTACTGATTCTGCAGAACGATCTAATCCTTCTTTTTCTTCTGGAAGAAGATCTAATTCAATAATCTTTTCAATTCCGTTACCGCCAAGGATAACCGGAACCCCTAAGTAAAGGTCGCTGTAACCATACTCACCTTCTAGATATGCGATAGCTGGCAATACGCGGCGTTGATCTTTTAAGATTGCCTCTGCCATCTCTACTAAAGAAGCAGCTGGTGCATAGTATGCACTACCGTTCCCTAATAGATTTACAATTTCGCCGCCACCTTTACGAGTACGTTCAACGATTGCATCTAAGCGTTCTTTCGGAATTAATGTTTCTAATGGAATACCACCTGCGTAAGAGTAACGAACAAGCGGTACCATTTCATCACCGTGTCCCCCAAGAACAAATCCTGTAATATCTTTCACAGATAGATTCAATTCTTGCGCAATAAACGTACGGAAACGAGCTGTATCTAATACACCAGATTGACCGATAACGCGCTCTTTCGGGAACCCAGCTTCTTTAAATACTGAATATGTCATTGCATCAACAGGATTTGTCAATACAACAATAATTGTATTCGGAGAATATTTCGCAATTTCTTGCGTTACACTTTTCATAATTTTAGAGTTTGTTGCCACTAAATCATCGCGGCTCATACCTGGCTTACGAGCAATACCTGCCGTAATGATTACAACATCAGAATTAGCTGTATCTGCGTAATCAGATGTGCCGATGATATTAGCGTCGAAACCTTGTACAGGGCTTGCCTCTAACATATCTAACGCTTTCCCTTTTGTTGGATTTTCAAGTTGTGGAATGTCCACTAATACAACGTCTGCTAATTCTTTTTGCGCTAATAAGAATGCTGTTGTTGCCCCTGTAAATCCTGCACCGATGACTGAAACTTTTTTGCGTTTGATTGTCATAATTTCTCCCCCACTTTAGAATTATGAGTTTTTAATAATCGCTGCGTCCATATTGTTAATAAGAGCACCAGCAAATTCGGAACATTTCACTTCAGTTGCACCTTCCATAAGGCGTGCGAAGTCATATGTTACCACTTTTGAAGCAATCGTTTTCTCTACAGAATCAATGATTAATTTCGCTGCTTCATTCCATCCCAAATGTTCTAACATTAATACCCCTGAAAGAAGAACTGAAGATGGATTTACTTTATCTAAACCTGCATATTTTGGAGCTGTACCATGTGTCGCTTCAAAAATAGCATGTCCTGTAACATAGTTAATGTTAGCACCTGGTGCAATACCGATGCCGCCAACTTGCGCTGCAAGTGCATCAGAAATATAATCGCCATTTAAGTTCATTGTTGCTACAACGTCGAACTCGCGTGGACGCGTCAAAATTTGTTGTAAGAAGATATCTGCAATTGAATCTTTTACGATGATTTTTCCAGCAGCTTCTGCCTCTGACATCGCTTTATTCGCAGCATCTTTTCCTTCCTTCTCAACAATACGATCATATTCAGCCCAAGTAAATACTTTGTCGCCAAACTCTTTTTCTGCTACTTCGTAACCCCAGTTTTTGAATGCACCTTCTGTATACTTCATAATGTTACCTTTATGAACTAATGTAACAGAAGAACGTTTTTCATTAATTGCATATTGAATCGCAGCGCGAACAAGACGCTTTGTACCTTCTTCAGAAATCGGTTTAATCCCAATTCCAGAAGTTTCTGGAAAACGGATTTTTTTCACGCCCATTTCATTTTGTAAAAACGCAAGAAGCTTTTGAACTTCTTCAGAACCTTGTGCATATTCAATACCAGCGTAGATGTCCTCTGTATTCTCACGGAAAATAACCATATCAGTATCTTCCGGACGCTTGATAGGAGAAGGAACACCATCAAAGTAGCGAACAGGACGTAAACATACGTATAAGTCTAGTTCTTGACGAAGCGCTACGTTTAAAGAACGAATGCCACCACCAACAGGAGTTGTTAATGGCCCTTTAATTGCGATTAAATATTCGCGAATCAATTCTAACGTTTCTTCTGGTAACCACTCACCTGTTTGATTAAATGCTTTTTCTCCAGCAAGCACTTCTTTCCAAACAATTTTCTTTTCGCCGTTATATGCTTTTTCGACAGCTGCCTCTAATACACGAGATGCTGCTGCCCAAATATCTGGTCCAATTCCATCTCCTTCAATAAAAGGAATGATTGGGTTGTTTGGTACATTCATAACACCATTAGTTACGGTAATTTTTTCTCCTGTAGTCACTGCGATTACCCCCATGTTTGAAATTTCATATGTATGAAACTGAGGGATAACCCCCTCAGTTCAAACCATAAATTAATTTTAAATATTCCAATCATTGTTTCTTTGCGAAAAAGTCAGATTCTTGAAAGCGCATTACGCCCTTTGGCCGATTGGTACATAACGTTGGTTAATCGGACCATCATAATCTGCACGCGGACGAATGAGACGGTTATTGTCATATTGTTCTAGAATATGAGCTAACCAACCAGACATACGGCTGATTGCAAAGATTGGTGTAAATAAGTCATGATCAATTCCTAAGCAATGATACACAGATGCAGAATAAAAATCTACATTTGGCGGAAGCTGTTTTGCTGAAGTTACAAGCTCCTCAATTCTGATGGACATATTATACCACTTATCTTGCCCTGTTAGCACACATAAACGCTTAGACATTTCACGTAAATGTTTTGCACGCGGATCACCATTGCGGTATACACGATGTCCAAAGCCCATAATTTTCACTTTATTCGCAAATGCATTATCAATATATGATTCTACATTTTCTTCTTCACCGATTTCCATTAGCATCTTCATTACATTTTCATTTGCTCCGCCATGAAGTGGTCCTTTTAAAGCACCAATTGCTGCTGTAATACCAGAATACACATCAGAAAGTGTAGCTACACAAACACGCGCTGTAAAAGTAGATGCATTTAATTCATGATCCGCATGAAGTACAAGCGCCTTATCAAACGCTTCAATTTCAACTTCATTTGGCTCACGATTATTTAACATATATAAAAAGTTTGCAGCTAATGATAAATCTTTACGAGGCTCAACAACATCTAACCCCTTGCGAATTCTTGCAAATGCCGCAACAAGAGTTGAAACTTTCGCCTGTAATTTAACCGCTTTCAAATAATTGGACTCTGCATTCATTAATTCAGCGTCCTCATCGTATAATGATAGCATGGAAATCGCTGTGCGTAAAACAGACATTGGATGTGTTGTTTTTAAGTTTGTGTTTTTTAAATATTCTAAAATTTCCCCTGGCACTGCTGCATGCTGGGATAATTGTGTTTTTAATTCTTCTAATTCCATTTCATTTGGAAGTTTGCGGTGCCATAATAAATATACAACTTCTTCAAATGTAGCATTTTCAGCTAAATCATCAATATCGTATCCTACATAAGTTAATGTATCATCAATAATAGAACTTACAGATGACGTTGTTGCTACTACCCCTTCTAAACCTCGAATAACAGTCATTATAATCTCTCCTTTTCAACGAAATTTCTCCCCAACCTTATACTTTGTCTCAATAAAATGTACTTTCCACTGTTCACGAAAATGAATGAGCACCCGTTCATCTCTGAAACAAACGAAATACATCCTAGCACAATCACTTCTGCATTTACATCTATCTATCGTTCCATGCCATGCTTTTTTGCATAGACGTGAGACTCTCCCCGCCTCCCCACGCTACAAACGATACATAGTGAGGAAATATAATTTCGGAGAGCTTATATATAAAAACAACATAAAACAATATTAGCCAAATTATTTTATGTTGTTTTTATTTTATCTGGTGTAGGTCTATGCTGTTATGTAACTCGAAGAAGTTCCATAAATCTATTATAAACAATTATCTGACTTTTGTGAATGGAAAGAATTCAAAAATTTATATTACAATAAATTTTTTTATTTAAATAGCTGTATAACACTCATCGCAGCATATGCAATTCCAGCTCCAATTAACGGTCCCACCGCTACTCCATTAAATAGTGCTACCGAAATAATTGTTCCAAACACAAGAGCTGTCGTAATATACGGATCACTCGCTAAAAGTTGTACACCGCCTTTCGCAAGAAGTGCTACAGCAATACCAGAAGCAAGAGCAATCCAAGCATAATAAGATTTTGTCGCCTCTACAAGTTGCTTAAAACCAATTTCTCCTGTCGCAATCGGCACAAGAACCGCAATCGTTATAATGGTAACCCCAAGGTTAATTCCTTTCGTTTGAAGATAAGGAAACAGTTTGTCCCCTAAGAACGTCCATTTCATCAACATTAAAACGCCGACCGCTACTGTTAAAGATTGATTTTTTGCGATAAATCCAATAAGAAGAAGTATGAATAAAAATAAAGTTGATTGACTAATCATGATGCCTCATCCTTTCTGAAAATAATGAAGTGCTCTCGAACACGCCCTTTTGATAAGTTGAAACTTCCATCAGTGTCTTTTTCATCCCCTCACCTACTCCTCCCTGAATCTTGAGGCGGGGTCTTACCGCCTGTAAATAGCGGGATAAAAAGAGGAGTTCAGTCAGCAAATAGAGAATCGTTTCCACTTAAACCCTAAAAGAAGTTACTTCCCTTTTCTTTCTTACAAGAAAAAGGTAAAATAAAGGGGTAAAAACCATACAATATCATACCATTTACAGAAGGTGTATCAAAGCATCTCATCATTTGATAAGTGAATACTTACACAACCTTAGCTCATACACAACATATTTTGCAAAGGGGGAAAGACCTTTGAATCGACATTCACTTTACATAGCACTTCGACTTCTCTTTGTCATTGCAGCAGCTATATTAGGAGTATACGCACTCGTGTATATAGCAGGTCTTATATACCCATTTATTATCGCTTTTGCAATTGCATATTTGATTAATCCAGTTGTAAACTTTCTTGACCAAAAACTACGATTTCCTCGTGCTTTATCTGTATTTATCAGCCTTATCCTTGTGTTTGGAGCCATCGTTGGTCTCGTTACGTATCTTGTGACAGAAGCGATTTCCGCAACAACTTACTTATTACAAATAGTACCAGATAAATTTCCGGCTATTGTTCAGTATCTGCAAGAATTTGCACTCACTAACATTATGCCGCTCTATAACGATTTAATCGCAAAATTCAATCACCTTGGGGCAACACAACAAAGTACGATTACAACAAACATTCAAAACCTTGGCACAGAAGCAACTCAGCAAATGAAAACTATTTTGACAGCCATAATAAGCGGATTAACAAATTTCATCAGTGCTCTTCCGACTATGTTAACTGTTCTTGTATTCGTCTTATTAGCCACTTTCTTTATTAGCTTTGATTGGCACCGTCTTGCTCGTAAAATTGAGAAATTATTGCCAAATCGGTTACACGGTTATGGAAAAACAATTTTTGTTGATTTGCGAAAAGCTTTATTTGGATTTGTAAAAGCACAATTTACACTTATATCAATGACGACTATCATCGTTCTAATCGGCCTATTAATTTTGCGTGTACCGTACGCAATTACTATCGCCCTTATTACAGGAGTTGTTGATTTACTTCCATACTTAGGAACAGGAACTGTTTTCGTTCCATGGATTATATACGTATTCTTTACAGGAGACACTGCTTTCGCACTTGGTTTACTCATTTTATATATCGTTGTCATTGTACAACGACAATTAATGGAACCAAAAGTATTATCATCTAACATCGGACTCGATCCACTTCCAACATTATTTTCTTTATTTATCGGATTTAAATTATTTGGTTTTTTAGGACTGATTATCGGTCCTGTAACACTCGTGTTATTAAATACATTGCATAAAGCAAATGTATTCAAAGATCTTTGGAAGTTCATAAAAGGGTAAAGTGAAACTTCCATAAGTAGGCGGGTTTCCTACTTATGGTTAGTTGAACCAATCGGGCTCTTACGGGCGGTATAAAGTGAATTTTCATCAATAAAAATTAGCTAAAAACAAGGAGAAATCTCTCCTTGTTTTTTATGCGTTAATACGGATAAAAATTCAATCTTTTTCTTCCTTTTTCTACAAATGAATATTTATTCATTTGTATTTTCGACAAAAAAATAACACTTGAAGAGTTTCCTCTTTCAAGCGTTATTTTTGCACAATAATAGTGTTATTTCGGTTTATTTTTCGTTCCATCCATTTGATTATCATATATTTCACCGGTTTTCTCGCCATAGGAATCAATAAAAACAATCCTATACAATCGGTTATATACCCTGGGATTAACAGAAGTATACCGCCTGCAAAAATGCAAATCGCATCTAATACAGCATCACCGGGAATCTCACCTCTACTTAACCGATACTGAATATCTCTCCAAACTGCTACTCCTTGCCGTTTCGCTATATACGCTCCCATGATACTCATTACTACAATCACACAAAACGTAGGCCACAGCCCAATCCATTGACTCGATCCAATTAACACTGTAACTTCTAACGCTGGAATTAAAATAAATAAAAAGAGAAATATCTTCATTCCTCTCACCTCATGTTTTCAAATTGAGTAAAAAAAAGAGAAGGATCTCCATCCTTCCCTACATATTACTTCTTATAGCACTTCCGCATGTCCATTATATACAATTCCACGCGCTGCATCAACTGTTACTTCTTGACCATTTTTTAGGATAGCAGTCGCAGTTTCTACACCAACGATAACTGGAATACCGATTGATACACCAACAACCGCTGCGTGGCTTGTTAAGCCGCCTTCTTCTACAACAAGAGCTGCAGCTTTTTCAATTGCAGGAATCATATCTTTGTCAGTGCTTGTTGTAACAAGAATAGAACCTTCTGTTACATTTGCTAATGCTTCTTCAGCCGTTGTCGCTACAACAACTTTACCTTTTGCTGTTTTACGGCCAATTCCTTGTCCTTTAGCAATTTGTTCGCCAACAACATGAATTTTCATTAAGTTTGTTGTGCCAGTTTCAGCAATTGGTACACCAGCAGTAATAACCACTGTATCACCAAGACCAATCATACCTGCATCCATAGCTGTTTCAATAGCAGTTTCTAACATTTCATCTGTAGATTTTGCCTTTTCCTCTGCCATATACGCTTGTACACCCCAAGCAAGCGCAAGACGACGGCATACTTGTTCATTAGATGTTACTGCTACGATTGGAGATTTTGGACGATATTTAGAAATCATTTTCGCAGTATAGCCGCTTTCTGTAGGAGCTACGATTGCCGCTACATCAAGTGCAATTGCTGTATGTGCAACAGATTGACTAATTGCATCTGTAATTGTGCAAGATTGCTCTTTAAGACGTTTTTTGAACATGTCTTCATATTGCAATGATTTCTCAACACGAATTGCGATGTTTGCCATCATTTGTACCGCTTCAAGTGGGTATAAACCTGCTGCTGTTTCACCAGAAAGCATGATCGCATCTGTGCCATCAAAAATAGCATTTGCTACGTCACTTGCTTCCGCACGCGTTGGACGAGGGTTACGTTGCATAGAATCTAACATTTGCGTTGCAGTAATAACTGGTTTACCTAATACGTTACATTTTTTGATTAGACGCTTTTGCACTAATGGTACTTCTTCTGGTGGAATTTCTACACCCATGTCACCGCGTGCCACCATTAAACCGTCAGAAACTTCTAGGATAGAGTCGATATTATCGATACCTTCTTGATTCTCGATTTTTGGAATGATTTGAATGTGTTGCGCTCCGTGCGCTTCTAATAACTCACGAATTTCTAATACGTCAGATGCTTTACGTACGAAAGAAGCTGCGATAAAGTCAACATTTTGCTCAATACCGAAGATGATATCTTGAATGTCTTTTTCTGTAATACCAGGAAGTTTGATGCTTACGTTTGGTACGTTTACACCTTTTTTATTTTTTACAGTACCGCTATTTAATACTTTTGTGCGGATATCGCCGTTTGCTTTTGCGATTACCTCTAACTCAATAAGACCATCATCGATTAGAATACGAGAACCTGCATCTACATCATCATAAAGTCCCGCATAAGTTACAGAGAACTTTTCAGCAGTTCCTAATACTTGTTCTGTAGAAATAACAACTTCTGCACCTGTTTTTAGTTCAGCTTGTCCATCTACAAAATCATGTGTACGAATTTCTGGACCTTTTGTATCAAGTAAGATTGCTATAGTTTTACCAGTTTTCTTCGCAGCTTCACGAATGCTTTTAATACGTACTCCGTGCTCTTCATGGCTACCATGAGAGAAGTTTAAACGACAAACGTTCATACCTGCTCCGATTAATTGTTCTAATTTTTCAATGCTTTCACTAGCAGGACCAATTGTACATACGATTTTAGTTTTGCGCATAACGCACCTCCAAATATTTATGAAAACGTTACCACCAATCCGACACTACGCCAATTAGATGGATAACTCTTTTGATAATTGATACACATCTAAATCAAGTTGATGTTTTTGTGCTAACGCTTCAATAATATCATGATCAACAAGTTGATTGTTTTGAATACCTACGCAGCGGCCACCTTTTCCTTCTAATAGAAGCTCAACTGCTCTTGCACCAAGACGACTTGCTAATACACGGTCCATCGCACTTGGAGATCCTCCGCGCTGTACGTGACCTAATACTGTAACGCGTGTATCAAAGCTTGTTGCTTCTTCAATTTGTTTCCCGATTTCAATCGCGCTGCCAACACCTTCAGCCACAACGATAATACTATGTTTCTTACCGCGTTCACTACCGCGTTGTAGACGAGCAATTACATCATCCATGTCATAGTCTGCTTCCGGAATTAAAATTGTTTCTGCACCGTCTGCTAAACCAGCCCATAACGCAATATCTCCCGCATGACGACCCATTACTTCAATTACATATGTACGTTCATGAGATGTAGCTGTATCACGAATTTTATCAATTGCATCAATAACAGTGTTTAAAGCTGTATCAAAACCAATTGTAAAATCAGTTCCAGGAATATCATTATCAATTGTGCCTGGTACACCAACACATGGGAAACCATGTTCTGTTAATTTTTTTGCACCTTGGTAAGAACCATCGCCACCAATAACAACAAGTCCTTCAATACCAAATTTCTTTAATTGTTCAATTCCTTTTAATTGCCCTTCTAGTTCTTTGAACTCAGGGCATCTCGCTGTATATAATTTCGTTCCACCGCGGTGGATAATATCGCCTACAGAACCTAACTCTAATTTTTCTATATGACCAGAAATTAACCCTGCGTATCCATGATAAATACCATACACTTCTAGATCATGGTACATTGCTTTACGTACAACCGCACGAATGGCAGCGTTCATACCAGGGGAATCTCCACCACTTGTTAACACACCAATACGTTTCATTAGTACTCACCTCATAAAGATTATTTGCCTTATAATAAAATAACATGAAGAAATATAAAATGACAATGGAGAAGATGTGTCTTTTTCATAAGAAAAACGTGCATTCGCGATATGGAACGCACGCTTTTTCTATTTTACCCCAATGGAAGCGTTTGAAAACGAAACTTGCCCAATTTTCATATATTTTGTGTAACGATTTTCAACCAATTCCTCTTTCGAAACACCTTCCAATTGTTGGAGTGTTTTTTGTAAGGTACGGTTTATATATTCCGCTTGTTCTTTAACGTTACGATGTGCACCGCCGCGAGCTTCTGGAATCATTTCATCAATTACACCCAATTCTTTCAAATCAGCCGCCGTAATTTTCATCGCTTCAGCAGCTTCCTTTGCTTTTCCTGCATCTTTCCAAAGAATCGCTGCTGCACCCTCTGGAGTAATAACAGAATAAGTGGAATTTTCTAGCATATGAATGTAATCTCCTACGCCAAGACCTAACGCACCGCCGCTACCACCTTCACCAATAACAATGCAAATAACAGGTACAGTTAAACCTGCCATTTCAAATAAATTACGAGCAATGGCTTCACTTTGACCACGTTCTTCAGCTGCTTTACCAGGATAAGCCCCTTTCGTATCAATAAAACAGATGATTGGGCGGTTAAACTTCTCCGCTTGCTTCATAAGGCGCAATGCTTTGCGATAACCTTCTGGGTGAGGCATTCCGAAATTTCGGCGAATATTTTCTTTCGTATCTTTTCCGCGCTGATGGCCAATTACCGTTACAGGCATTCCATTATATTTCGCAATACCACCGACAATCGCTGCATCATCACCAAATAGGCGATCTCCATGACATTCAAAAAAATCGGTAAATAAGTGCTCAATATAATCAAGCGTTGTCGGTCTTTCGGCATGACGAGCAATTTGAACACGGTCCCATACTTTCATATTGCCGTATATTTCTTCCTCTAAATGCTCTAACTTCTCTTCTAAAATACGGATTTCTTCACTGAAGTCCATCTGGCTGTTTTTCGTATACTCTTTTAATTCACGAATCTTATTTCTTAGCTCAACAACTGGCTTTTCAAATTCTAATTCTGCCATGACGCCACTTCCTCCCCTTGATGAACTTCTAAAATCTTGCGGAGTGTATCTCTCATATCATTACGGTGCACGACTGCATCTAATTGTCCATGTTCCAATAAGAACTCTGCCGTTTGGAAGTCCTCCGGCAATTTTTCACGAACAGTCTGTTCAATTACACGACGACCTGCAAACCCAATTAATGCACCTGGTTCTGCTAAATTGTAGTCACCAAGTGAAGCAAAGCTCGCGGAAACTCCGCCCGTTGTTGGATGCGTCATAATAGAAATGAATAAACCACCTGCATTGCTATGCTTTTTCAAAGCAACACTTGTTTTCGCCATTTGCATTAAACTTAAAATACCCTCTTGCATACGAGCTCCGCCTGATGCGGTAAAAATAAGAAACGGCACTTTCATTTCATGTGCTTTTTCAACAGCACGCGCAATTTTTTCACCTACAACAGAGCCCATGCTTCCCATTCGAAACCTTGAATCCATAACCGCAACAACAACGAGCATATTCTCGATTGTTCCTTCTCCTGTCACAACCGCTTCGTTTAATCCAGTTTTTTTACGATCGCCCTCAAGTTTCTCCTCATAACCATGGAAGTGAAGCGGGTTTGCCGAAATCATTTCTTTGTCATATTCACGAAATGAATTTTCATCTAACAAACTTTCAAGACGCTCCCATACGTTCATCGGATGATGATACCCACAGTTAACACATACTTTTAAATTCTTCAGAAGTTCTTTCGTATACATGATTTTTTTGCATTTCGGACATTTTGTCATGACACCGTCCGGTACATCTCTTCTTACTTGCTCTGAAGGAATTGCAGCATATTTTTTCTTCTTTTGGAATAAATCTCGTAGCAAAGTTTGACCCTCCTTTAGGTGATAAAAGAGCTAAGGTTAACGAGTAAGAAAATGTGGCTAACACCTACTTCAATAAGTGTTAGCCTTGTTTTCTCAATTTGCCTTATAACCCATCTCTTTACGTTTAACTTTAAACGTTGTCTGGCAGAATGTTTGTCAGAACGTGTCATGGTCATTTCGACAAATTTTGTATAGAATTACAAATGAAACTGTATGTTCTCTATGATTGCCTCATAAAGCTCTATTGCTGTTTGTTCCTGCTTATTCTCTAAAGCTTTATATAGCTTTTCATGCAACTCTCTCGCGTTTAAATGAACATCGCAAGAAAGCGTCGAAGCGTAGTCATGTACAATCATCCAAACACGATACATTAAAAAATTATCTACTTGCTCTACAAGCGTTTTTAAAAAGGTTTGATGAAATTCAGCGATAGATGACTGTTCATCAGAAAAAATTTCCTTAAGTACTTTTAAGCAGCCCTCTGTCTGCATTTGGCATAGGACACGAATCGCATCCTTCTCAAGTAATTCTTTCATTTGTAACAAATCTCGCTTCGTTTTTTCATCTTGTAATACGAACGGTGCAATTAATTGCACAAGACCATTTTCATAAAAATTACGAATGAACGTCCCTTCACCGCGCCGCGTTTCAATTAAGCCGACTAATTCCAACGCTCTGAGTGCTTCACGAACAGAAGAACGACCAACTTTTAAACGTGCGCTTAGCTCTCGTTCAGATGGCAGACGATTGCCTGCTTCCAATCCGTCCTCTTTTATAATAGAACGGATTTTTTTCACTATTTCTAGGTATACTTTTGTTTGTGATGATGTCAATGGACACTCCTCGCTTATTCTTTACCGATAATCGCTAGTTTTCTTGTTTTCTCAGCTATTTCATTCGGATCGACTTGACGACGAGCAACACCTGTTTCCATTGCAGCTTTCGCTACATACGCTGCCACCTGTGGTGCTACGCGTGCATCGAATGGAGCTGGAATAATATAATCCGCATTCAATTCTTCATCTAATACAAGCTCTGCAATTGCTCGTACTGCCGCAATCTTCATTTCTTCGTTAATTTGCGTTGCATGTACGTCAAGAGCACCGCGGAAAATACCAGGGAAAGCTAGTACATTGTTTACTTGGTTCGGGAAGTCTGAACGACCTGTACCTACAACAGCTGCTCCAGCTGCTTTTGCGATTTCTGGCATAATTTCTGGATTTGGATTCGCCATTGCAAAAATAATTGCATCTTCATTCATAGAGCGAACCATTTCTTCTGTTAATGCACCTTCTGCAGATACACCGATGAAGACATCTGCACCTTGAATTACTTCTGCTAATGAACCTTCTACACGATTTTTATTTGTATATTTTGCAACTTCATTTTTCACAGGGTTCATACCAACAGGACGACCTTCAAAAATCGCACCTTTCGTATCACACATAATAATGTCACGTACACCGTAGCGATATAAAAGTTTAATAATCGCAATACCAGCTGCCCCGGCACCGTTTGCGACAACTTTAATATCAGACATTTTCTTTCCAACTAGCTTTAATGCATTCACAAGACCTGCTACTGTTACAATTGCAGTACCGTGCTGATCATCGTGGAATACAGGGATATTTGTTTCTTTCTTTAAACGCTCTTCGATAATAAAGCAGTTTGGAGCTGCAATATCTTCTAAGTTTACGCCACCAAAAGTTGGCTCCATTAATTTTACAGTTTCAACAATTTTATCTACATCATTTGTATTTAAAGCAATTGGAAATGCATCTACACCAGCAAAGCTCTTAAATAATACAGCTTTACCTTCCATAACAGGAAGTGATGCTTCCGGTCCAATATTTCCAAGACCTAATACAGCCGTTCCATCTGTTACAACTGCTACCATATTGCCCTTCATTGTATATTCGTATACCTTGCTTTTATCGTCATAAATAACTTTACATGGTTCTGCAACCCCTGGAGAATACGCAAGACTTAAATCTTTTGCATTTTCTACCTTTACTTTTGACACAGTTTCTAATTTTCCTTGATGCACTCTATGCATGTGAAGTGCTTCTTCACGAAGTGTTGACAAACGATCCACTCTCCTCATTTTTTTCTTGCTGTATAACGTTATTCATTCTCCAAGGTGGTCTGACCACGAACGCTATTACTACTATAATCGAAATGGTAGGAAATTGTCCATTATATTTTTACAACGACATTTTCTTTTCCGACTACATCATAAAGCGCTTGTAAACATTCTTCACTTGGGTGAATGGATAAGCTGCGAGATAATTGTACCATCTTATGCTCTTTTTCATAATAAATTAGTACTTTCACAAAACCTGAATAGTGAAACAATATTTTTGTTACATTGTTTAACAACCTTTTTTCATACTGCGATGGTATTTTCACGTAAATAGAAGCATCTTTCATTTTGTCGTAAGTATCCATTTGTTCTAACGGATAGACACCATTTATAATCCATTGCAGCTTATGATTTCGCTGTTCAATTGTACCTTCTATTAAAACAATTTCACCTTCTTGCAACCGCTCTGCAAAATGGATATATGTTTCAGGGAATACAACTGCTTCCATTTCACTGTTTTGATCACAAAATGTAACAAATGCCATCTTTTGTAATTTTTTTGTCCGAATGACTTTTATACTTGTCAAATACACAATTGCCCGTTGCACTGTTCTTTGACGCTTCATCGCTTGCGCAAGTGTTGGAATTTCTAATTGTTTAACAAGCGGCGCGTACTGTGCTGTTGGATAACTCGATAAGTAAAAACCTAACGCTTCTTTTTCCTTATTTAATTGCTCGATAAAAGATAACTCTGCCTCTTGTGCATATTCCGACTTTGGCACAAGCTCCTCACCAATTTCCCGTGCTAAGCTCGCGTATTCTAACGCACCTTTAATACTGTTAAATAAGGCGGAACGCGAAACATTAAAATCATCAAAACAGCCGGACCAAGTCATCGTTTCTAAATTACGCTCTGTCACAAATTTCGCTGGCATGCGCAAACAAAACTCAAATAAATCTTGAAATGGCTTGTTATTTCTTTCTTCAATTAAAGCATTTACTGTCGCCATCCCTACATTACGAATCGCAAGTAAACTATATCGAATTGCATTTCCTTCCACCTGAAACTCATAACTGCTCTTATGAAGAGACGGCGGTAAAACATGAAACCCTTTTCGCTTCGTTTCTCGAACGTACTGTACAATCTTCTCTTCATTTCCAATTGCACTTGATAATAATGCTGTCATAAACTGAAGCGGATAATTCGCTTTTAAATAAGCAAGCTGATATCCAATCATACTATAAGCAACTGCATGACTTCGGTTAAATCCATAATTGGCAAATCGAACAATTAAATCATAAATTTGCTGGGCAGTTTCTTCATCATACCCATTTTGCAAACAGCCTTCCACAAAGTGCATGCGCTCTTCGTCTAAAATATCACGGTTTTTCTTACTTACTGCGCGGCGTAATAAGTCAGCCTCACCAAGAGAAAATCCTGCTAAACGAGAGGCAATTTGCATAATTTGTTCTTGATAAACGATAACTCCGTACGTATTTTCTAAAATTGGTTTCAAATCAGGATGAAGATAATGTATCGTACGTTTCCCATGTTTTGATTCAATAAATACCGGAATTTGCTCCATTGGTCCTGGTCGATATAGCGCGTTAACCGCAACAATATCTTCAAATTCATTTGGCTTTAACGAACGCAAAACATTCCGCATTCCGCTTGATTCGAGCTGAAAAATTCCAGTCGTATCTCCTCGTCCAAGCAGTGCGAATGTTTTCGCATCTTGAAGAGGCAATTTCTTTATATCTATATTTGTCCCAGTTGTTTGCGCAACAAAGGTACGAATATTTTCAAGCAATGTTAAATTACGAAGACCAAGAAAGTCCATCTTTAACAATCCAAGTTCCTCTAATACTTCTGCAGGATATTGTGTAACATATACACCATCATGTCCATCTTGAATGGCAACGCTATTTGTAAGCGGTTCTTCACTCATAATCACCCCGGCTGCATGAATAGACGTATGACGAGGCAAGCCTTCTACCCGTTTTGCGATATCAAATATCCTTTGAAATATGAGGTTACTTTGTATATAACTTTGCAGTGCTTGCGATTCTGCATAAGCTTCTTCTAATGTAATTCCAACCCTAGATGGAATATGCTTTGAAAAAATATCAATTTCATTTGGCGGCAACCCCATTACTCTTGCAATGTCGCGAATTGCTGCTTTTGCTGCAAGTGTTCCAAATGTTACAATTTGAGCAACACGTAGCTCTCCATACTTATCTTTCACATAACAAATCATTTCATCGCGGTGAATATCTGGAAAATCAATATCAATATCAGGAAGTGTCACACGCTCTGGATTTAAAAATCTTTCAAACAATAAATCATACTGAATTGGATCGATATCAGTAATTTCTAGTACGTAAGACACGAGTGATCCAGCTGCTGAACCGCGGCCTGGTCCTGTTAAAATGCGGCGTTCATGAGCGTATGTCATAAAGTCCCATACAATAAGAAAATAATCACTAAATCCCATACGAGAAATAACGTCTAACTCGTGTGCTAGACGTGCCTTATGCACATCTGTCACTGTTTCATAGCGCTTCTTCAGCCCTTCTTCACAAATGCGGCGTAAAAAGTCATCGGATGACTCATTTGTTGATACTGGAAACTTCGGCAATTGATTTGTATGAAACGCAATCTCTACATGACAACGCTCTGCAATGAATGCAGTATTTTGAATAGCCTCTGGAACGGCAGAGAATAACGCTTCCATTTCAGAAGCTGATTTCATATAATATTGATCGGTCTGCAAACGCGGCCTTTCCGAATCGGTCATTTTCGTTCCACTATGAACAGATAATAAACACTCCTGCACAATTGCATCGCCTTGTTTGACATAACGAATATCATTCGTCGCAACAAGCGGAATTCCAAGCTGCTTTGCGAACGTTAGAAGTTCTTCCTGCAGTAATAATTCTTCTTGAATAGCATGGTGCTGCAAGCTTATGTAAAAGCTTGCAAATATATTTTTATACATATTCGCTACTTCTTCAGCAACCTCATGTTTGCCTTGCAATATAAGTTGTTCAATTTCACCGTCTTTCCCTGGTGAAATCGCAATTAATCCGTCTGCATAGTGCGCAAGCCATTTCTTCGGAATACCGTCTTTTGACTTTGTCATAATGCTGCTAGAGATTTTAAGCAAATTCTGATACCCAGTTTCGTTTTTAGCCAACAAAACAAGTGGATAAGATTGCTCTTCTTCTTCATTCCATATCGAAGCTGTTAAACCGATAATAGGCTGAATGCCCGCTTTTTTACATGCTTTATAAAACGGAACAACGCCATACATCACATTTTCATCTGTAATCGCTAATGTTGTAAAACCAAGTTCTTTCGCTTGATGAACAAGCTCGTCTATTTTACATGCACTTTTCAATAAACTATAAACGGTTTGACATTGTAAATGCACAAACTTCACTTTTATGCCCTCTCTTTATCTATTTGACTACTTCCTATTATACGTGAAATCAAAACATACTTCCCCTTCTTTGTCCATATACATGAAAAAGAAAGGAGAATGACGATGGAAGTGAATCAAAGCTTTTTCTCTCTTCTTATCACAAGTTACTTTATTGCCTTCGGTGTTATCATTGGGGGCTCGTTAATTGGCGGTATCGGTGCTTTTTTAGTAGGGAAACCAACGCTCACAATGATTAACCATTTTGCAATAAATTTACGAATTTGGGCACTCGTCGCTGCCATCGGCGGGACTTTCGATACATTTTATAGCTTTGAACGCAGCTTTTTTGAAGGAGATACAAAAGATATTGTAAAACAAATTCTGCTTATTTTCTTTGCCACGGGCGGCATGCAAACAGGACTCACGATTATTAAATGGATTACACAGGAGCACGTATGAGAGTCCCGACTTTCCTCCCAAATAGATGGAAGCTTTTTTTAGGCGGTGCTGCTGTTGGCGGGATTTTAAGCTGGATTATTTTTTTGTACATATATGGCGTGTTTCAAGAAGAGCAAACAAAAACACTCGAAAAACAACAAGCCATAATAAAAAAACTAACAAATGATTTACATGTACTTATTGAAGACCAAAATAAAGAAAATGAAAAAAATAAAAAAGTGTTAACGATTCAAGAAATTGAAGTTGAGATTGTCAATCATGACAAATATAATTTAGACTCTCTAACAGTGGAAACATTAAAAACCTCGATTCGCGATGATCTCCGTCACTTACTTACACAAAATATTCAAAGCGTCGCAAACAATAAGGAACTACTGAAAAAGGTCATTGAAAATAAGGTATATAAATATTACGACCGTGTCTATCGATTTGAAATTGAAACGGTCTCGTTTGACACTACACTTGAAATTAGCGTAAATATAAAACAAGAAAGGTAGAGCACGCCCTACCTTTCTTCTTATTTACACAATTCGCGTAAGTCCGCAAAAATACGGTCCGCTTCTTCCCAAGAAAAAGCTTTTGCACCGGAAGCCATCGGATGCCCTCCGCCGTTATATTGCATTGCTAATTTATTAATTACCGGTCCTTTTGAACGAAGTCGAACTCGAATTACATCTTCTTCCTCTAAAAATAGAACCCACGCTTTTAAGCCTTCAATATTTCCAAGTGCTCCAACAACCCCTGATGCTTGAGACGGAAGTACATCAAATTGCTCTAATACTTCTTTTGTCAGCTTAATATAAGCTGCTCCTTCTTCTGTCATTGTGAAATTTTGCAAAATGTAACCATTTAAATGTGCAATGCGCTCATTTGTTTTATACATTTCATCATATAATGCAGGGAATTCAACTCCCATGCCCACAAGCTCAGACGCATAACGAAGTGTTTTTGCAGATGTGCTCGGGAACAAGAAACGTCCTGTATCACCAACGATACCAGCTAAAATAAGACGCGCTGCTTCTTTTGGTAACATTAATCCTTTGTCTTTACCGTATAAATAAAATTCATAAATAAGCTCGCTTGTAGAACTAGAAGTTGTATCTACCCAAACAATATCTCCGTACGGGTCTTCATTTGGATGATGATCAATTTTAATTAATTGCTTTCCTTTTGTATAACGCTGATCACAAACACGCTCTTGATTTGCTGTGTCACAAACGATAACAAGTGCCTCTTCATATACAGTATCATCAATTTCATCCATTACGCGTAAATATGCTAAAGATGGTTCATTGTACCCTACCATATAAATCTTTTTCTCTGGGAACGATTCTTGCAGCATTGTACCAAGTCCGCACTGAGAACCTAATGCATCTGGATCTGGACGCACATGACGGTGAATAATTATCGTATCAAATTGCTTAATTGCTGCTAAAATTTGCTCATGCATATGTAAAACTCTCCTTTTCCACCAATTTATACCCATTATAACGCATAACACTTCATACAGGACGATAATTGATTTACAATAAAATAAATAACATACAAATAGATGGGGGATTGGGGTCATGCCAGTATTAGTCTTTTGTATTATCGTTACATTTATGTTGTATCTTTTCTACAAAACGAAATATTTTCGTACAAACCGTTCCATGGAGAAAGGATGGCTTGCTGGAAAATCAGCGATTGCACTTGGATTATTTGTTGCATTATTTGGCCTGAATCAATTTTTCTTGGATCTTTCAACGGCTCGTATAATCGTTGGCACTTTATTTGTAATTGTTGGCGGAGTTAGCACCTACAATGGAATTCGCCAATATAAACATTTCTTACCGCTTGCGATTGAGGAAGCAGAACAGTTACAAAAATAATCTTGAGGTGAAATAAAATGAACACCTTTCTAAAAGATTTTTTTAACCGCATTCAATATAAAAAGCAAGATGTAACATTTGAAGATATTCGTGTATTACAATCTCAATTTGCTAAACATGTGCCATTTGAAAATATTAGTATTATACAAAATGAAAATATTGATATTACCTTTGAAAACTTAAAAAGAAAGATTATAGACAACCAGCGCGGCGGCGTTTGCTATGAGCTGAATCCGTTATTTTACTACGCTTTAAAAGAACTAGGATTTCAAGTCCATATGATATCTGGCACTGTATTTAATGATGGAGAAATTCGGCTAATTGAAACGCACTTTGCAACGATTCTACATCATAATAATCGGCCATACCTAATTGATGTTGGTTTCGGTTCACACCATGCCCTGCAACCTCTTCCGTTTACAGGGGAACTAGTACCTTCTTCAACAGGTGAATACCGCATTCAAAAGAAAAAAACAGATTTAGGAGAATACGCATTTGAAAAATATCGAAATGGCACTCTAGAAATTGGCTATGACTTCTCCACATCGCCAATTGATAAAACAGCTTTACAGAACGCACAACAAATTATTACCTACCATGAACAATCACCATTTAATAAATCGCCACTTCTTGCAAAACTAACAGATGATGGCCACGTTACGCTGACAGACAAAACCTGTACCATAACGAAAGGGAAGCATAAATCTAAACAAACAATTGATATGCAAACTTTTCAAGCACTTGCGTTGAGTGAATTTGGCATTGCGGTTAAATAGGAGTCATTTCTTTATCCCGCATTAACGGGCAGTATAACTCCCACCCCAAGGTTCTGAAAAAACAAAGAAAATAGGTGGGAGATAACTGCCCGTAAGAGCCCGATTGGTTCAACTATCCATCAGTGGGGGATAAAGTGAACCCCCCACTGATGGAAGTTTCACTTTATCCAATAACTGTAATTTTTCTATAAGATTCATTGAAAATATAAAAAAGCGGTCATCCTTTCATGGAAGGATGACCGTTTTCAATTTTAAAATTGAAAGTAAGTTAATTCATAGTAAAAATGGTACTAAAAAAATATAAGTGATAGAATACAATTGAATTGATTAAAAAGGAAAGAAAGTGAAAGCAGTGAGAATAGGATTTTTAGACTCTGGTATCGGTGGAATTACTGTACTCCATCAATCATTAAAGTTCTTACCAAATGAAGATTATATTTTTTATGCCGATACTTTACATGTTCCATATGGCGAAAAACCAAAGGAAGAGGTAAAACAATATATTTTTGATGCTGTTGACTTTATTGCGAATCAAGATGTCAAAGCATTAGTCATTGCTTGTAATACAGCAACGAGTATTGCTGTGGAAGACTTACGTAAAAAGTACGATTTTCCGATTTTAGGGATTGAGCCAGCTGTAAAACCAGCTGTTCAAAATAGTGAAGAAAAGCGAAAAAAGGTTTTAGTGTTAGCAACTAAACTAACTCTTAAAGAGGAAAAATTTCAAAATTTAGTAAAAAGTATAGATAATCATGATATTGTTGAAAGTCTACCTCTTCCTGGTCTTGTGCAATTTGCTGAGGAATTCGAATTTAGTGAAGATAAAGTTTTACCCTACTTAAGACAGCAATTATCTATATTTGATTTAAAACAATTTGGAACAATCGTTCTCGGTTGTACTCATTTTCCATATTTTAAATCCAGTCTACAGAAACTTTTGGACGAAGATGTAGACATTATCGACGGAAGTGTTGGAACTGCTAAAAATTTAAAGAGAATTCTCGAAGAAAATGACCAAATGAACAATGGAACAGGAAATATTTCATTTTTTAAATCTGGTGATAAAGTTGAAGATGAAACTACTTTATCTAATTATAAAAAATTATTAACACTGTTAGATAAGGAAAACTCACTCACAAAATAATTCCACATGAGCGGTAAATCAAGAAGCGCAGATAGCTATGTTTCTGAAACTTGTTCTGCAATTTTCAAAAACACGGCTATCTCGTTCCTTCTATCAGTTTCGGCAAGTGCCTCTAGACAATTTAACTCCTTTTCTGAAATAGCGACACTTTCCTCTATATAAAATTTACTTTCTATTTACGATCGAAGTTCCTCCAAACGAAAATTTTATATTTCTACAGTTATTTATGAAAATTCAGCTCATTTTTTCGTTTTTTAAAACGGCTAATTTCTTAACTTCATAGCGATGGAGCATGATCTACATTTCGCAGAAAGGCACATACTCAGTTAACTTTCTTCATTAATAACATCTCATTGGTTAAAACCGTGTATCCCAACATCCACAAAATGGATCTACCGGACTCTTTCCTTTAAATTCGGATTCCCCCGTTAACTTCTTATAAAGATAATCAATAATGTCTTCGTTTGCGTGATAGCAGTTAATCATGACAGGAACTCTCGGAATATCAAATAAATGATACGGATTAGCTAAAGAAATGAAAATAGTAGGCACTTCCTGAATAAACCATGGTAAATCGCCCGCAAGCTTTGGCGACCACTGCAGCCGCAAAGTAGGCTTTACGCTAGCGGTAGGAAGGTTCGCTAAATAAATAACAAGGTCAAATTGTTCTTTTATTGTGTACGTAGGAGCTGTAAATGACGCTCCAAAATTTTGATTTGGATCAAAGAGAACCACCTCAAACCCATTTGTTCGCAGCTTATCTGCAAATCTTTCAGTGTAGGATTTTGAGTAGAAGCCTTCTGCTTTTAACTGAGAATTTATGTTTTCTATAGGAATTAACAAAACTCTCCGATATTGATCAGCGGATATAGGCAGTAATTGTTTTGTATCTTTTACCAGGGTAATAGATTCATCTGCTGCAATGGATGCCCACTTCTTATGTTCTTGACAGCCGAGTACCTTAAGCTCCTCTTCTCTCGGAATTAATGTAACGGCTTCTTTTTTATGGAGACCAAGAGATGCTTTTAAGGCCAACACTCTCGTGGCTGCTTCCTCTACTCTTTCCATCGTCAGCAGTCCGTTTTCAAGACCCTTCATCATAAATTCAAAGTCCTCTTGTACATCTCGGTTAAAGAGCAGCACATCACAGCCCGCTTCGATTGTTAAAGGAACTGCCTCTTCTCTATTTTTTGCCATTGCGAACCCAGCCATCATTGTAGAGTCAGAGACAATGACACCATTAAATTGCAGTTGTTCTCTTAGTAAATCCTGTAACAATTCTTTTGATAGAGTAGCCGGCATGATTTCTTCTTCCTTAATATCAGGACGAAGCTTTCTGGAATAATGAGGAAGCATAATATGTCCAGGCATAATCGTTTTTGTACCTGCCTCAATTAATTCCTTAAAAATAATACCATAGGTTCGATCCCACTCCTCTACAGAGAGAGAGTTAACAGAAGTCACTAGATGGTGATCTCTTTCATCCACACCGTCTCCTGGAAAATGTTTAATGGATGCCGCTAGTCCGTTTTCTTGCAAGGCTTGTACATACTCTTTGCTCATTTTTATAATTGTGGATACATCTGATCCAAAGGTACGAATGTTGGTAATAGGATTTCGAAAGTTTATATCAATATCTACTACAGGTGCAAAAGACCAGTTACAGCCGACAGCCCTGCCCTCTTTAGCTGCAATCTCCCCTAACTTGTATGCTATTTCTGTGTTTCCTGTTGCTGCTGTCTGCATGGGATTAGCAACTGCTGTCCCGTCCAATGCAATGCCATTTCCTCCGGCTTCTAGGTTTGCCGCAAGAAGTAGAGGAATAGCGGATTGCTCTTGTAAAAAACGATGAACCTCTTGCATTGCCTTTCCTTTGTCTGGCCTAAACATAAACCCACCAGGTTTAAATGTCTCGATCATTTCTTTCAATTTCTTTTCATCCTTCTCCATACCGTGCAGGCAGAAAAGTTGTCCGACTTTTTCTTCAGTCGTCATAGAGGATAAGGTTTCGTTCACCCATGCAATATCTTGATCTGTTAGATAGAAAGGATTTTCTCTTAAATTCATCATGTTTACTCCCCCTGATTTGTATGTTTTTTCATACATGCCCGAATCATCAGCTCTTATTGCGCATTCTTAAATTCAGTCGTATGGCTCTTTCGTCTAATTTTTATTTCAGATAGGATTTTTTCATAGAACCCTTCTGTTAACTGATATTTCATAAGCGGTATAACAGAGATAAGCAGCAAAATCCCTGGAATAAGCGTAAAAAACAACTGCATCCAAACCATCGTTGTACCTGCTTGAGTTTGATTCGGGATATAACCAATACCAGAAAGCGCATAAGCTCCTATTCCCCCGCCAATCGCTCCTGCGAATTTAGAGCGGAAAGTGTTAGTAGAAAATACCGTTCCCTCTGCCCGTTTTCCAGTTTTCCATTCCCCGTATTCCACACAATCAGCAATCATAGCACTCATTGTAATCGTCGCTATACCAAAAAATAAGCCACCTAGAATATTTAATGTAAAAAACGGAATCATATTTTTGCCTACAAAGAATAAAGCAATATGCTCTACACCGTAACCAATAATTCCAATAATAGTAGTTTTCTTTTTCCCTAAACGCTTCGAAATCGTAGGTGCTAACAGGCCTCCTATTAATACTGGCACTATGCTCACCAAAGAAAACACAGGGAAAAGATTTTCTGCATGTAAATAATATTTAAAATAGTAGATACCGAAAGCACCGCGGAATTTTGTTACGATGTCTTCCATTAACATTGTCAACAACAGCAACAAAAGCGGCTGATTCGATTTGATTACACGAAAGGCATCTTTGAACGTAAACTTTTCGTTTCGTGCTACTATTACTTGTTCTTTTACATTGAAAAACGTAATCCAGAAGAAGCCGATACATAATACAGCATAGATCGAGCTGACAAGGACCCAACTGTTTAACGCTTTAACAAGCGGTAAGGTAAAGACACTTACAAATAATGCAGCGATAATTGCCATTACACGAGGCACCATCACCACTTTTGTTCTTTCCTTTGGATCGTCTGTGATAGCGGATGTCATAGACCAATATGGAACATCTACCAGACCGAAGCTCATTCCCCACATGATATAGGTTACAGAAGCGTAAATGATCTTAGCGGCAGGACTGATATTAGGCTGCAAAAAGCAAAGAACTGTAAAACCGGCCATAATAACGGGGGGAAGCAAAAGATACGGCCTAAACTTTCCCCATCTAGATTTTGTATTATCTACCACAATGCCTATAAAAGGATCCAATAAAGCATCCCACAATCGGGCTACAAGAAATAATGTTCCTACAGTTGCTGCTGATATCCCAAAGTAATCGGTATAAAATAACATTAAATAACTAACAGTCAAAATATAAACTAAATTCTGCCCAAGACTCCCTAGTCCGTAAGATAGAACCGTTTTTGACGAAACCTTCATTGTATGTCTCCCCCTAATTGTTTGTTATTTATGTTTCTATACAACCTTTTCTGTGCTTATTAGTTTGTTCTATCTTCCTCCTTAAAGTCATTGGTCTACAAACAGCGAGAAACAATCTGTTGGCTTAGGTATACCTTCCTTTCTTAGTTGTATACAAGAAGAATACCAATGGAATGTAAATGAAATATTAATCATTTTTAAAGTTCATGTAACTTTCTCATTTATTTATTGTGAACCTGTACTTACGATTTTTAATTGCGGTTGAAACTTGCTTACTGTAAGATAATTTTGTAAATGATAAATGAAAGGAATTAAAAGTTCATGTCATCTAAATCTTTAATAGACATTGCCTATACAAAAATACGCCAAAAGATTATTCTTGGCGATTTCATGCCTGGAACACTATTATCAGAAAACGAACTTGCAAACGAACTAAACATGAGTCGAACACCGATTCGAACTGCCATTTCCCATTTGGAATCGGAGGGTTTTGTGGTTTCATTAAAAAATCGGGGCGTTTTAGTGAAAGAGATTTCGGTTAAAGAAATATTGGATATGATGGAAGTAATGGCCTCTTTTACAATACATGTACTAGATTCTATGATTGAACGCGGTTGTATTTTAAATATCTCGGAATTAGAAAAATGTCTCAAAAATCAGATTGAAGCTAGCCAGCAAGATGATTATCCTGAATACGTCAAATACTCCCATTTGTTTTCACGCAGCATTATGTCTGCCTTAAATAATCAAGCTATGCTGCAAATTATGGATTCATATCAAGATAAAATCATCATGATTGCTACCGTAAACTGGAAGCTTACTCCTCATCAGCCTCATTATTCCGCTAACCGCATTAATGAATCTCTTTATCAAGCTGTGGCATCCAGAGACTATGAAGGTGCAAAGCAAATAGTAAAAGAGACTCTTCTCAACAATCGTAATCGTTTAGTAATGGAAGGAAGAATGTAAATTTTGAATTTCACTTATTTATCTATTACTTAGGGACGTCAGATCATAAATCTTTCGTCCCTTTCTCTTTTTCCTTTCTGATAATATGGGACGCTTTTTTTATTAATTTCTTCCTATCTTTCATATAAAGTTCTAGATTAGCTGTAGGAATGTATAACTCCCGTATATCCTTTTCGTGTACAAAATACCTGTTTTTGAACTATAAGGAAACCCCAAAATATTATTTCAATGCATCTAAAATTTGAAAGTTACAAGAACTTTAAAAAGCCTTAATATTTTTTTTACAATTAGGTAGTATTCTACTTGTATACAACTTGCTGTGAAAAAGAGAAAGTTATCATCCAACTCTCCAACGAGCAAGTGTTCTTAATTACAAATAGAAGAGGTGTTTATTTTAATGGAAATCACAACAGCAAATCGTTATGCGACATATCCTGCAAACCGAGTAGTCCCCTTTATTGGAGCTAATAACTTTCGTGACATGGGCGGCTATAAAACATCGGATGGCCGTACAGTAAAGTTTGGACTTTTTTTCCGTTCAGACGAACTAACAGGTTTGACAGATGAAGATATGAATTTCTTACAAACATTAAACATTAAATACATTTTTGATTATCGCGATGAGCTGGAAGCACAAAAGAAGCCCGATCCGATACTTTCAAATGTGGCATACGAACGTATCCCGGCATCAGAGCAAAATAATCAATTCGGCACGATCAAAGAAATGGCTAGAAGTAATTTCTTCAAAAATCTTAACTTAGATATTATGTCGGAGGTGTATTCCAAACTTCCGCTAAACAATCCATCTTACAAACGATTGATGGAAATTATCCAAGATCCAAATAATTTGGGATTATTACATCATTGTGCCGCTGGAAAGGATCGTACGGGCGTTGGTGCTGCTCTTATTTTATCTGTGCTTGGAGTTCCAAAAGAAACTGTTATGGAAGATTATTTATTGACAAATGAAACGATGAAAGAGTTTAACGAAAAGGTATTGAAGGAAATTTCAGCGCATTTGGATGACAGAGGTCTTCAAATTATGGAACAGCTGCTTGGAGTAAAAGAGGAGTTTTTAGAAGGTGTTTTCCAATCTATTACGAATACGTATGGAAACCTTGATACGTACTTTGCTCATGAGTTTGGTTTAACAAAGGAAAAACGACAGGCGTTACAAAGCTTTTGTCTTGAGTAGGACAAGATACATCTAGATGAAATCATATTCCCCATTGCATGTATATTGAAAAGGAACAAGGATAATTCCGTTTTTTAGTTTAGAGATCTGTGTAGGGATTCCAACCAACCTAACGAAATTAAATTCCTACATACTATACAAAAAAGCCGGCTCATCAATAGTGAGACCGGCCTTTTCTGATTTTTTATTATTGCTACAGTGCAGTCACTGTTTTAGGACTTGTCTTAAAATAAAGACACTTACTAACGATGGCGCAGTTTATATATAAGACTCGCAACAATAGCCGACGGTAAATTAAATAAGTTTCCTTGCAGATTGAAATGCGCTTGTTCTTCTTCAAATGACATCTTTTCGTATAACTCATTTTGCGCGAGACCTGTCTTCTTCATTCTTTCTTTTAAACCGGATATATAAGAGTATTGAATTGGAATCATGATTAGAAAGTAAAGGATAGCAATGCTTCCAAAAAAGATATTAGCAAATAACACATATATCAATCCCTTTATTTTCCATTATAACATACCGGATGAAAAATTAAGTCATACAAAAAAGCTGCCCTTTCGGGGCTGTTGACAAAAGGGGGGAGCGCTTTGCGCTCCCCCCTTTTTTATGTTTTTCTTTTTGTTTTTCTCTATTTTACACCTATTCGTATTACTCAATGCCTTC
>NZ_JBHTHG010000008.1:0-51030 GCF_042676365.1 Bacillus sp. CGMCC 1.60114
ACGGAAGTTAAGCTCTCTAGCGCCGATGGTAGTTGGGACTTTGTCCCTGTGAGAGTAGGACGTTGCCAGGCAAACGAAAGACGAGTCATTGGACTCGTCTTTTTATTTATACTCCGCTATTCTCGGATAGTAAGATTTACTTTTTAAGAAATAGATGGGATGTCGCCTATAAGGGCAGGTTAATTCAACTATTTCTCAGACAGACACTTCGCCTAGAAATGATTCATACACTAAAAGTGTAAAGGATGTATATATTTTTAAAAAATGTTAACGCTTATAAATGTATTGTTTCATTTCGTATAGAGGGGAGGAAAGGCTTAATTATCGTTTGTCTAGTTTTATATAATGATGGTTAGATAGACTACGATAACTAGGCGAATATATGGGATCTGTTACTACAAAAGAAGAGATTTGTATTGTATGTGAGCATAAGAAGGATAGTGGAATTCATTTGTATAGGAATTTCATATGTGAATCATGCGAGCGAGAAATGATAGAAACAAGTACAAATGATCCGAAGTATATGTTTTATTTACAACAACTGCGGAAAATACAAGTATTGCGTTAGAAAATAGGCAGATATGCCTATTATTTTTTTTTTTAATCCCGGTATAATGTAGAGAGAATGAATAGTAAGGAAGAGTGAGTATGGATCAAAGAAAAATGCCCTTATATGAAGCATTAAAAACTTTTGCAAGTAAGAAACCAGTATCCTTTCACGTTCCAGGTCATAAAAATGGAACGAATTTTCCACATGAAGCACAGGAGTATTTTCATGATATACTTTCTATTGACGTAACAGAGCTTACTGGACTTGATGATCTTCATAGTCCATTTGAATGTATAGAAGAAGCGCAACAATTATTAGCGGGGTTATATGAAGTACAAAAAAGCTATTTTTTAATTAATGGTTCAACGGTTGGAAATTTAGCTATGCTGTTAGCATGCTGTAATGAACATGATACCGTTCTTGTACAAAGAAATGCTCATAAATCCATTATGAATGGTCTTAAATTAGCTGGAGCACGTCCTGTCTTTCTAGAGCCGTGGATTGATGAAGAATATGGTGTACCTGTTGGTGTTCCTTATGAAGTGATTGAAGCTGCAATTCAAAAATATCCGCAAGCGAAAGCTCTTATTTTAACGCATCCAAATTACTATGGTATGGGCGTAGATTTAGAAAAGAGCATTACATTAGCACATGCACATCGTATTCCTGTTTTAGTAGATGAGGCGCATGGAGCGCATTTTTGTGTTGGAGAACCTTTTCCCAAATCGGCGCTTGCATATGGAGCTGATATTGTTGTCCATTCGGCACATAAAACGCTACCAGCAATGACAATGGGTTCATATTTACATATAAATAGTTCTATCGTGGATGAAGAAAAAGTTTCTTCTTATTTAAATATATTGCAATCTAGTAGTCCATCTTATCCAATAATGGCTTCATTAGATATAGCTCGTTTTGCATTAGCGAAGATAAAAGAAGAAGGATGTAAGGAACTTGCTGCATTTACTGAGCAGTTTCGTCAAGTGTTACATCGTATTCCACAACTTGCTGTTTTAGACTACCCAATACAAGATGTATTAAAAGTAACCGTACAAACACGGTGTAAGCTCTCTGGATATGAATTGCAACATGTATTTGAAGAAATCGGTATGTATGTTGAAATGGCAGATCCCTATAATGTTTTACTTATCTTACCGCTCCAAGTAAATGAGGATTATATAAAAGTAATCGATAGGCTACAAAGTGCACTATGCTCATATGATGTAGAAGATACTGGGCTGTGTATTCGTTATCCTGATAAAGAAAATTTATCTTCTTTGGCATTTACATATAAGGAATTGGAGAAGTATAAGAAGAAAGTTATACCTTTAGAAGAGGCGTTAGGTATGATTGCGGCCGATATGATTATACCGTATCCACCAGGAATCCCATTGCTCATGTATGGAGAAAAAATTACGTCAGAGCATATAAATCAAATTTCTTATTTAGAAGAGAGCGGCGCACGTTTTCAAGGAAATCCAAAAAATATTACTGTATATGATATATAGAGAAAGAGGTTTTTATAGATGAAGGGATTGTTTGTAACAATTGAAGGACCAGAAGGATCAGGAAAATCTACATTAATTACAAAATTATTGCCGTATTTTGAGAAGAAGGAACAAAAAGTAGTGGCAACACGCGAACCAGGCGGTATTAAGATTTCAGAAGAAATTCGTACCATTTTACATAAAAAAGAACATACAATGATGGAAGCACGTACAGAAGCATTATTATATGCTGCAGCACGCAGACAACATCTAGTAGAAAAAGTCATGCCAGCATTAGAAGATAATTATATTGTAATATGCGATCGTTTTATTGATAGCTCCCTTGCTTATCAAGGATATGCAAGAGGTCTGGGTGTTGATAAAGTATTTGAGATTAATCGTTTTGCGACAGAAGATTGTATGCCGGATATTACAATCTATTTAGATATTGAGCCAGAGGTTGGCTTAGAACGCATTAGAAAAGATGGTAATAGAGAAGTAAATCGCTTAGATTTAGAAAGTATCGAATTTCATAAACGTGTTCATGAAGGATATTTACAATTAGTAGATCGATTTGCAGATCGCATTGTCGTTGTAAATGCAGATCAACCAATGGAAGCCGTTGTAGAAGAAGTTACTCAGCTTATTGAACAAAAGTTGTTATAATAGAAGAAAGTATAAAAAGTGAGGTATGAAACATGACGAAGACGTGGGAACAACTGTCTCTTATACAACCCATTGGTGTAAAAATGTTAATGAATAGTATTGCAAAAGAGCGTATATCCCACGCTTATTTGTTAGAAGGGCCAAAAGGAACAGGGAAGCTTGAAACAGCTGTGCAAATGGCGAAAAGTTTTCTTTGTTTGCAGAGAAATGGTGTAGAGCCTTGTCATACATGTACGAATTGCCGGCGTATTCATTCGGGCAATCACCCAAACGTATATACCGTTACACCAGATGGATTATCAATTAAGAAACAGCAAATCAATGAATTACAAGAAGAATTTTCTAAAACGGGTCTAGAAGCAACTAAAAAAATATATATTATTGAGCATGCAGATAAGATGACGACAAATGCCGCGAATACATTGCTTAAATTTTTAGAAGAACCGAGCAGTGATACAACGGCTATTTTGTTAACTGAGCAAAGCCATCAAATTTTAAGTACCATTTTATCACGATGTCAAATTGTTACATTTCGACCTCTTCCAAAAGATGCCCTGGTAAACCGATTAGAAAGAGAAGAAGTAAGTGTTTCTTTAGGAAATCTTGCGGCTGAACTTACAAATAGTTTTGATGAGGCGTTATCGTTTTGCGGTGATGAATGGTTTGCACAAGCACGAACTTTAGTGATAAAATTATGTGAAGCCCTAGAGAAAGATACCACGTCTCTTTTTTTTGTACAGGAGAAGTGGGTGAAGCATTTTGGAGAGAAAGAACAATTACAGTTAGGATTAGATATGTTGCTCCTTATTTATAAGGATTTATTATATGTTCAATTGGGAGAAGAAGATCGTCTAGTTTTTCAGGACCAAAAAGGGTTATTCCAATCTTTTTCCTATTCTCAAAAGCGCATTGTATCGGCTCTTTTCAATATATTAGAAGCAAAAAATAGAATCAACGCTAATGTAAATGCGCAGCTTGTGTTCGAGCAGTTAGTGTTGCGGTTGCAGGAGGGATGACCGTTTGTATGATGTAGTAGGTGTTCGTTTTAAGAAGGCCGGAAAAGTGTATTACTTTGACCCAAATCAATTTGATATCTCGGAAAATGAATTTGCGATCGTGGAAACAGTACGGGGAATCGAATATGGGAAAGTTGTCATCACTAAGAAACAAGTCGATGAAAATGATGTTGTACTACCACTAAAGAAAGTCATTCGTATCGCAGATGAAAGTGATCGTACAATTGTTGAGGAAAATAAACGCGCAGCAAAAGAAGCATATCAAGTTTGCCAGCAGAAAGTGATCGAGCATGATCTTGATATGAAACTTGTTGACGTGGAATATACATTTGATCGCAATAAGGTTATTTTTTATTTTACGGCGGACGGTCGTATTGATTTTCGTGAGCTTGTAAAAGACTTAGCAGCTATCTTTCGGACAAGAATCGAGTTAAGACAGATTGGTGTTCGTGATGAAGCAAAAATGCTTGGCGGTATTGGTCCATGCGGCCGAATGCTGTGCTGTTCTACTTTTTTAGGGGATTTTGAACCTGTATCCATTAAAATGGCAAAAGATCAAAATTTATCGTTAAACCCTGCGAAAATCTCTGGGTTATGTGGTCGACTGATGTGTTGTTTAAAATATGAAAATGATGAATATGAAGCAGCAAAAGAACAGCTTCCAGATTTAGATGAAAAGATACAAACACCGCATGGTCTTGGTCGTGTAATCGGATTAAATATTTTAGAAAGATTAATTCAAGTGGAATTAGTAGACAAGGAACGGATAGTAGAATATACGTTAGATGAATTAATAAATAAAGGGGTCGTTTCGAGTCAAACCACAGATTAATGAGGTGGGTGCTTGTGGAGAAAAAAGATATTTTTGCAGCAGTTTCCAGTATGGAAGAGCAAATTGGACATCTCTATAAACAGTTGGGAGAATTAAAGCAGCATCTCGCAGAGCTACTTGAAGAAAACCAACATATTAAAATGGAAAATGAAAATTTGCGAAATCGTTTTGAAGAAGTTCAGAATAAGCAGAAACAAAAGTCGACTAAACGGAAAGAGATAAAGCCTAAAATAGATATCGGTGAAGGATATGATAATTTGGCACGCCTGTATCAAGAAGGTTTTCATATTTGCAATTTGCATTATGGAAGTGTACGTAAAGAAGGGGATTGTTTATTCTGTTTATCATTTTTAAATAAAAAATAAAATTACCTTTCCAATAAATTGGAAAGGTAATTTTTTGTACATATACCCAAAATATAAGTAAAGTAGATCAGGGCATAGATTGTCTTAACGTCTGTTAAAATAAGCTTGAATGATAAGGAAGGAAAGAAATATATGCAGTTATATGGAGATGAACGTTTAGATTATTTACTATCAAAAGATATGAAAATTATTCAAAGTCCGTCAGTATTTAATTTTTCATTAGATGCAGTGCTACTGGCGAATTTTGCGTGGATGCCGATTCAGAAAGGAAATATATTAGATTTGTGCACAGGAAATGCAGTGATTCCCCTTTTATTAAGTTCCCGTACGAAAGGAAGGATTACGGGGGTTGAAATACAAGAGCGTATTTACAACATGGGTGTTAGAAGTGTTCAATATAATGATTTAGAAGAGAGAATACGGCTTATTCACGGTGATTTAAAGGATATGCCAGAGCAAATAGGCCGACATCAGTTTGATGCTGTTACATGTAATCCGCCATACTTTCAAACACCAAAACCGTCTGAACAGAATTTAAATGAGCATTTAGCGATTGCTCGTCACGAAATTATGTGTACGCTAGAAGATGTTGTGCGTGTTAGCAGCCAACTTGTTAAGCAGGGAGGGAAGGTTGCCTTTGTACATCGTCCTGGTCGTTTACTTGATATTGTAACACTTATGCGAAAATATAAAATTGAACCAAAACGCCTCCAATTTGTATATCCAAAAGTAGGTAAAGAAGCCAATACGTTATTAATTGAAGGTATTAAAGATGGGAATGCTGATTTGAAAATTTTGCCACCCCTTTTTGTATATGAAGATAATAACGAATATACGAAAGAAATGAACACGATTTTATATGGAGCAGAATAGGCATTATTTTTATGTTGTTGAATGCGTTGATGGGAGCTACTATGCGGGATATACAAACCATTTAGAGAAGCGAATTGAAGCTCATAATAGCGGAAAAGGAGCCCGCTATACAAGAGCAAGGCGTCCTGTTAGGTTAAAATATTTTGAAACTTATGAAGAAAAAAGGACTGCAATGCAGGCAGAATATCGTTTTAAACAGTTAAAACGGAAACAAAAAGATGAGTATATACAAAAAGGAGACTATTATGTGGCAGCAAAAAAGCTTTCAGATGAATGAGAGAGGAACATTATATTTAGTTCCAACTCCAATTGGAAATTTAGAAGACATGACATTTCGCGCGATTCGTATATTAAAAGAAGCAGACTTTATTGCAGCAGAAGATACAAGGCAAACGAAAAAACTATGTAATTATTTTGAAATTGAAACACCAGTAATGAGTTATCATGAACATAATAAAGAAGTGAGTGGTCGAAAAATTTTAGATATGTTAGACCAAGGAAAAACGGTAGCACTTGTTAGTGACGCAGGTATGCCGTGTATCTCGGATCCTGGTTATGACATCGTTGTACAGGCAGTAGCGCAGCAGTATTCAGTTGTGCCCCTTCCTGGTCCAAATGCTGCGCTTACAGCATTAATTGCATCTGGATTAGAGACAAAGCACTTTTATTTCTATGGATTTTTACAGAGACATAAAAAAGAGCGTAAAGCAGAATTGGAGAAGTTGCGTTATATTCCAAATACAATGATGTTTTACGAAGCGCCACATCGATTAGGAGAAACATTAATTTCTATGAAAGATGTGTTAGGGAATAGAAATGTTGCATTGTGTCGCGAGCTTACGAAGAAATTTGAAGAATTTATTCGTGGTTCCTTAGAGGAAGTTATTCATTGGGCAAAGGAAAATGAAGTACGTGGAGAATTTTGTGTTCTAGTAGAAGGTTCTACGGAAGAAGCGGCAGATGAAGAAGTGTGGTGGGAAACGTTAACTGTTGAGGGACATGTCGAATACTACATAGAGGAGAAAGGTCTTTCTTCTAAAGAAGCAATTAAAATGGTTGCAAAAGATCGAAATATGTCGAAACGGGATGTATATCAAGCATACCATGTTTAAAAAATAAAAGCTTCTCTAATAGAGAAGCTTTTATTTTGCTGCTGCGATGAATTGTTGTAACTCTTTTAAGATTTGTTCTGCGCCTTCTGGGCTTAAAATGATTTTACCTTCAGCTAATGAAAGGTTACTATCAGAAACTTCACCAGTTACTTGGCAAGTCATGTTTGGCTTATATTTTTTTAAGATAATCTTCTCATCATCAACATAGATTTCAAGAGCATCCTTTTCTGCAATACCTAGTGTGCGGCGTAATTCAATTGGAATTACAACGCGGCCTAATTCATCAACTTTACGAACGATACCAGTAGATTTCATATTTGTTTCTCCTCCTCATATTTTGCAAGTTTGTACATCTATTTTAATTCGTCATTTTTCGACAAAATACCCTATGCACATATGATACCAATCATTGACATTTCCGTCAATTCCTTAATTGTAAAATTTATAAAAGTTTTGTAGATTTTCGCATCTACTTATTATATATACTAAAAAATAATAGATGTATAGAGAGATTTGTTTTATTATCTTAATTTTATCGACAATTCTGAGGTGCTAAAATGTATATTTTTTCTTAATATGAGTAATAGATGATAAAGATATAGAGCATTCACTCGTTTTTATACGTGAGTTTTTGATATACTGTTTATAAATACATATGAGGTCATTTGGGAGGTTCAAAACAATGACAGAGGAAAATAAGACCTTTTATATTACAACTCCGATTTATTATCCAAGTGGAAAGCTTCACATCGGACATGCTTATACGACGGTAGCGGGAGATGCGATGGCACGCTATAAACGTATGCAAGGATATGACGTTTACTATTTAACAGGCACTGATGAACATGGACAAAAGATTCAAAAAAAAGCAGAAGAATTAAATGTTACACCGCAAGCTTATGTCGATAATATTGTAGCAGGAATCAAAGATTTATGGAATAAAATGGATATTTCTTATGATGATTTTATCCGTACAACAGAAGATCGTCATAAAGAAGTTGTAGAAAAAATCTTTAAGCAACTTGTTGACCAAGGTGATATTTATCTTGATGAATATGAAGGTTGGTATTCTGTACAAGATGAAACATTCTATACAGAGCATCAACTTGTTGATCCAGTGATGGAAAATGGAAAAGTAATTGGTGGAAAGAGCCCAGATAGTGGTCATGCAGTAGAACTTGTTCGTGAAGAATCATATTTCTTTAGAATGGGGAAATATGTAGATCGACTATTAAAGTTTTATGAAGATAATCCACACTTCATTCAACCGGAATCACGCAAAAATGAAATGATTAATAATTTTATTAAACCAGGATTAGAAGATTTAGCTGTTTCTCGTACTTCTTTTGACTGGGGTGTCCGTGTGCCGGGTAATCCGAAGCATGTTATTTACGTATGGGTAGATGCATTATCTAACTATATTACGGCATTAGGCTATGGAACAGCGAATGAAGAAAAGTATAAAAAGTATTGGCCAGCAGATGTGCATTTAGTAGGAAAAGAAATTGTTCGTTTCCATACAATTTATTGGCCAATCATTTTAATGGCCCTTGATTTACCACTTCCGAAAAAAGTGTTTGCGCATGGTTGGATTTTAATGAAAGATGGAAAAATGAGTAAATCAAAAGGGAATGTAGTAGATCCTGTCACATTAATTGATCGCTACGGCTTAGATGCACTTCGTTACTATCTACTTCGTGAAGTACCATTTGGATCAGATGGAGTATTTACACCAGAAGGATTTGTTGAGCGTATTAATTTCGACCTTGCGAATGATTTGGGGAACCTATTAAATCGTACAGTAGCAATGATTGATAAGTATTTTGGCGGCGAAATTCCAGCTTACAAAGCAAATGTAACAGAATTTGATGAAGCTTTAGTAACATTTGCAAAAGATACATTGCAAAAAGTAGAAGCTTCAATGGAAAACATGGAGTTTTCGGTGGCACTAAGTACAATTTGGCAATTTGTTAGTCGTACAAATAAATATATCGATGAAACACAACCATGGGTATTAGCCAAAGATGAAAGTGATCGTGAGAAACTCGCTTCTGTTATGGCGCATCTTGCAGAAGCACTTCGTCAAACAGCGATTATGTTAATGCCATTTTTAACAGAAACACCAGGAAAAATCTTTGAACAAATTGGAATTACAGATGAAGAATATAAAACTTGGAATAGCCTTTCTGCAATTGGTTGTATTCCAACTGGTACCAAAGTTGCTAAGGGGCAGCCTGTATTCCCGCGTTTAGAAGTAGAAGTAGAAGTGGAATATATTAAAGAACAAATGAAGAGCTCTGCTCCAAAAGTAGAAGAAAAGAAAGAAGCGGAGCCAGAGGTAGAAGAAATTACAATTGATGATTTCTTTAAAGTAGATCTACGTGTAGCAGAAGTGTTAGATGCAGAACCTGTGAAAAAAGCAGATAAGTTGTTAAAGATACAACTTGATTTAGGTACAGAAAAAAGACAAGTCGTATCTGGAATTGCCAAATTTTATTCTCCAGAAGAATTAAGAGGGAAAAAGGTCATTTGTGTTACAAACTTAAAGCCAGTAAAATTACGTGGTGAGTTATCACAAGGTATGATTTTGGCAGGCGAAGAAAACGGAAAATTATCGTTAGCAACAGTCGACCAAAACTTACCAAATGGTACAAAAATTAAGTAATAATGACAAAATGAGAGATGTTTCACGTGTAACATTCGTGAAGCATCTTTTTTCTTGTCGAAAATCTTTCTAAAATTTCCTTTTTTGTATCAAAATTGTAATATGGTTGTTATTACGTTGTTAGGAAAGTAATTTTTACCTATGATAGAATTTATTTCAAATAAAAGGAGTTATTGTTATGTTGTTTGATACACATTCACATTTAAATGCAGAACAATTTGAAGAGGATTTACAGGAAGTAATTGCAAGAATGAAAGAAGCTGGCGTTTCTTATACAGTTGTGGTTGGCTTTGATGAAGGGACAATTAAAAAGGCAATTGAATTAGCAGAAACATATGACTTTATTTATGCAGCTGTTGGTTGGCATCCTGTTGATGCAATCGATATGACAGAAGAGCATCTAAAATGGTTAGAAGAATTAGCAAATCATCCAAAAGTTGTTGCACTTGGTGAAATGGGCTTAGATTATCACTGGGACAAATCTCCAAAGGATGTGCAAAAGGAAGTATTTCGTAAACAGATTAGACTAGCGAGAAAGGTGAAATTACCAATCATCATACATAATCGCGATGCAACGCAAGACATCGTAGATATTTTAAAAGAAGAAAACGCATCTGAAGTAGGAGGAATTATGCATTGTTTTAGCGGTAGTGTTGAAGTAGCAAAACAGTGTATTGATATGAATTTCCTTATTTCATTAGGTGGGCCAGTAACTTTTAAAAATGCAAAGAAGCCAAAAGAAGTTGCGATGGAAATTCCAATGGAACAACTTTTAATCGAAACAGATTGTCCGTATTTAACTCCTCATCCGTTTCGTGGCAAACGAAATGAACCAAGCTACGTAAAGCTTGTTGCGGAGGAAATTGCAAATTTAAAAGGACTATCTTATGAAGAAGTAGCAGTAAAAACAACAGAAAATGCAAAAAGACTATTCGGCATTCAATAATGAGAAGTAGAGGAGGAATTCCTCCTCTCACTTTTTCTTCCTTCACCTATGTTTATCTTCAGATGAGTAATACTACTTGAAAGAGTAGGAGAATGAGATTCAGTAATTCTGATCTAGACAGGGACAAAGGGGGCACTTTATTGTGATTGTAAATGCAAGGAACTTATTATCCAGGTTAGAAGCGGGCAAAAAATTAGCAGTGAGAGTTACAAGTGCATTAATTATTTCAGGATCTGTTGGGACCGTAGCTTATGCAGGGACAACGGACAAAATAGTTGTTGAAGTAGATGGAAAGAAACAAGAAATTTATACGCATGCAAATACTGTAAGTGAGTTGTTACAAGACGAAGGAATTCAAGTAACAAAAAAAGATCATATATATCCAGCACTTTCTACAAAAATTAATGGTGAAATGAAGGTAATTGTAGAAAAAGCGAGACCATTTACGATTATGGTGGATGGGAAAGAGAAACAAGTACAATCAACCGTAAAGACAGTAAAGGATTTGTTAGTAGAAGAACATATTGAAATTAATGAACATGATAAAATATATCCTAACTTGCATACAGATTTAGAGGATACGAAAAAAGTCATGATTCAAAAAGCATTCCCAGTTACATTACATGTTGGCGGCCAGGAGCAGCAAGTATGGTCAACTTCGACTACTGTCGCTGACTTTTTGAAAGAACAACAAGTGTCACTAAGTGAAATGGATAAAATAGAACCCGCTTTGCAGGAAGTGATGCAACAAAATATGAAGGTCAAAGTGATTCGAGTAGAAAAAGTCAGCGATGCAGTGGAAGAGCCAATTCCTTTTACGGAAGTGAGACAAGAAGATTCTTCACTCCTAAAAGGAACTGAAAAAGTGATTCAAGAAGGAATAGAAGGAAAAAAGAAGAAAATATTTGAGGTTATAAAAGAGGACGGAAATGAAGTCTCAAGAAACTTGCAAAAAGAAGAAGTGGCACAAGAAGAAAAAAATCGTATTGTAGCTGTTGGTACCAAAGAAGAAGAGGAGAATACTTTGGGTGATGGAGAAGGTGTAGCTGTCAAAGAATTTTATGTACAAGCAACGGCATATTCTCCGTACTGCGGAGGCTGCGAAGGCGTAAGTGCAGGTGGTTATAATTATAAGGCAAATCCCAATATGAAACTAATTGCAGTAGACCCGAATATTATTCCTCTTGGAACAAGAGTATGGGTGGAAGGATACGGATATGCAGTTGCTGGCGATACGGGCGGAGCAATTAAAGGATATCGTATCGATGTTCTTATGCCAACGGAATCACAAGCAGACTCTTGGGGAAGAAAACAGGTGAAAATTAAGGTGTTACAATAATATTGTAAGCAGAGGGATTTTTTCTCCTCTGCTTTTTAAATTGTATTAATAGGAAAATAATAATGGAAAAGTAGGCGTTTTTTTGTTTTACTAATTAGAGATGTGAAATGAGTGTGGAGGAAGTTATGAAGATTAAAGAAATAATTGTTGTAGAAGGTAAGGATGATACAGTTGCCATTAAGCGTGCAGTAGATGCAGATACAATTGAAACGAACGGTTCGGCAATTGGAGATCATGTTATTGAACAGGTAAAATTGGCACAGCAAACACGAGGTGTGATTATTTTTACAGATCCTGATTATCCAGGAGAGCGTATTCGTAAAATTATTTCTGAGAAAGTACCAGGGTGTAAACACGCCTTCTTACCGAAAGAAGAAGCGTTAGCGAAGCGGAAGAAGGGTGTTGGAATTGAGCATGCTTCTAATGAATCCATTCGACGCGCTTTAGAAAATTTACACGGAGAGATGGAAGCATACACGAGTGAAATTGATTGGATTGACTTAGTAGAAGCCGGACTCGTTGGCGGAGAAAAAGCAAAAAGTCGCAGGGAACGAATGGGTAAGCTATTAAAGATTGGTTATACAAATGCAAAACAGTTACATAAACGTTTGCAAATGTTTCAAATTTCAAAGCAGGATTTTGCAAAAGCGTATGAGCAAATATTACAGGAGGAAAAGAAATGAAAGATATTGCAACGCCAAATCGTACGAAAGATATTGTTGAAAAGTATGGGTTTTCATTTAAAAAGAGTTTAGGGCAAAACTTTTTAATTGATACAAATGTGTTAAATCGTATTGTGGATTATGCGGAAATTGGACCCGAGAGTGGGGCAATTGAGATTGGGCCTGGTATTGGAGCGTTAACAGAGCAATTGGCTAAACGTGCTAAGAAAGTTGTAGCGTTTGAAATTGATCAACGTCTTTTACCTATTTTGGAAGAGACATTAGCGCCTTATAATCACGTGACGGTAATTAATAAGGATATTTTAAAAGCTGATGTAATTGGAGTATTTCAAGAGCAGTTTACAGAAGGTCAAGATGTAATGGTTGTAGCAAATTTACCTTACTATGTGACAACACCAATTTTATTTAAGCTATTAGAAGAACAATTACCAGTGCGTGGTTTTGTGGTCATGATGCAAAAAGAAGTAGCAGATCGTTTAGCGGCTCGTCCAGGAACAAAAGATTATGGTTCGTTATCAATTGCGATTCAATATTATACAGAACCTGAAACAGTGATGACAGTTCCTCGTACAGTATTTGTACCACAGCCAAATGTAGATTCAGCAGTTATTCGTTTATTAAGACGTCCAAAGCCACTTGTAGAGGTAAAAGATGAAGCATTCTTCTTTGAAGTGGTGAGAGCTAGCTTTGCGCAGCGACGTAAAACATTAATGAATAACTTATCTAATAACTTAAATGGTTTTCCAAAGGATAAAATATTACTTGAGCGTATATTAGCGGAAGTTGAAATTGATCCGAAACGAAGAGGAGAAACATTATCAATTGAAGAGTTTGCAAAGCTAAGTAATGCTTTATTTTCATATAAAATGTAAAAGGTAGCTCGTTCTGAGCTGCCTTTTTTGTCACCCTTTTTTCTGTAAGTTCATAGGTTAAAACAGAACGTAGTGAGTTATATGTCCCTATGAGTTTGGAGGTAGAAAAATGGCTGTACACGTTGGAGATTTAGTAGAGAGGAAGTCCTATCAGCGCGACCTTCTTTTTCGAGTAACAGAAATAAAAGATACGATAGCGATTTTGTTTGGGGAAGAATTTCGGCTCGTAGCAGATGCACCAATAGACGATTTAGTTCTTGTCGATCAACGGGATTATACGAAAAGGGTGAAGCAGGAACGAGAAACAATGGAAAAGACATATCGTTTATTTCAACAAGATTATGTATTAATGAGACAGCGTCATGAATATCAATCAACAGGTGGTTATACAAATGAGGTAAATTACTTTCAAATGCCAGGTAAAGTGCTCCACCTTGATGGGGATCCTTTATATTTAAGAAAATGTTTAGATTTATATACAAAAATCGGTGTGCCAGTACAGGGGGTTCATTGTAAAGAAACGGAGATGCACGAAAAGGTTCTAGATTTAATTGAACATGTTCGTCCTGATATTTTAGTGATTACTGGGCATGACGCCTATACAAAGTCAAAAGGAGAAATGGGAAATTTAGCAGCCTACCGTCATTCTAAGCACTTTGTACAGGCCGTACGTACAGTACGAAAGAAGTATCCTTCATTAGATAACCTTGTTATTTTTGCCGGGGCGTGTCAATCGCATTTTGAAGCTCTTATTCGCGCTGGAGCCAATTTTGCAAGTTCTCCGTCTCGTATTAATATTCATGCATTAGATCCGGTATATGTTGTAGCAAAAGTGAGCTTTACTTCTTTTATGGAACGGGTCAATGTATGGGATGTAGTGCGTAACACGGTAACTGGCGAGAAGGGACTTGGCGGAGTTGAAACGAAAGGGATTTTGCGAACGGGAATGCCTTTTCAATATTATGAAGAATGAGCAAGGTAAGTATTTGCCTTGCTTTTTACCTGTTTGCTGTTAGGAATTTGGATAAAAAAGTATAAGAACGTACAGACTATACATATATGATTTATATTTTTATACGTTCCATACCAATTACAGCGAGGTGTAACACGATATGTCGAAACGTTTAGACGAAATCAAAAGTGCACTGGACCATCATCTTGGCCAGAGGCTTATGCTCAAAGCGAATAGTGGTCGAAGAAAAACGATAGAACGATCTGGTGTGTTAGCAGAAACATATCGTTCTGTTTTTGTAGTTCAACTTGATCAACAAGAAGATACATTTCAACGTGTTTCTTACAGCTATGCAGACGTATTAACAGAAACAGTTGAACTTACATTTTATGATGCACAAGATAATGAAATCATGTTAGGGGAACAGTCTGTTTAAGGATGATTTTTGCTTGATTACATATATTTTCCGGAATTGAAGAAAGTGGTGAAGTCACATACTAAATGTACCGTAGCTATAAAGGGGGGCTTGCATTGAGTAGACGAAAAGGAGTCATGTCAAACCAATTTAAAGAAGAGCTCGCAAAAGAGCTTGGATTTTATGATGTTGTGCAAAAAGAAGGATGGGGCGGAATTCGTGCGAAAGATGCTGGTAACATGGTTAAGCGTGCAATTGAAATTGCAGAGCAGCAATTGATGAAACAAAACCAGTAACGGTAAGATACTTCTATGCTACGGTGGCCGAGGAGATGCTCCTCGGCTTTTTGCACGCGAAAAAGTGGTATAAGTAGTTTCATTCTTGGTGCTTTTCGTTATAATTAGGGAAGTGTCATCGTTCTACTATAAATTTATGGTAAAATAAACGATAAAAGATTGAGTACATAGAGTAGGTGAATAGATTGAAGCTACTAGTTAAAGCACCAGCAAAAATTAATTTGTCGTTAGATGTACTAGGAAAAAGGTCAGACGGTTATCATGAAGTTAAAATGATTATGACAACAATTGATTTAGCAGATCGGTTAGAACTAACAGATTTATCTGAAGACCGGATTGAAATCGTATCTCATAATCGTTATGTCCCAGACGACCAAAGAAATTTAGCCTATCAAGCGGCAAAGCTGTTAAAGGAACGATTTCAAGTAAAAAGAGGAGTCTCTATTGCAATTGAGAAAACAATTCCAGTTGCAGCAGGACTAGCGGGTGGAAGCAGCGATGCGGCTGCAGCGTTACGCGGTTTGAATAAACTATGGAATCTTGGACTTACAATTGATGAACTTGCAGAATTAGGTGCCGAAATTGGATCAGATGTATCATTTTGTGTATATGGTGGAACTGCCATTGCAACAGGCCGTGGGGAGAAAATTGAACATATTAAGACACCGCCTTCTTTCTGGGTTATTTTAGCAAAACCGCATATTGGTGTATCAACAGCGGATGTATATGGAAATTTACGATTAGATCGTGTAAACCACCCAGATGTAGATTGTATGGTGGAAATGATTCAAACTGGTAACTATGAAGGGATTTGTCAGACGGTTGGTAATGTGTTAGAGGATGTAACATTTTCAATGCATCCTGAAGTTGCACATATTAAAGCGCAGATGAAACGTTTTGGTGCAGATGCAGTTTTAATGAGTGGTAGTGGGCCTACGGTCTTTGGTCTAGTTCGTCACGATTCACGCATGCACCGTATTTATAACGGACTAAAAGGATTTTGTGATCAAGTATATGCAGTACGTTTATTAGGAGAGCGAGAAAGTCTTGAATAAATACGTATAATAAGTTATGATTTGTTTAAAATATTCGTAATTTGAGGTGAGAGCGTGAAAATCAGACGAAGTACAAGGTTGGTCGATATGACTTATTATTTGCTTCAAAATCCTCGTCAGTTAGTTTCTCTCACTTTTTTTGCTGAGCGGTATCAATCTGCTAAATCTTCTATTAGTGAAGACTTAGTCATTATTAAACAAACGTTTGAACAACAAGGAGTCGGCACATTACAAACGGTACCAGGTGCAGCAGGAGGAGTGAAATATATCCCATATATAAGCCAGGAGGAAGCAACGCAAATTATTAATGAGCTTTGTAATTTATTTGAGAATCCTGATCGCATTCTTCCAGGCGGTTATTTATATATGACGGATCTTTTAAGTAACCCGCGCTACATTAATGGTGCAGGGAGACTCTTTGCTTCTGTATTTGCGAGACAGCCAATTGACGCTGTTATGACAGTTGCAACAAAAGGGATTCCTTTGGCATATGCAGTAGCCAATTACTTAGACGTCCCAGTTGTGATTGCTAGAAAAGATAATAAAGTAACAGAAGGCCCAACGGTAAGTATTAATTATGTATCAGGTTCTTCTAAGCGTATACAAACGATGACATTAGCAAAGCGCAGTCTTCCAGAAGGCGCGAATGTATTAATCATTGATGATTTTATGAAGGCTGGCGGAACTGTGCAAGGTATGATGAGCATGCTTGAGGAATTTAATGCTAATGTAGTGGGTATTGGTGTTTTAGTGGAATCAAGTGATATTGAGGAAAGACTTGTTGATAAGTTTGTTTCATTAATTCGCTTGTCTGAAGTAGATGTGAAAGAAAAGACGATTCAAGTGGAAAAAGGGAATTACTCTTTGAGTCCGTTTGCTGATATGATTGTAGATACTGAGTGAGGTAAAGTGAAATTTTTATAAGTAGAGGGTTTTTAGCCCTCACTGACGAAAAACTCTTACCAATCGGGTGGCAAGTAGCAGGATAAATAATCTTCTTAATAGAGTGGTTTAAAAAAGATGCTATGCGCTAGAGTAGAGAAAAGATAAAGCAACTGCTTTATCTTTTTTTATAAAGTGAAACATTTATCCTGCTATTTTAGGGTTGCAAGGCCCTTACCTGATTTTTGGTTTTAGGGATTCCAGATTCATTTCAATAGATATGTTTTAGCAGACGGTAGGCTCTCGATTCTGGGGGGCTTACCGCCTGCTAAAACTGCAGTTTTCCTGTAGGGGTTAGTTTGTAAAAGCGGGATAAAAAATATAAAAGGGTGAAAAATGATGAAAGTAGTTCAAACAAATGAAGCACCACAAGCAATTGGTCCATATTCACAAGGTATTATTGTAAATAATATGTTTTACAGCTCCGGACAAATTCCTTTAACAGTAACTGGTGAACTTTTGACTGGAGATGTAAAGGAACAAACAGAGCAAGTGTTTCGAAATTTACAAGCGGTATTAACGGAAGCTGGAGCATCATTTGAAACAGTTGTAAAAACCACTGTATTTTTAAAAGATATGAATGATTTTGATGCGGTGAATGAAGTATATAGTACATATTTTTCTGTACATAAACCGGCGCGTTCTTGTGTACAAGTAGCAAAGTTACCAAAAGATGTATCAGTTGAAATTGAAGTCATTGCCCTTGTGAAATAAGAATGGATAAGCGATAGCCTCTATATATTTCAATATTCGATTGAATTAAAAAATTTTATCTTAAAAATTTTTAAAAAATTGAAGGAAAAATAGAAAATTTGTGGAATTTATAGAAATATATCGCTTATTTAGAAAAAGGGTGGTGAACACAAGATGGAAGTGACTGACGTAAGATTACGCCGCGTAAACACAGAGGGCCGCATGCGAGCGATTGCTTCTATTACACTAGACCATGAGTTTGTTGTTCATGATATTCGTGTAATTGATGGCAATAATGGGTTATTTGTAGCAATGCCAAGTAAACGTACTCCAGATGGAGAGTTCCGTGATATTGCTCATCCAATTAATTCTAATACTCGTTCTAAAATTCAAGATGCGGTTTTAACTGAGTATCACCGTTTAGGCGAGTTAGAAGAAGTTGAGTTTGAAGAAGCTGGAGCTTCGTAAAATTCGAATAAGGAGGGCTCTATAATAAGAGCTCTATAATTTTGGCAAACTCCTGTAAATGCTTACAGGAGTTTGTTTTTGTTTATTCCACATTAACAAGCAGTTAGACTCCGATTTGTTCAATTCAGCATCAGTGGTGGGTGAAAAAACTCGCTGATGGTTAATTGAACTTTATATACTTTCTTCCTCAATCTCCTCTTAAAAAGAAATAGTATAGCTTATTTCATAAAAAAAGATACTAAATAATAAAACATTACATAAAAGTTATGGTAAAATTTAATAGTTATGCAGTGTTTCTTGAAATATATAATTATTTAAGATAATATCTTTAATGGATAAATAGGTTGCGATGGAGGGTCTATATGTCAAAAAGATTTGCAGTGATTCTTGCTGCAGGAAAAGGTACGCGTATGAAGTCAAGTCTATACAAAGTACTACATCCTGTATGTGGGAAACCGATGGTACAGCATGTAGTTGATCAAGTCTCTCAGCTAGAAGTACAGAAACTTGTTACGGTTGTTGGACACGGCGCTGAAAAGGTACGAGATCAATTAGGAAGTGCAAGTGAATTTGCATTGCAAACAGAGCAGCTAGGAACAGCGCATGCCGTTATGCAAGCAGCTGATGCACTGGGGAATGAAGAAGGAACAACATTAGTAATTTGTGGTGATACGCCTCTTATTACAGCGGAAACAATGGAAGCTCTGTTAAAACAGCATGAAGAAGCAGGTGCAAAGGCAACAGTACTAACAGCCTGCATAGAGGAACCAGCTGGTTATGGACGAATTGTTCGTAATGAAAATGGTCATGTTGAAAAAATTGTCGAACATAAAGATGCAAATGAAGTAGAGAGAGCTATTAAAGAAATAAATACAGGTACGTATTGTTTTGATAATAAAGCGCTATTTGCTTCTCTTTCTAAAGTTTCTAATGAAAATGTACAAGGGGAATATTACCTTCCAGATGTAATTGAGATTTTGAAAAATGAAGGTCATATTGTATCTGCCTATCAAACAGAGCATTTCGATGAAACGTTAGGGGTTAACGACAGAGTCGCTCTATCGCAAGCGGAAGACATTATGAAAAAACGTATTAACCGTAAACACATGGTGAATGGTGTTACAATTATTGATCCGAACAACACGTATATTTCTGTCGATGCAAAAATCGGTAATGATACGGTTATTTATCCGGGGACAATTATTGAAGGTTATACTGTTATTGGGTCAAATTGTGAAGTTGGACCGCATACAGTAATCCGTGATAGTGAAGTGGGAGATAATACAACAATTCGCCAATCTACAGTTCATGATAGTAAGATTGGTACTGATGTTGCAATTGGGCCATTTGCTCATATCCGCCCGCAATCTGTTATTGGTAATGAAGTGCGCGTTGGAAACTTCGTAGAAATTAAAAAGACTGTTTTCGGTAATAGAAGTAAAGCTTCACACTTAAGTTATATCGGAGATGCACAAGTTGGAGAAGACGTGAATCTTGGGTGTGGTTCAATTACAGTGAACTATGATGGCAAGAATAAATTTAAAACAGTTATTGGAGATGGCGTATTTATTGGTTGTAATTCAAACCTTGTTGCTCCTGTAACAGTTGAAGATGGTGCTTATGTTGCGGCAGGCTCTACAATTACAGAGCATGTTCCATCAAAAGCATTATCAATTGCACGTGCACGTCAAGTTAACAAAGAAGACTATGTTGATCAATTGCTGAACAAGAAAAATTCATAATGTGGAGGGTTAATCTAGATGTCTAATCAATATCTAAATTCTAATTTGAAAGTGTTTTCTTTAAATTCTAACAAGGCGCTGGCTGAGCAAATTGCAAAACACATTGGAGTAGAATTAGGAAAATGTTCTGTTGCACGTTTTAGTGATGGAGAAATTCAAATTAACATTGAAGAAAGTATTCGTGGTTGCGATGTATTTATCATCCAATCTACAAGTTTCCCAGTAAACGAGCATATTATGGAATTGCTTATTATGATTGATGCGTTAAAACGTGCATCTGCGAAAACAATTAACATTGTTATTCCTTACTATGGCTATGCACGTCAAGATCGTAAAGCACGTTCTCGTGAGCCGATTACAGCGAAGCTTGTTGCAAACTTACTTGAAACAGCGGGTGCTACTCGTGTAATTACTCTAGATTTACATGCTCCACAAATTCAAGGATTCTTTGATATTCCAATCGACCATTTAATGGGTGTACCTATTCTTTCTGATTACTTTGAGAAGAAAGGTCTTAAGGATATCGTAATTGTATCTCCTGACCACGGTGGTGTAACACGCGCGAGAAAAATGGCAGATCGTTTAAAAGCGCCAATCGCTATTATTGATAAACGCCGTCCGCGTCCAAACGTAGCAGAAGTAATGAATATCGTAGGTAATATCGAAGGTAAAACAGCAATTTTAATTGATGACATCATTGATACAGCTGGTACAATTACATTAGCAGCAAACGCTCTTGTAGAGAACGGTGCTTCTGAGGTATATGCTTGCTGTACACATCCAGTTTTATCTGGTCCAGCAATTGAACGTATTCAAAATTCAAACATTAAAGAGTTAGTTGTAACAAACTCTATCTTATTACCAGAAGAGAAGAAAATTGATAAAGTACAAGAACTTTCTGTTGCTCCATTAATTGGCGAAGCAATTATTCGTGTTTACGAAGAAGAATCTGTAAGTGTACTATTTAATTAATTGGATAGAATGAGACGTAACCAATTTTGGTTACGTCTTTTCGTATCGAAAGAAGAAAGTGGTGTTACAATGAAATTAATAGTAGGACTTGGTAACCCAGGGAGAGAATATGAATTAACAAGGCATAACATTGGATTCATGGCTATCGATGAATTGTCTAAGCGTTGGAATATCCCGTTAAATGAACAGAAGTTTAAAGGGTTATTTGGTGCAGGTTTTGTGAATGGGGAGAAAGTTATTTTATTAAAGCCCCTTACATATATGAATTTATCTGGAGAAAGTATTCGTCCACTTATGGATTACTATAAAATTGATGTTGAAGATTTTGTAGTGATGTACGATGATTTAGATATTCCAGTTGGCAAATTACGACTTCGTATGAAAGGTAGTGCTGGTGGGCATAACGGTGTAAAATCAACGATTGCACATTTAGGAACACAGGAATTTCAACGTATTCGTATGGGGATCGATCGTCCTAAAAATGGGATGAAGGTAGTCGATTATGTGTTAGGGCGTTTTACAGCAGATGAGATGCCAGAAGTAGAGCGAGCAATTGAAAAAAGTGCAGATGCATGTGAAGAATGGCTGAAAACTCCATTTTTACAAGTTATGAATACTTTTAATAATTAACGTTTTGGAAATGGAATATTTTCTTACAGTTATATCCATAATAGTAATAATTGTACGGCTAGGAGGAATTTATGGACGGACATTATTACTGCAGACATTGTGGATGTAAGATAGGTAGTATTACAGCGGAAAAAGTATATGGCTTTGTATTGGGGCAACTAACAGAGCAAGAGCGATTAGAAATGATTCATTTTGATGAAAACGGAAATATATATATAAAAACAATTTGTGAATCGTGTCAAGAAACGCTCGCATCCTATCCTAAGTACTATGAGTATGAACTGTTCTTACAATAAAGTGAAACTTCCATCATTGGGGAGTTCTTCATTCTCTATTGATGGAAAGCTCGCCCAATCGGGCTTTTACGGACAGCTAACACCCACCTGCCTTTTTCGCTTTTTCTGAATCTTGAGGTGGGGATCTCTTACTGCCTGCGAATAGCGGGATAAAAATGAAGTTTTTATCAGAGAATGCTTCCCTACTGATATTTAGTTGGACAATTATGAGTACACGTCTATCCTCCTTTTTTCTAAATATGGAGATAGAATGCTTATTTTTTATAGAGGATGGGATGTAATGTTTTCGCTTTGGCTTGTCCAAAGCATTTTTCTGTTTTCTTTTTCCGAAATATTTGCATAAAATATAGTAGCTTGCTCTTTATGTTGAGAGGAGTTTTGAAAAATGATAGGTTTACTAGAGCAGTTTTATGAAAATAAAGAAATACAATCGATTATAGATGGATTAGAAGAAGGATTAAAAGAACAGCTTATCTCGGGTATGGCAACTTCTTCTCGTTCATTATTAATGGCTAGTTTATATAAAAAAACAAAGCAGTCACAGCTTGTCATAACACATAATTTATACCAAGCGCAAAAAGTATATGAAGATCTAGTTTCATTAATTGGAGAGCAGAATGTTTGGTTATATCCTGTAAATGAATCTATTGCATCAGAAATCGGTGTTGCAAGCCCAGAACTGAAAGCTCAGCGTATTGAAGTATTGAACCGTTTAGCAGCTGGAGAAAAGGGGATTATTGTGGCTCCTGTTGCTGGTTTACGTCGTTTTCTACCAGCAAAAGAGATGTGGAAGAAACAGCAAATTGAATTACATATGGGGCAAGAAATTGATCTTGATGAATTGCTTCGTGTGTTAACGACTATGGGATATGAACGTAAATCTATGGTAGAGGCACCTGGAGAATTTAGTGTTCGCGGTGGGATATTAGATATTTATCCGTTAACGGAAGAACTGCCAATTCGTATTGAGTTTTTTGATACAGAAGTAGATTCTATCCGTTCCTTTACTGTAGAAGAGCAGCGTTCGCAAGAGAAGATAGAGAGTGTATCATTTGGTCCTGCTACGGAATTTGTATTTTCTAAAGATGAACTCGAACTTGGTGTGCAGAAGCTAGAATCAAGCTTAGCTAATACATTAAAAAAAGTATCCGATGAGAAACTAAAAACAACAATATTAGAAACAGTAACATATGAGCTAGAATTACTGAAAAATGGACAGACTATCGAGCAGATGTTTAAGTATTTATCTTTATTTTATAATGAACCTGCTAGTCTAATAGAATATTTACCGGAAAATGGTGTTGTCATTCTAGATGAGATTTCTCGAATTCAAGAAACAGCAGATCATTTAGAAGCAGAAGAGGCGGAATGGTATATATCACTTCTTGGAGATGGTGCAATTGTTCAAGATTTATCTTTTTCTCATGATTTTGCACAATTTTTACATCATAAAAAACGAAGTTTCTTATACTTGAATCTGTTTTTACGCCATATTCCGAACACGCATCCGCAAAATATTGTGAATTTGACATGTAAAACAATGCAAGACTTTCATGGCCAAATGAATTTATTAAAAACAGAAATTGATAGATGGACGAAAAGTCGCTTCACAACGGTTGTACTAGGCGCAAATGAAGAGCGAACGAAGAAATTGCAACACATTTTAAATGATTATGATATTGAAGCAGATATAATTGAAGGAACGGATGTATTGCTTCCGGGGCGTGTCCAGGTTGCGGTAGGTGACTTACATGCAGGCTTTGAAATGCCGATGCAAAAGCTTGCGATTATTACCGAAAAAGAGTTATTTAATAAAAAGGTAAAAAAATCACAGCGTAAACAAAAACTTTCAAATGCAGAGAGAATTAAAAGTTACTCTGAATTAAAAGTTGGTGATTATGTTGTTCATGTAAATCATGGTATTGGTAAATTTTTGGGAATTGAAACACTAGAAATTAATCGTGTTCATAAAGATTATTTGCATATCAAATATCAAGGAAACGATAAATTATACGTTCCAATTGAGCAAATTGACCAAGTTCAGAAGTATGTAGGATCTGAAGGGAAAGATCCGAAAATCTACAAACTTGGTGGGAATGACTGGAAGAAAGTTAAGACGAAGGTAGAAAAATCTGTCCAAGATATTGCAGATGATTTAATTAAATTGTATGCAGAGCGGGAGGCTTCAAAAGGATACGCCTTTACTCCGGATACTTCTGAACAACAGGAATTTGAATCATCTTTCCCTTATCAAGAAACAGAAGATCAGCTACGCTCAATTACGGAAATTAAAAAGGATATGGAGCGCGGTCGCCCAATGGATCGCCTACTTTGCGGTGACGTTGGATACGGAAAAACAGAAGTGGCAATTCGTGCTGCTTTTAAAGCAATTATGGATGAAAAACAAGTTGCAATTTTAGTACCAACGACAATTTTAGCGCAGCAGCATTATGAAACAATTCGAGAGCGTTTTCAAGACTATCCAATTAATATTGGATTATTAAGTCGCTTCCGTACGAGAAAACAGCAAAATGAAACAATTAAAGGATTAAAAGATGGTACTGTTGATATTGTTATCGGCACACACCGCCTTCTATCAAAAGATGTCATATATAAAGACTTGGGATTACTTATTATTGATGAAGAACAACGATTTGGTGTAACACATAAAGAAAAAATTAAACAACTAAAGGCTAATATCGATGTACTAACATTAACAGCAACGCCAATTCCACGTACGCTTCATATGTCTATGTTAGGTGTTCGTGATTTATCTGTTATTGAAACACCGCCAGAAAATCGTTTTCCAGTGCAAACGTACGTTGTAGAATATAATCCAGCGTTAATACGTGAAGCGATTGAACGTGAGCTTGCACGAGGTGGTCAAATATACTTTTTATATAATCGCGTTGAAGATATTGAGCGAAAAGCAGATGAAATTTCGATGCTTGTCCCTGATGCACGGGTAACCTTTGCGCATGGGAAGATGAATGAAAGTGAATTAGAATCTGTTATGCTTTCCTTCTTAGAGGGGCAACATGATGTACTTGTAAGTACAACGATTATTGAAACGGGTGTTGATATTCCGAATGTAAATACATTAATCGTATTTGATGCAGATCGTATGGGATTATCGCAGTTGTATCAATTGCGTGGTCGGGTAGGGCGCTCAAATCGCGTTGCCTATGCATATTTCACTTATAAACGCGATAAAGTGCTATCTGAAGTTGCAGAAAAACGTTTGCAAGCCATTAAGGAATTTACAGAGCTCGGGTCTGGATTTAAAATTGCGATGCGCGATTTATCTATTCGTGGGGCTGGTAATCTATTAGGTGCAGAGCAGCATGGCTTTATTGATTCTGTTGGTTTTGATTTATATTCACAAATGCTAAAAGATGCAATCGAGCAGCGTAGAGGTATGAACATGGAAGAGCAAACGCTTGATGTTGAAATTGACCTAGAAGTAGATGCATACTTACCAGATGCGTATATTTCTGATAGCAAACAAAAAATTATGATGTATAAGCAATTTAGGGGTGTTTCTACTATTGAGGATATTGAGGAATTACAAGAAGAAATGATTGATCGCTTCGGTGATTATCCGCAAGAAGTTGGGTACTTACTTCAAATTGCAAATATTAAAGTGTTAGCGATGCAAGAGAAAATTGAATTAATTAAACAAACGAAACAAGAAGTTACGATGCTATTCTCTGAAAAGGCTAGTCAAAATATTGATGGTGGAAAATTATTTATGCTTGGTAGCAGTTTTGGACGTATGATTGGTCTTGGTATGGAAGGTTCTCGTTTGAAAATTGTGATGAATGTTCGTGAAATAGAAACATCAAAGTGGCTCACAATTGCCGAAAATTTACTAAAAGGCTTAAAAGATGTGAAAAAAGAAGAGATAAATGCCTAAATGAGGGTAAAAAATACAATTCCACGTGTATAGAAGAACTAATGTGTAAAATACTATGCTTAATAGTTGGTGATTTTTACATGAACAGGTAAAATCACGACTTTTATCATCAGTAGAAAGTGAGGCAGCATTAGAATGAAAGCAACTGGAATTGTACGTCGAATTGATGATTTAGGAAGGGTTGTTATCCCGAAAGAAATTCGTAGAACTCTCCGTATTCGGGAAGGCGATCCGTTAGAAATTTTTGTTGATCGCGATGGAGAAGTTATTTTAAAGAAATATTCTCCGATTAGCGAATTAGGTGATTTTGCTAAAGAGTATGCAGATGCTTTATACGATAGCTTAGGACATAACGTGCTTGTTTGTGACCGTGATTCAGTTATTGCTGTCGCTGGCGTGTCAAAAAAAGAATACTTAAATAAAAGCGTTGGAGATTTAGTTGAGAAAGCGATGGAAGAACGTAAATCAGTCGTAATGACAGATGAAAGCGAAATTTCCATTATCGATGGAGTAACAGAAAAAGTACAATCTTACACAATTGGTCCGATTATCGCAAATGGTGACCCGATTGGAGCTGTTATCATTTTTTCAAAAGAAGCCATCATTAGTGACGTAGAACACAAAGCTGTTGATACAGCAGCAAGTTTCTTAGCAAAACAGATGGAGCAATAAAGGGATATTCTTTTTACTTATGATTAGCCCATAAATTGGGCTCATGCAGGCGGTCGTGTTTTGTGATACACGTAAACATACCGCCTGTTGGAATGAAATTATATATTTTTGCAAAGGTAGCATTTTGCTACCTTTTTTACGTGATAGTATTCAAAGTCGAAGGCCGCTTTTTTCTTTGTGATATAATACGTAGGATGAGTATAGAAAAAAGGGAGATTGTATGGTCATGGAGACGAAGAAGTACCACGCTTTTTGGCGCGGAGCGATTATATTAACAATTGCCAGCTTTGTTACAAAAGTATTAAGCGCTTTTTACCGTATTCCATATCAAAATATAGCTGGTGATATTGGTTTTTATATTTATCAGCAAGTTTACCCGTTTTACGGGTTTTGTTTAATTTTAGCGACATATGGTTTTCCAATCATTATTTCAAAAATGATTGCAGAGCGTTTAGAACGAGGAGAACGGAAAGAGGCAGAGTCCATTATATGTGTTTCTTTTTGGTTTTTATTAGCTATCGGAAGTATTGGATGTATTGTATTATTTCTTGGGGCACATACAATTGCATCTTTAATGGGAGATGCTCATTTGGACAAGTTAATTCGTACGATTGCATTTTCTTTTTTATTAATGCCATTTCTCTCTGTAGCACGCGGTTATTTTCAAGGATTTGGGAATATGGTACCGACAGCTGTATCGCAAGTAATAGAACAAACCATTCGTGTATCCATTATTGTATTTTTATCATTATTCCTTATAACAAAAGGATTTGATTTATATACGGTGGGAGCAGGTGCTATGTTTGGTTCCATAGCAGGTGGTTTTATCGGTGTAATTGTATTGTTTTTTTATTTGCGAAATGATTTTCGTGCTATTTTTTTGCAAAGTTTTAAAGCGATTCGCAATAAAAAGGTCATTATTCGTACATTATTTTGGCAAGGAATTGCTATTTGTATTAGTAATTTAGTTTTAATTTTTATGCAAATGGCGGATTCTATTTCATTTTATAGTTTACTTGTTCAGAACGGAGAGCCGGTAGAAATAGCAAAAATGTTAAAAGGTATATACGATCGCGGCATTCCTCTTATGCAGCTTGGGACGGTCGTGACAACGTCATTTTCCCTTTCTTTAATTCCGATGATTACAGCTGCAAAAGAGAGAGGAGATTATGTGTTTATTCGCGAAAAAGTACAGCTAGCAATGAAAATTACATTTGTGATTGGACTTGCTGCATCATTAGGACTCGCGAGTATCATTCGTCCAGCAGATATTATGCTATTTGAGAATAGCGCTGGCTCCGATGTACTAGGGATTTTATCTATTTCTATCTTGTTTAGTTCGCTCGCGATTACAACGGCATCCATTTTGCAAGGAGTGGGACAAACGGTAAAACCAGCTTTATTTGTTGTAATTGGTGCGTGTGTAAAGCTATTACTCAATTGTATACTCATGCCGCATTTTGGTGTAATCGGTGCAGCAATTGCAACTGTGATTGCATTGATGTGCATTGCATTACTGAATAGCATGCTGCTGATTCGAATTGTTAATGATTCACTTATGCAGAGAAAGTCTATTGTAGGTATGATAATTGGCGCTTTAAGTATGGTGTTAGTGCTTGCTGGATTTATGTATATGTTTGAATGGTTTGGCGTGCAAGTTAATGAGGAACATAGAAAAATCGCGATGATTCAAGCTTTATTAGGCGTGAGTGTTGGTGGTTTGCTATATGTATTTTTAATTTTAAAGCTGCGTGTATTTACAGCAAAGGAACTTGGTGCATTTATGAAACATGAAAAAGTACAAAATTCGTTGAAGAAGAGTGGATAGAGGTGGGCTTTATGAGAAGAACAATTACAATTTTAGGATTAGGGGCTGGTGAATTAGATCAGCTTACAATGGGCGTATATCGCAAGGTGAAAGAAGCCGCGCATATGTATGTTCGAACAAAAGAGCATCCAGTTATAAGAGAACTTGAGAAAGAAGGTGTATTATACACATCTTTTGATGATATATATGAAGCGTATGATACGTTTGATGAAGTATATGAAACGATTTCTAACACATTGATTGAAAAAGCTAAGGATGCTGATATTTTATATGCAGTTCCAGGTCATCCACTTGTAGCAGAGCGTACTGTACAGCTTTTGCTCCAAAAAGGGAGAAAAGAGAATATTGATGTACGTATCGAAGGTGGACAAAGCTTTTTAGATCCAATGTTTGCAAGTTTAAAAATTGATCCAATTGAAGGGTTTCAGTTGATTGACGCAACGTCATTCGAACGAGGGCAATTAGAGCTTCGTCAGCACTTGATTTTTTGCCAAGTATACGATGCGTTTATTGCATCTGAAGTCAAACTAACATTAATGGAAATGCTTCCAGATGATTATGAAGTATATATTGTAACTGCAGCTGGAACATCGTTTGAACAAGTGAAAAAAGTACCGCTCTATTTATTAGATCATGAGGCAGAGCTTAATAATTTAACAAGTGTGTACGTGCCGCCTGTACTAAATCGACAGTCGCTATACCAGCAATTTGATGTATTGCGTAATATTATTGCAGAGTTGCGCGGACCAGATGGATGCCCGTGGGATAAAAAACAAACGCATCAATCGTTAAAGAAATATTTAATTGAGGAAGCGTATGAAGTGTTAGAGGCCATCGATGAGGAAGATGATGATCATCTTGTTGAAGAGCTAGGTGATGTTCTTTTACAGGTGATGCTTCATGCACAAATTGGTGAAGATGAAGGTTGGTTCTCGATTGATGATGTAATTCGTACGTTGTCTGAAAAAATGGTGCGTCGTCATCCTCATGTATTTGGAGATGTTAGTGCAGAAACTGCAGCTGATGTTGTTGTGAATTGGGAAGAAATCAAGAAACAGGAAAAAGGGAATATAAAAGAGTCTATTTTATCAGGTATTCCTAAAAGTTTACCTCAGCTAATGCGCGCCTATGAAATTCAAAAAGAAGCAGCGAAGGTTGGCTTTGACTGGGATGATGTCGAGCCAATGATGGAAAAAGTAGGAGAAGAATGGGGAGAATTTCAACGTGAAGTGACAGCTATGGATGAAGAGAAGATGTTAGCGGAATTTGGTGACTTAGTATTTGCGTTTGTAAATATTGCCCGCTACTATAAAATCAATCCGGAAGAAGCGCTTCATAAAACAAATGAAAAATTTATGAATCGTTTTTTATACATGGAAGCAAAGGTTGCTAGTATGGAGAAAGAAATGAAAGATCTTTCTTTAAAAGAGCTCGATGCACTATGGGAAGAGGCAAAACGAATAGAGAACGAATAAGGGGGAGTCGTCATGCGTTTAGATAAATTTCTAAAAGTATCTCGTCTTATCAAAAGAAGAACGTTAGCAAAAGAAGTTGCGGATCAAGGTCGCATTATGATTAATGGCCAGGCTGCAAAAGCTAGTTCAACTGTAAAGGTAGAAGATGAATTAACAATTCGTTTCGGTCAAAAAGTTGTTACTGTGAAAATTAATGAATTAAAAGAAACGACAAAAAAAGAAGATGCTGCAAATTTATACACTATTGTTCGTGAAGAGAAAGTTGAAGTAAAAGCAGAAGATAGCTTGTTCTAAAAAAAATTGTCCCCTCATACATTGGTACTAGTATAAAGTTATGGGGGGATGGACGTGAACAAAGGGTATTCAATGTCGTCTTCTAATCAGCAAAATGTTACTGTCGAACATGATATCGTCATGAGAGGAAGACGCATTCTCGATATTACGGGGGTTAAGCAAGTAGAAAGCTTTGATAGCGAAGAATTTTTATTAGAAACAGTTATGGGTTTTTTAACAATACGTGGTCAAAATCTGCAAATGAAAAACCTTGATGTTGAAAAAGGGCTTGTATCCATTAAAGGGAAAATATATGAGATGGCCTACATTGATGAGCATCAAGGGGAGAAAGCTAAAGGGTTCTTTAGCAAGTTATTTAAATGAGCCTAACTATTCAATTATATACAATGCTTTCAATGATTGGAATGGGTGCTTCGCTTGGAGCAGCTTTAGATACGTATCATCGTTTTTTGAAGCGCCGAGAGCGAAAGCGTTGGCTTGTATTTATTTATGATATTTTATTTTGGATTGTCCAAGCTCTTTTTGTATTTTATGTGCTATTGCTTGTAAATGAAGCAGAGCTACGTATGTACGTATTTTTAGCATTGCTTTGTGGATTTGCTGCATATCAAAGTTTGTTAAAGGCAATGTACATGAAAGTGTTGAATTTTCTGATTCACATTTTTGTTCAAACATTTTATTTTTGTGTTCGTGTTTTCCAATTATTTATTGTTAAGCCAATTACAATTTCTATCCATTTAATTATAGCGCTTGCGTTATTTTTATTTCGCCTTTTGGTTGGATTTGGAATGGGATTGTGGCGGTTTATTATGGCGATATTACGTTTAATATGGAAAATTATTTTTATTCCTGTTCGATTTGTTTTTTTTGTTATATGGAAACTTCTCCCTAACCGTGTTAAAATTTTTATAAAGAGACAAGCAGGACTTTTAAAATATGTCAAGAAAATGAAAAAGCATATATCCCTGATTTGGGAGCTTATAAAAAAGAAGTTAGGGGGACCTCGGAAATGAGGGAACTAAGGCAAAGATATGTATCGGAACAGAATCCAATTTCTGCTAAGGAACATATAATACAATCGAACGAAAGCAGAAAGCGCTTGTATCGTCGATTAGCTTTATTTTTTGTGTTTGCTTTTGTAATTATTGCAAGTATCAGTGTGACGTTCTATAAACAAAATAGTTCGCTTGATGCTAAAGAAGCAAAAGTGAAGGAGCTAAAAAAAGAAACGGATACGTTAACGACGAAAGAAAAGAAGCTGAAAGATGAGATTCAAAAGTTACATGACGAGGACTACGTTTTAGAGATTGCTAGAAGAGATTATTACTTCTCAAAGCCTGAAGAGATAATTTTTCCTATTTCTAAGTAGTGGGTGTTGTATTGACACTATATTTTAAGATTATATATAATGAAGTAAAATTTGACTTTTTAACCACTAAGGAGGAGCGTTTTTTTTATGTCAATCGAGGTAGGCAGCAAGTTACAGGGTAAAGTAACAGGTATTACAAATTTTGGGGCTTTTGTAGAGCTGCCAGAAGGATTAACAGGTCTTGTTCATATTAGTGAAGTTGCTGATAATTATGTAAAAGATATTAATGATCACTTAAAAGTGGGTGATCAAGTAGAAGTAAAAGTTATTAACGTTGAGAAAGACGGTAAAATTGGTTTATCTATTAAAAAAGCGAAAGAACGTGAAAGAGCAGAAGGTGAGCAACGCGATAATCAACGCGATAATCAACGCGCTGGACGCCCTGGTGGGCGTAATCGCTCTTTTAACAGAGACAATCGTGGTGGCAATGATAACCGCAACCAAAAAGAAACATTTGAGCAAAAGATGGCTCGCTTTTTAAAAGACAGTGAAGACCGTTTAACTTCTTTAAAGCGTAATACGGAGTCAAAACGTGGCGGCCGTGGCGCTCGTCGCGGATAAAACTTGCTGTTTATTTTAAAATAAAGAGAAGCACCCGGAGTGTTTACTTAGGGTGCTTTTTTATGGTGAAAACAGTGTGTAGAAAAAAAGAATAAAAAATACTTAAAACATGTTGACTTAAAATGATATTTAAGATATTATACTAATTGTCCGTTAAATACGACATGGCGGTGTAGCTCAGCTGGCTAGAGCGTACGGTTCATACCCGTGAGGTCGGGGGTTCGATCCCCTCCGCCGCTATATATTTTTGACGGCCCGTTGGTCAAGTGGTTAAGACACCGCCCTTTCACGGCGGTAACACGGGTTCGAATCCCGTACGGGTCATAAATGAAGAGATCATGCAAATATGCATGATCTTTTTTTTGTGTTAAGAAATTACAAATGTATGTGTTTCTTCTACAAAAATAACTATTATTTTCCGAATATTCAATTACCTTATGAGATCTTTAGGGATAAGCCTGTATATATATGGTGCTATTTTGTATAAAAAGTCGAACAATTATTGTACTACAAACTGTTATTTTGACAAAAATTCCGCAAAATGCCTTTTATAATTAAAAATAATAAAATATGCAGGTGGTGTTCAAAGTATGCCAAGAGCAGGAAGGAATACTGTCAATTCAAATTCTAGTACGCTTGCTATAGGTCGTGGGCAAATGCCAATTGTAAAGTGGACAAGCAAATTAAGATTGAAACTGGAACAAATTTTCTTTCGATGGGGATTTGTGGTTGCGTTGGTTGGTTTTCTTTTAGGAAGAGCATATATTTTAACGAACATTTTACCTTTTGCCTTGCCGTTTTTCGCTGCTGTGTATGTGATGAAACGCGATAAAATGGCTCTTGCATTCCTTGCCCTAATGGCTGGTGCGTTTTCGGTTTCATTAGAAAATTTATTCTTTGCCTTTGCATCTATATTTACATTCTTCATCTATAATATTTTCTTTAGTCGTTTTACAAGTAAGACGATTGGCCTTGTACCATTTCAAGTATTTATTTCTGCATTAACGGCCCATCTTATCGTTGTCTATTTTGCACAAGGTGCAATTGGTATGTATGATCTGCTGGTCAGTACAATAGAAGCAGGATTAAGCTTCGTACTAACAATGATTTTCTTGCAAAGTGTTCCGCTTTTAATAGAACGAAAAGGAAAACAACAATCATTAGAAACAGAAGAAATTGTTTGTTTAATTATATTGCTCGCATCTGTACTAACAGGTACAACAGATTGGTTTATTTATGATTTATCAGTTCAGCATATTTTTACGAGATATTTAGTATTAGTGTTTGCCTTTGTAGCGGGAGCGGCAACAGGCTCTACAGTGGGCGTTGTAACAGGTTTAATTTTAAGTTTAGCGAATGTAGCAAGTTTATATCAATTGAGTTTATTGGCGTTTTCTGGGTTGTTAGGGGGGCTATTGAAAGAAGGAAGGCGAATAGGTGTAAGTTTAGGTTTGTTAATTGGTACAAGTTTAATTACGTTATACGTAGATAAACAAACAAGTATTGTGACGACTTTGTTAGAATCCGGTGTAGCCATTGCTTTATTTTTATTAATGCCTAAATTTCTCATTGAACGTCTTTCTAAGTATATGCCGGGAACACAGGAGCATTCTAATGACCAACAGCAATATTTGCGAAGAATGCGTGATGTAACAGCAAATAAAATTAATCAATTTGCCAATGTATTTGAAGCATTATCTAATAGTTTTTCTGTATACGGATATGTAGAAGATGAGGATAAGGATACGGAGACTGATTTGTTTTTAAGTACAATTACTGCTAAGACATGTCAAACATGTTTTAAGAAGGATCAATGCTGGGTTGTGAATTTTGATAAAACATACGAGTATATGAGGCAACTTATGGATGAAACAGAGGAAGGGACATTACAGAATAATCGTAAACTACTTCGTGATTTTGAAAAATATTGCGTGAGAGGAGCGAAAGTAACGGGTTTAATAGAAGGTGAATTAGGACATTTTTATGAAGGACAAAAGCTAAAGAAACAGATGCGGGATAATCGTAAAATTGTCGCGGAACAACTTATGGGTGTTTCGAAGGTTATGGAAGATTTTTCTAAGGAGATTCAAAAGGAAAGGGAAAATCATCAAGTACAAGAGGAACAAATTTTACAAGCATTTCGTGATTTCGGAGTGGAAGTTGAACATGTTGATATTTATTGTTTAGATCGAGGGAGCATTGATATTGAGATGCTGATTCCTGCTGCATGTAATCAGCATGGGGAATGTGAAAAGCTTGTTGCTCCGATGTTGTCTGATATTTTACGAGAAACAGTTGTTGTGAAACATGAAGACCGATCGGCATATCCGAATGGTTACAGTACAGTATCATTTGGTTCGGCGAAAACATTTTCTGTAGATACAGGGCTTGCTACAGCGGCTAAAGGAGGAGGGTTTGTATCTGGTGATTCCTATGCCATGATGGAATTAAGTGTAGGGAAATACGCGCTTGCTATTAGTGATGGGATGGGAAATGGAAAGCGAGCGCATATGGAAAGTAAAGAAACGGTTAAGTTACTACAAAAGATATTACAATCAGGTATTGATGAGGAAATCGCAATTAAATCGATTAATTCTATTCTTTCATTGCGAACGACGGAAGAAATGTTTACAACATTAGATTTAGCGATGATTGATTTACGTGATGCAAATGCTAAATTTCTAAAGATTGGTTCTACTCCAAGTTTTGTAAAACGTGGCAATCAAGTATTTAAAATAGAAGCAAGCAACTTACCGATGGGGATTATTGAGGATTTTGAAGTAGATGTTGTTGGTGAACAATTGAAATCTGGTGATATTTTAGTAATGATGAGTGATGGGATTTTTGAAGGTGCAAAACATGTAGAGAATCATGAAGTATGGATGAAGCGGAAGATTAAAGAATTGGAAACGGAAGATCCGCAAGAAATTGCTGATATTATTATGGAAGACGTAATTCGCACTGACAATGGATATATTAATGATGATATGACAATTGTGGTAGCAAAGATAAAAAAGAATATGCCAAAATGGGCGACGATTCCTATCGTTAGTAAACAAGCGCAATAAAGTGAAGCAACCATCAGTAGGAGGGTTACCTCTACTGATGGTTAGTTGAACTAAGCGGGTACATGTCAGCGGTTATCCCCTACCTATCTTATCTGATTTCCCATACTATTGAGTTGGAAGTCTTATTGTTTATTGGAGCAGGGCTCAGGAATATATCCGAGCCCTGTTTATTATATATTCATATGTTTAATTTTCCTTATTTCTGAATCAGAAGAAAAAAATTATCCCGCATTAACGGGCAGTAATACTCCCACCTTAAAATTTGGTGAAAGCATTGTCTAGCTCTAGCAGCTAGAATCTCCGGTCGTTTCGCCCCCTCGGACGAGGCGAAAAGCACCTCTCTGTCGAGGCTCCAAAGTCATGCGATTCTGAGCGAGCCGCTTCCGCTTTTCTAAAGAAGTTAGGTGGGAGATAAACTGCCCGTAAAAGCCCGATTAGTGAGGGCTGATAATCAGTGGGGGATGAAGAACCTCCCCACTGATTAAAGTTTCACTTTATATGTAAGATAAATTGTGAAATTTATACATCTTTGTTTTGCAGAAAGTTTGTAAAAGTTGTACCATTATAATTAAGGGATGCTATCGTTTTAGCTCAATGAAAGGTGATTGCAGCATTGAAAGATGAATTCGTTAAAAAGGTAGATGCTTTTGTAGAAAGGCATAATTTGTTAGAGGCACATTCTACTGTTGTTGTGGGTGTATCAGGAGGGCCAGATTCTTTAGCGCTTTTCTTCTATTTGTTGGAGAAGTGTGAAGAGAAGCAGTTGCAAATTGTGGTCGCTCACGTTGATCATATGTTCCGCGGTGAGGAATCACAGCAAGATTTACAGTTTGTGAAACGGTTGTGTGATGAATTTCATGTTACCTGTGAAACAATACAAATTGATGTGACGCGATATCAAAAACAAAACCAAATGAGTGCACAAGTTGCGGCAAGAGAATGTCGATATGCATTTTTGGAAAGAATAATGAGAAAGTATAATGCACAGTATTTAGCTCTTGGCCATCATGGTGATGATCAGGTTGAGACAATTTTAATGCGTCTTGTACGTGGAAGTACTCCGCAAGGTTATGCTGGAATTCTTGCAAAGCGCGCTTTTAATAAAGGTTTTTTGATTCGGCCTTTGCTAGCAGTAACGAAAGAAGAAATTCTTGATTATTGCAACAGAAAAGATGTTGAACCTCGCATTGACCCTAGCAATATAAAGGAAACGTACACACGGAATCGATTGCGAAAGCACGTTCTTCCTCATTTAAAGCAGGAGAATCCAAATGTTCATGAACGTTTTCAGGCTTTTAGTACGTTTATGCAAGAGGATGAAGCATATTTGCAGGAATTAGCTTTTAAAAAAATGAATAAAGTAATTAAGAAAAAAGATGCAAAAAGAATAGTCTTATCAATTCCTGCATTTGAATCTATGCCTATACCTTTACAAAGGAGAGGGATTCAACTAATATTAAACTATCTTTATGAATATAAGGTTCCACCTTCTCTTTCTTCTGTACATATTGACAAGGTGATTGAGTTTTTCAAACGAACCCATCCTTCTGGTATGCTTCATTTTCCTGGCGGATTGGAGATTGTTCGTACATATGAAGAATGTAGTTTCCGATTTGGAGAAGAAAAAGTTACTTTCTCTCCTTGTGTGTTACAAGTGCCGGGAAAGGTAACATTAGTAAATGGTGATGAGCTCGAAGCGGAGATTAGCAATTGTGTACCTACTATGGTGAATGATATGACATTTATTGCAAAACATAATGAAATAGCATATCCACTTATTGTTCGTTCGAGAGAAAACGGGGATCGAATGTCGATTCAAGGTATGAATGGTACAAAGAAGATAAAGTCCATTTTTATTGAGGCGAAAGTACCGAAGGAAAAAAGGGCAGACTGGCCAATTGTTTGTGATGCCAGCGGAAATATTATTTGGGTTCCATTGTTGAAACGATCCGCATTTGCTATTTCGCAAGAAACAGTAAATAAGGATACATATATTATTATTCATTACAAAAGCAAGGAGTCTTCCGGGAGGATAATCAAATGATGAATCAAGATATTGAAAAAGTATTAATTTCTGAAGAGCAAATACAAGACAAGGTAAAAGAACTAGGTGCAATTCTTGCAGAGGATTATAAAAATACAGTACCTCTTGCAATCGGTGTATTAAAGGGTGCAATGCCATTTATGGCAGATTTATTAAAACGAACAGATACATATCTTGAAATGGATTTTATGGCTGTATCTAGCTACGGTCATTCTACTGTTTCAACTGGTGAAGTAAAAATTTTAAAAGATCTAGATACTTCCGTAGAAGGACGCGACATTTTAATTGTAGAAGATATTATCGACAGCGGTCTTACATTAAGCTACTTAGTGGATTTGTTTAAATATCGTAAAGCAAAATCTGTGAAGATTGTAACATTATTAGATAAGCCGTCTGGTCGAAAAGTTGATCTTCAAGCAGACTATGTTGGATTTACTGTTCCACATGAATTTGTTGTGGGATATGGATTAGACTATAAGGAGCAATATCGCAACCTTCCTTATGTTGGAGTATTAAAACCAAGCGTATATTCAAATTAATAATATAAGCTTACAATTGGATAGGAATGTTTTTCTATGGTACTATTTACTATTATAGTTTGTATGCTGTGAGAGGAGGTTAGGGATGAATCGGATCTTCCGTAATACCATCTTTTATTTACTGATATTTTTAGTGGTAATTGGTATTGTGAGCTATTTTAATGGTTCAACGCAAAAAACAAAACCAATTAGCTACGATAAATTCATTGCTAAACTTGAAAAGGGTGAAGTTCGTAATGTGCAACTTCAACCAAAAAATGGTGTATTTGAAGTAAAAGGACAATTCAGTACTGACAATCAAGGACAACAATTTGTAACTTATGCACCTAATACTGAAGAATTACAAAAGAAAATCAATGACAAAGCACAAGGTACTGAAGTGAAATATCAACCAGCAGAAGAAACAAGTGCTTGGGTAACATTCTTCACTTCCATCATTCCTTTTGTAATTATCTTCATTCTATTCTTCTTCCTACTTAACCAAGCGCAAGGCGGCGGTAGCCGTGTTATGAACTTCGGTAAAAGTAAGGCGAAGTTATACAATGATGATAAGAAAAAAGTCCGTTTTAGAGATGTAGCTGGAGCGGATGAAGAGAAGCAAGAACTTGTTGAGGTTGTAGAGTTCTTAAAAGACCCTCGTAAGTTTGCTGAGGTTGGTGCTCGTATTCCGAAGGGTGTTTTATTAGTTGGACCTCCGGGGACAGGTAAAACATTGCTCGCGCGTGCTGTTGCAGGTGAAGCTGGCGTTCCATTCTTCTCTATTAGTGGTTCTGATTTCGTAGAGATGTTCGTCGGTGTCGGTGCTTCTCGTGTGCGTGACTTATTTGAAAATGCAAAGAAAAACGCACCTTGTATCATTTTTATTGATGAAATTGATGCAGTAGGTCGTCAACGTGGAGCTGGTCTTGGTGGTGGTCACGATGAGCGTGAGCAAACATTAAACCAACTTCTTGTAGAAATGGATGGTTTCGGAGCAAATGAAGGTATTATTATCATTGCTGCAACAAACCGACCTGATATTCTTGACCCAGCGTTATTACGTCCAGGACGCTTTGACCGTCAAATTACAGTAGATCGTCCAGATGTAAACGGTCGTGAAGCGGTGCTTAAAGTACATGCCCGCAACAAACCGCTTGATGAAAATATTGATTTACGTGCTATAGCAACACGTACACCAGGCTTTTCCGGTGCCGATCTTGAAAACTTATTAAACGAAGCGGCTCTTGTAGCAGCGCGACAAGATAAGAAGAAAATTGATATGAGTGACATTGATGAAGCAACTGACCGTGTTATTGCTGGTCCAGCTAAGAAAAGTCGTGTTATCTCTGAGAAAGAACGAAATATCGTTGCATTCCATGAGGCAGGACATACTGTAATTGGTGTAGTACTTGACGAAGCGGATGTAGTTCATAAAGTAACAATTGTGCCACGTGGCCAAGCTGGTGGATATGCAGTAATGCTTCCGAAAGAAGATCGTTACTTCATGACAAAACCAGAATTGCTTGATAAAATTACTGGTCTACTTGGTGGACGAGTGGCTGAGGAAATTGTATTTGGAGAAGTAAGTACAGGCGCTCACAATGACTTCCAACGTGCAACAGGAATAGCTAGACGTATGGTAACAGAGTTTGGTATGAGTGATAAGCTTGGACCGATGCAATTTGGTAGCTCACAAGGTGGTCAAGTATTCTTAGGAAGAGACTTCCATTCTGAGCAAAACTATAGTGATGCAATCGCGCATGAAATCGACATGGAAATGCAAAGCATTATGAAAGAATGTTATGCTCGTGCAAAAGAAATTCTTACTGAAAACCGTGATAAGCTTGATATTATCGCAAAAACGTTACTTGAAGTGGAAACGTTAGATGCAGAGCAAATCAACCATTTATATGAACATGGCACATTACCAGAGCGTAAAACATCTTCTGAAAGTGATGTAAAAGTGAACATCTCAATGAAAAAGGAAGATGAAGCGTCAGAAGATAACAAAGAAACGAAGGAGTGACAATTGTCACTCCTTTTTTCTTTGTTATCCCACTATTTTTGAGCAGTAAGCCTCCGCTTCAAGAGTGAGAGAAAAACGAAGGAGGGTAGGTGGGAGATAAAGAAAGCAGAATTTTTACCTTATGTAACTGAACTTAAAAATTGAAAAAGGGAAATGGATTTTTGTAAAATGGTGAGGATAGGAAAGCTGAACATGTATATAAATATGGTATGATGAGGTTATAAGTTCTGTACATATTGCGCAAATATACATTAAATAAGATAAGTGGTGAGAATATGATTTTCGTATTGGATGTAGGAAATACAAATGCAGTACTTGGTGTGTTTGAAAATGGTAAGCTTCTTCAACATTGGCGTATGGAAACAGATCGTCATAAGACGGAAGATGAATATGGGATGCTTGTGAAGCAATTACTTGAACACGAAGGAATTACTTTTCATGATATAAAAGGAATTATTATTTCTTCTGTTGTACCGCCTATTATGTTTGCTTTAGAACGTATGTGTGAAAAATATTTTAAAATTAAGCCTCTTGTAGTGGGGCCTGGTATTAAAACAGGTTTAAATATTAAGTATGAAAATCCGCGCGAAGTAGGTGCTGACCGCATTGTAAATGCGGTAGCGGGTATTCAAATGTATGATAGCCCGCTTATTATAGTCGATTTTGGAACAGCGACAACATATTGTTATATTGATGAACATAAACAGTATATGGGTGGTGTCATTACACCAGGTATTATGATTTCAGCTGAAGCTTTATATAATAGAGCAGCGAAACTTCCGCGTATTGAAATTACAAGACCAAGTAGTATTATTGGAAAAAATACAGTAAGTGCAATGCAAGCTGGTATTTTATATGGTTATGTTGGACAGGTAGAAGGTATTGTAAAGCGAATGAAAGAGGAAGCTAAACAAGAACCGACTGTTATCGCTACAGGTGGATTAGCAAAATTGATTGCAGAGGAATCGAATGTTATTGATATTGTCGATCCATTCTTAACACTTAAAGGTCTATACATGTTATATGAGCGTAATGCAAATTTACAACATGAGAAAGGTGAATAAATGCCAATGAAAGATTATTTAGTAAAGGCGCTAGCGTTTAATGGAGAAGTTCGTGCTTATAGTGTGCACACAACAAATACGGTGAGTGAAGCGCAAAGACGTCACGATACATGGAGAACTGCTTCTGCGGCACTTGGTCGTTCTTTAACGGCGGGTACAATGATGGGTGCAATGCTTAAAGGTGATCAGAAACTTACAATTAAAGTAGAGGGTAATGGTCCTATTGGTCCGATCTTAGTAGACGCACATGCGAATGGAGATGTACGTGGTTATGTAACGAATCCGCATGTTGATTTTGAAGCGACAGAGCAAGGGAAACTACGTGTATACCAAGCTGTAGGAACAGAGGGTTTTTTAACGGTTATTAAAGATATTGGTATGCGTGAACCATTTATTGGTCAAGTTCCACTTGTTTCTGGTGAATTAGGAGAAGATTTCACATATTATTTCGCTGTTTCTGAACAAACGCCGTCTTCTGTTGGTGTTGGAGTTCTTGTTAATGGTGATGATAGTATTTTAGCTGCGGGTGGATTTATTCTACAAATTATGCCTGATGCACAAGAAGAGACAATTTCAGCTCTTGAAGAACGTCTGAAAAAAATTCCACCTGTTTCTAAGCTTGTTGAACAAGGTTTAACTCCAGAAGAGTTGCTATACGAGCTATTAGGCAAAGATAATGTGAAGATTTTAGAGACGATGGATGTACAATTTAACTGTACATGTTCTCGTGAACGTATTGAAGGCGTATTAATGAGTTTAGGGAAAACAGAATTAACGCAAGTGCGTGATGAAGAAGAAAAAACAGAAGTGCATTGTCATTTTTGTAACGAACGATACAACTTTTCTAAGGAAGATATAACAAAATTAATAGAAAGTTTGTAAGGGAGAAAAAGGTTATTTGTCTATTTGAAATCATCTAAATAGATTGACAAATAACCTTTTCTTTGACAATATGTATATAAATCCAATAAAAATACTTGGTGTTGGGAGTGACGGAGATGCGAGTGGCACAATCAGTTTCAGATTTAATCGGAAAAACGCCAATTGTTAAATTGAACCGCATCGTAGAAGAAGGCAGTGCAGATATTTATTTAAAACTAGAGTTCATGAATCCTGGAAGCAGTGTAAAAGATCGAATTGCATTAGCGATGATTGAAGATGCTGAGAAAAAAGGACTATTAAAAGAAGGCGATACAATTATTGAACCTACAAGTGGAAACACTGGGATTGGTTTAGCGATGGTAGCGGCGGCCAAAGGATATAAGGCAATTCTGGTTATGCCGGAAACGATGAGTGTTGAACGCCGTAATTTATTGCGTGCTTATGGAGCAGAATTAGTGTTAACGCCAGGATCAGAAGGAATGGGCGGTGCAATTCGTAAGGCAACAGAGTTATCAAAAGAACATGGCTACTTTATACCTCAACAGTTTCAAAACGATGCAAATCCAGAGATCCATCGTTTAACTACAGGTCCAGAAATTGTGGAACAGATGGGTGATCAATTAGATGCATTCATTTCAGGAGTTGGTACAGGCGGAACGATTACAGGTGCTGGTGAAGTGTTAAAAGAGAAGTATAAAGACATCAAAGTTTATGCAGTAGAACCTGCTGATTCCCCGGTACTATCAGGTGGAAAACCGGGTCCTCATAAAATTCAAGGAATTGGTGCTGGATTTGTTCCTGGAACGTTAGATACAGATGTGTATGATGAAGTGATTCAGGTAAAAACAGAACAAGCATTTGAATATGCAAGAAGAGTAGCTCGTGAAGAAGGTATTTTAGTGGGTATCTCTTCTGGAGCAGCTATCTATGCAGCGACAGAAGTTGCGAAAAAACTTGGACAAGGAAAGAAAGTACTTGTTATTATTCCAAGTAATGGTGAGCGTTACTTAAGTACGCCACTTTATCAATTTGAATCATAAGCTTAATGTATGAAAAGCATCCCTCGAAAAAGGGATGCTTTTTCTTTTTTCGTTTGAAAATAGGAAAAGGGTGAATGACTAGAAAACTTCATGTAAAATAAGTGTTAGTTGAACTAAATGGGCTTATATGGACGGTTCAATGTTTTTAAACGACCGTTAGAGCGGGATAAAATAAAACGAGGTGTTTGTATGCAGCGACGAAAATCTTTAGCTATTTCAGTTCCGTATCAGTTAGACTTTTTTAAACAGTATAAATTTCTTTCGCAAAGTAAACCTCATCATATCATTTTAGAAAGTGGTCGCGGAGGACGTTATAGTATTGCTGGGCTTGATCCAGTAGCAATCGTTCGTGGGAAAGAGGAAACCTTACATATATGGGGAAATGGAGAGGGAACAATAGAAAAGGGGAATCCGTTGCACCTTATGCAAAGATATATGGAACAATGGAAAACGGAACATAATGACGCATATCCGCCGTTTCAAGGTGGTGCGATTGGTTATTTTAGTTATGATTGCATCCGCTATATAGAGAAAATTCCTTCTCTTGCAGAAGATGATGTAAATGTACCAGATATATTCTTCTTATTGTTTGATGATGTATTTGTTTATGATCAAAAAGAACAAGTGTTATGGATTATTACGCATTATATAAATGACGAGAAACAAGCTGAACAACATTTGAATGAATTAAAAGGGCTTTGGTTACAAGAAGTGCCAGAAGTGACGATGCCGTTTATTCGTCCTGAAATAAATAAAGAGGCAGTTTCCTTTACAGAAAAAGAGTTTATGGAAGCTGTTCAAAGAATTCAAGAGTATATTGGTGCGGGAGATGTGTTTCAAGTAAATTTGTCTACAAGACAAGAAAAAACATTGCAAACGCATCCGTTGGAGGTTTATACGAAGCTTCGTGAAATTAATCCATCACCATACATGGGTTATTTAGAACTTGGAGATTTCCAAATTGTAAGTGCTTCACCAGAGTTGTTGATTAAAAAACAAGGTAATGAAATGAGTACGCGTCCAATTGCGGGTACGCGCTCTCGCGGAAAAGATGAGCAAGAAGATCAAGAGCTTGCAAAAGAGTTAATTGAAAATGAAAAAGAGCGTGCAGAACACGTTATGCTTGTTGATTTAGAGCGAAATGATTTAGGGCGTGTTTGTGAGTATGGAACGGTAGAAGTAGATGAATTTATGGTGATTGAGAAATATTCCCATGTTATGCACATCGTTTCAAATGTACGCGGACAATTGCAGGAAGGAAAAGATGCCTTTGATGGTGTAAAGGCTGTATTTCCGGGTGGGACGATTACCGGAGCACCGAAAATTCGCACGATGGAAATTATTGAAGAGTTAGAGCCGGTTCGCCGTGGTATTTATACAGGTTCAATTGGTTGGATTGGTTATTCAGGGGATATGGAATTAAATATTGTCATTCGTACGTTGCTTGCGAAAGATGGGCAAGCATATGTACAGGCAGGGGCAGGGATTGTTATTGATTCTAATCCGAAAAACGAGTATAAAGAGTCATTAAAGAAAGCGATAGCTTTATGGCGAGCAAAAGAAAGTAGCGAAGAAACGGTTAGGTGAGATAAATGATATTAATGATTGATAACTATGATTCCTTTACGTTTAATTTAGTGCAATTTCTTGGAGAGTTAGGACAAGAACTTATCGTCAAGCGTAACGACGAAATTACAATTAAAGATATTGAACAAATGCATCCGGATTTTTTAATGATTTCTCCAGGACCGTGCAGCCCGAATGAGGCTGGGGTAAGTATGGATGTGATTCGCCATTTCGCAGGACAAATCCCGATTTTTGGTGTTTGTTTAGGACATCAATCGATTGCTCAAGTGTTTGGGGGAGATGTTGTTCGTGCAGATCGTTTAATGCATGGGAAAACATCTTTAATGCATCATGATGAGAAAACAATCTTTACCGATATTCCCAATCCGTTTACAGCAACGCGTTACCATTCTCTAATTGTCAAAAAAGAAACATTACCAGAGTGCCTAGAAGTAACATCTTGGACAGAAGAAGGAGAAATTATGGCCCTTCGTCATAAAACATTACCGATTGAAGGGGTACAGTTTCATCCGGAATCTATTATGACTTCCCATGGTAAGGAATTGCTGCAAAACTTTATTCGTAATTATAGCCGGAGTGCTGCTACATGCTAATTTATGTGAACGGTTCATTTGTTGAGGCGAGTGAAGCTAAAATTTCTCCGTACGATCATGGATATTTATATGGTCTTGGCGTATTTGAGACATTTCGTATCTACAACGGACATCCGTTCTTATTCGATGATCATTATGAGCGGCTTATGACCGCTCTTTCGTCGTTGCATATTGCATGGGAAATGACAAAAGACGATGTAAAAAGCATCTTAAAAGAGTTAATTGTAAGGAATCATTTGCAAAATGCATATGTTCGTTTGAATGTGTCTGCTGGTGTGGGTGAAATCGGCTTACAGACGGAGATTTACGAAGAACCTTCTATTGTCGTTTTTATAAAGCCTTTACAAGCTCCGGGAGATGTAGTGGAAAAAGAAGGGGTAATTTTAAGGCAAACTCGTAATACACCAGAAGGAGAGTTTCGTTTAAAGTCACATCATTATTTAAATAATATTTTAGGGAAACGTGAGATTGGGAATACAACTGTGAAAGAAGGGATTTTTCTTACGAAAGAGGGGTATGTTGCGGAAGGGATTGTTTCGAACCTCTTTTTTGTGAAAAATGACATATTGTATACACCATCATTACAGACTGGGATTTTAAATGGGATTACTCGCGCTTTTATATTAGCTGCCGCTGAAATGTTAGAGCTTGAGATGAGAGAGGGATTATTCTTAAAAGAAGAGTTACTTTCGGCTGATGAAGTGTTTGTTACAAATTCTATCCAGGAAATTGTGCCGCTTTGTTGTATCGGAGAAGTGCATTTTCCAGGTAAAGAGGGATTTGTTACAAACCAGCTTATACGTGTATATGAAACATGCCGTGAAAGACTTTGGAGTCGAAATGAATTGTTAAGAGGAGATGGCTGATATGCAACGGAGTTATAAGATGCAATGTGGTGAATATGCATTGAATTTAAATGAAAAGACGCTCATTATGGGGATTTTGAATGTTACACCTGACTCTTTCTCTGATGGCGGTAATTATAATGAAGTGGAAGCGGCTGTCCGCCATGCAAAAGAGATGGTAATCGATGGAGCACATATTATTGATATTGGCGGAGAGTCTACTCGTCCTGGTTTTGCTAAAGTGTCAGCAGAAGAAGAATTGCGACGTGTTTTACCAATGATTCGAGCTGTATCGGAAGCGGTAGATGTACCTATATCTATTGATACGTACAAAGCGGAGGTTGCAAAACAAGCTATTGAAGCCGGAGCACATATTATTAATGATATTTGGGGTGCGAAAGCAGAGCCGGAAATTGCAAAAGTAGCAGCACATTACGACGTGCCAATTATTCTAATGCATAATCGTGATAATACAAACTATCGAAATCTTATGGCAGATATGATTGCTGATCTGTATGAAAGTATTACAATTGCGAAACATGCAGGGGTGCGCGATGAGAATATTATTTTAGATCCGGGTATTGGATTTGCGAAAACATTTGAGCAAAATTTAGAAGTAATGCGAAATCTAGAACAGTTGAAAGTGTTAGGATATCCGCTTCTTCTCGCAACTTCTCGAAAATCGTTTATTGGCCATGCGTTAGATTTGCCGGTAGAGGAACGTTTAGAAGGGACTTGTGCGACGGTTTGTCTTGGTATTCAAAAAGGTTGTGAAATCGTACGCGTGCATGATGTGAAAGAGATGTCCCGCATGGCGAAGATGATGGATGCTATGGTAAGGGGGTAAAAGATTTGGATAAAATTTTTGTGCATGATATGGAGTTCTACGGTTACCATGGTGTGTTTCCGGAAGAAAATAAGTTAGGACAGCGATTTAAGGTAGATCTAACTGTGGAGTTAGATTTAAAGCGAGCGGGAACAACTGATAACTTAGAGCATTCCGTAAATTATGGAGAGTTATACGAGTTATGTAGAAGTGTTGTAGAAGAGAAAACATATAAGCTTGTGGAAAGTATTGCAGAAAATATTGCAGGGGATATATTAGAGCGGTACGATTGCATTATGAATTGTATTGTAAAAGTTATTAAACCAGATCCGCCAATTCCAGGACATTATCGTGCGGTGGCGGTTGAGATTGAGAGAGGGCGCTCATGAATAATGTAGTTTATATTGCTTTGGGTTCGAACATGGATGATCGCTATACATATTTATCACAAGCGATAGAGTTGTTGCGTAAGCATCCGGCTGTTGAAGTTGAGGATGTATCATCTGTTTATGAAACGGATCCAGTTGGGTATACAGAACAAGGGCAATTTTTGAACTTAGTTGTAAAAATTTCTACCAATTTATTGCCTCAAGAATTATTGATGGTGACGCAAAAAGTGGAGAATGAACTAGGAAGAAAAAGGGGAATTAAATGGGGGCCCCGTACCATTGACCTTGACATTTTGCTCTATAATCACGAAAATATTGAAGCAGAGAATCTTATTGTTCCGCATCCGCGGATGTTTGAAAGAGCTTTTGTTATCGTTCCGTTGATGGAAATTAATCAAGAAATGAACCGAAACATTTCACGTTCACAAGTAGAAGAAATGAAAAGGCGAGAGGGAGTAACGGTATGGAAGCAGAGAAATGGGGAAGACGCATTCGCGCTTTTCGTAAATTAAAAGGCTATACACAAGAAGGATTTGCGAAAGAATTAGGGGTATCTGTATCTGTTTTAGGTGAAGTAGAGAGAGGGAATCGAGTTCCGTCTCAGGATTTTGTTATAGAAGTTGCGAAGACATTGAAAGTTTCAATAGAAGAATTAATGCCGAAGTAGGAATAACGAAGGGAGGGGATCAAGTGTTAAAGATTGCAAACATTGAAATGAAAAATCCGGTTGTGCTAGCGCCAATGGCAGGAGTATGTAACTCTGCATTCCGTTTAACGGTAAAAGAATTTGGTGCAGGATTAGTGTGTGCGGAAATGGTAAGTGATAAGGCGATCTTATTTAACAATCAAAAAACGCTGGACATGTTATATATTGATGAGAGAGAAAAGCCATTAAGTCTGCAAATTTTTGGCGGAGAAAAAGAAACGCTTGTAGAAGCGGCAAAATATGTAGATAAAAATACAACAGCAGATATTATTGATATAAATATGGGATGTCCAGTACCGAAAATCACAAAATGTGATGCAGGTGCAAAGTGGTTGCTTGATCCAAACAAAGTGTACGAAATGGTAGCCGCGGTAGTAGATGCGGTCGAGAAGCCAGTTACAGTAAAAATGCGTATCGGATGGGATGAAGACCACATTTTTGCGATTGAGAATGCGCAGGCGGTTGAACGTGCGGGTGGTCAGGCGGTCGCTGTTCACGGTCGTACTCGTGTTCAAATGTATGAAGGGAAAGCGGATTGGAATATCATTAAGCAAGTAAAACAAGCTGTCAATATTCCTGTTATCGGAAATGGTGATGTAGAAACGCCGCAAGATGCAAAGCGCATGTTAGATGAAGTGGGTGTAGACGGTGTAATGATTGGTCGTGCAGCACTTGGTAATCCATGGATGATTTACCGTACAGTAAAATATTTAGAAACTGGTGAATTAATGCCGGAGCCATCTGTGCGTGAAAAGATTGATGTATGTATGCTGCATTTAGATCGTCTTATTGATTTAAAGAATGAAGACATTGCAGTTCGAGAAATGCGTAAACATGCTGCGTGGTATTTAAAGAGTGTTCGCGGTAATGCAAGAGTACGTAATGAAATTAATAGTTGTAATACTCGTGCAGACCTTGCCTCTTTACTGACAGCATTTGTAGAAGAGGTAGAAGTGAAACAAAAATCCATTCAAGTTGGATAATAAGAGTGATTAAAAGGGTGTTTGACATTCCTTTTCTCACTACCTATAATTACGTCTAAGAAAGAAGAACTGCCAGCTTGTTGCTGGCAGTTTTTCTAGTTGGATAGAAAATGCTATACTATATATATTATAAAATTTAATAGAGCTGGAGTGATATCAATACCATGGATAACATGAACCACGAAGAATTAAATGACCAATTGCTCGTTCGTCGCGAGAAGCTACATAACTTACGAGAACAAGGAATGGATCCGTTTGGTAAACGTTTTGAACGTACACATTCAACAAAAGAATTATTAAGCTTGTACGGAGAAATTTCTAAAGAAGAATTAGAAGAGAAAGAAATCCCTGTTTCTATAGCTGGTCGTATTATGACAAAACGCGGTAAAGGAAAAGCTGGTTTTGCGCATATTCAAGATTTACATGGACAAGTTCAAATTTACGTTCGTAAAGATGCGGTTGGTGATGAGCAGTACGAACTATTTAACACAGCGGATTTAGGTGACTTAGTAGGAATTGAAGGTAAAGTATTTAAGACAAAAGTTGGAGAACTTTCAGTTAAGGCAACTGGCTTTACTTTATTAACGAAATCTCTTCGTCCACTTCCAGATAAATATCATGGATTAAAAGACGTTGAACAACGCTACCGTCAACGTTACTTAGATTTAATTACGAGCATGGAAAGTCGTGAAACGTTTGTAACTCGTAGTAAAATTATTCGTGAGATGAGAAGATATTTAGATAACAATGGTTATCTTGAAGTAGAAACACCGATGTTGCATGCTATTGCAGGTGGAGCATCTGCACGTCCGTTTATTACACACCATAATGCATTAGATATGGAATTTTATATGCGTATTGCAATTGAATTGCATTTAAAACGTTTAATTGTGGGTGGATTAGAGAAAGTATACGAAATTGGGCGCGTATTCCGTAATGAAGGTGTATCAACTCGTCATAATCCAGAATTTACGATGATTGAATTATATGAAGCGTATGCAGATTATAAGGATATCATGAAGCTAACAGAAAATATGGTTGCTCATATTGCGAAAGAAGTTTTAGGTACAACGATGGTTCAATATGGTGAGTATGAAATTAACTTAGAACCAGAGTGGACAAGACTGCACATGGTGGATGCAATCAAACAATATTGTGGAGCGGATTTCTGGAGTCCAATGAGTGTAGAAGAAGCTCGTGCATTAGCGAAAGAGCATGGTGTAGAAATTAAGGATACAATGGAAGTTGGACATATTATTAATGAGTTCTTTGAGCAAAAAGTAGAAGAACATTTAATTCAGCCTACATTTATTTATGGTCATCCAGTGGAAATTTCTCCTCTTGCGAAAAAGAATGAAGAAGACCCACGCTTTACAGATCGCTTTGAGTTATTTATTGTGGCTCGTGAACACGCGAATGCATTTACAGAATTAAATGATCCGATTGATCAAAAAGAACGTTTCGAAGCGCAGTTAAAAGAGCGTGAACAAGGTAATGATGAAGCGCACATGATGGATGATGATTATATTGAAGCGCTTGAGTATGGTATGCCTCCTACAGGTGGACTAGGAATTGGTATTGATCGTCTTGTTATGTTATTAACAAATTCACCTTCTATTCGTGATGTATTACTATTCCCTGCGATGAGACATAAACAAGACTAAGCTTTGGAGAAACTCCAAAGCTTTTCTTTTTTATCTTGTTATTTGTGGGCAGTAAGCCCCCGCCTCAAGGTTTAGAGAGAAATAAAGAATGCAGGCGTGAGGTAATTACTGCTATGTGTCTAGTTGAACGGGGTTTCCATCAATGGGAAGACCGCCCGCTGATGGGAATTCCGCTTTATTTTTATACTATTTTATAAGGTGAAAAATTTTATTAAAAAAACTATTGCAATTTAATTTGTGAGCTGATATATTTATATTCGTTGTCACGAACGGCAACGAGGAAAACAACTTCGAAAGAAAAAAGTTGTTGACAGAAAAGAAACGAAATGTTATATTGATAAAGTCGCTTCGAGCGGCAAACAAGTTCTTTGAAAACTGAACGAAACAAACAACGTGAAACGTCAATTTTTATTTATGATGCTAGACAAACACTTTATTGGAGAGTTTGATCCTGGCTCAGGATGAACGCTGGCGGCGTGCCTAATACATGCAAGTCGAGCGAACCGATTAAGAGCTTGCTCTTAAGAAGTTAGCGGCGGACGGGTGAGTAACACGTAGGTAACCTGCCTATAAGACTGGGATAACTCCGGGAAACCGGGGCTAATACCGGATAACATTTTGCACCGCATGGTGCGAAATTGAAAGGTGGCTTCGGCTGTCACTTATAGATGGACCTGCGGCGCATTAGCTAGTTGGTGAGGTAACGGCCCACCAAGGCGACGATGCGTAGCCGACCTGAGAGGGTGATCGGCCACACTGGGACTGAGACACGGCCCAGACTCCTACGGGAGGCAGCAGTAGGGAATCTTCCGC
>NZ_JBHTHG010000009.1:0-68602 GCF_042676365.1 Bacillus sp. CGMCC 1.60114
AGGCATTGAGTAATACGAATAGGTGTAAAATAGAGAAAAACAAAAAGAAAAACATAAAAAAGGGGGGAGCGCAAAGCGCTCCCCCCTTTTGTCAACAGCCCCAAATTGGCTGCTTTTTTGTTCTTATTTACTACAATATGAGAAAGTTAAAAGGTGGATAGTTCATCTGTTTCTAAAGTTGAATCTGTATAGGAATTATCCTCACCTGTAGTTAAGATTACTTCATACTGACGTAATCTCAATTCAAAGAGCGTTATAGGGTCATGATAAACCTCAGGATTTGATTTCATTTTATGCAGTGTATCTTGTTTTTCTTGTATTTCTAAATGAGTGTTTTCTACAGCTTGTTTCAACGCGCCAAATGGATTTCTAAAGAACATAGTAATATCACGCTCTAGTGCGTTTTCAAATAGCTCAAACTGCAAGAAAAATTTGTTCATAATAGAAGCTGTTACATCTGTATAATCTTCATTTTCTAAATACTGTTTGTATTTGCTATATAGCATAGCTTTATTTTTAGGAAGAACTCCAAATAATTTACCGGCACTTTTCAGTAAAAATTGTGCTGGTGTAAATCGGCGTAAAATATTTACTTCTTCCATTTGTATTCTAGTTGTCATTCTATCCGTATCTCTGCGCCAATCATCAAGCACTTTAAAGTCACATTCTAACTGTATTCGATTTTCTCCACATAAAGAATTGAGTCCTTCACTGATTTCTTCTAAGTACGATTGACTTTGAAGGAACTCGTTATTAGAAGCTTCAATCCAATTTTTCATAGAGAGGGCAAGATTAGGTAACACAGTTTGTTCGAGATATGTGTGAACTCTTTCGTTCATAGCTGTATTTAGTTCAATATCAATGTGCCCAAAATCGCTTTCTTCACTAATTAAATCAGAACAACTCTGCAATAGTTTCGGAATATGTTCTCTAATATCATTAGTAATTGCGTTTTTCATTGTACGATATGATTCTGTAATTAAATGAATCTTTTCTTTCTCAAAAGCAGTAACGTTATTAATAAAACCATTTAGTCTAACTAACATATCTTCATTCCAATTAATAGAATCCACTAGGTTGTTTTCCATCTCGACGCGTTTATCCAAAAGATATGTAATTGTTTTTCGAATGAAAACTAATAGCTTTTCAGTACGTTCTGCATCGATATTTTTATGGTTAAAGTTAAAATGAATAAACTCAGTGAACTCGGCTAGTTGTTGACTATTTGTATATAACGAAGAATATGGGAAAACTCTAGCATGCGGGAAATATGCGTTTATTCTCGCTTGCGTATCATGTATAACTCTTTTTGCTTCTGCTTCACTGTAAATGTTATCAATTTTATTTAATAAGAAATGAACTTGTAGATTTGGTGTATGTTCTTGAATACTTAATAGAATGTCACGTTCTTTGTCAGTAAAAGGTGAATCAGCATTCAATACGTATAATAATTCGTCTACCGAATGTAGATATTCAAATGTTTCATTTCTGCTATCGTTGTTTCTGTTAAAGCTAGGTGTAACAACGAATGTAAGTTTATTTTTACTTAAAAATCTGCATGGTAATTTAAATTCAACACATGCTCTATCTCTATATGTTTGGCGGTGCATAGACATCATGTTATGGAAATCAGAGAAATTTTCAGTCGTTGTAATTGCTGAATCTGTTATGGCGTTAATTTCTGTATGATCATCATTTTTAAAGATAACTACATTTGAGCTTGAGTTTTCTAATATATTTTCTCCTAGTATTGAGTTAATAAATGAAGATTTTCCGTTTCCTGAAGTCCCAGTTACTAAAAGACGATTTGTTCTTAAATCTGCAAGCTCGCCAACTAACCATCTAAATCGATGGCCTATTTCTAAATCATTTCTTTGTGCCCACTGTGTAATAGATTCAAAAAGATGTAAACTATACTCTAATCCATCTGTATGATTAGTAGAATATGACAGGTTATTTTCTGCATGTTTTACATTTGCTGAATCTATTTGGGAAGGGAAAATTTCATCCCACGCCAATACTGCTGCAGATGGAAATACAGAATGAGACGGATTGGCTACCTTTAACCAATTTGCTAAAAGGTTCGGAATGATATCGTGTAATTGTCTCAGCATGTATTGACCTTGAATTAATTCAAAGTACGTTTCTTCGTAAAGAGAAGAAATTTTGTCCCATATATCGGACGAATGTATTTCGATATGTAAGAAAAATTCATTTATTGTTTTAAGCCATAATAAATAAGTTTGTTCATTTTTATAGCTCTGCCAAAGCGATGAAACAATTTGCGTAAATTGTACTTGGTCTACATTATGTAATGTAGTTAATACTTCGTAAAAATAATCTGGCGAAATAGCTTTAGTAAATCCTTTATCAATATATTCTTTTAGAACTTCAAACCATGGGAAAGATTCTGTTCGAATGAGCTCATTTACAGCAAGCTCTACTGCACTGCCAAAATCTTGCTGTTCTTCATAAAAGGAACGAGCGATTGCTGTAACGTTTGGATAATCGGGATTTAAAGAAACCGCTTCTTTTATAACAGTGAAAGCTGAATCAAGTTTATTTTGTTCGATGTAAAGAGAGAGTAATTCCAGTGATATCTCGGTCATAAGTATTTTGTTATCGGTAGTAATGGATGTATAAACATTTTCAGCAACTGATAATTGGTTAAGTTCGAAGTAAGCATCCGCGATATTTTTTTGTGCCCATGGTGCTAATTCATTATTGACTTTCTCCCATTTAAAAATGGCCGATTCAAAATCTTGATGGTGATAATAAAATTCACCTTGTGCAAAACGAATATAAGATCCATCGGAAAACTCATTTTTTTCTTCGTTTAAATAAGCTTCTCCAAGTACTTGAAGAGGTGGATGTGTTTCATTCTCCATTAAGAATGTTTCATAATATATCTTTTTTATTAATTGTTTTTCTAGTCTCATTTTTTTCCCCCACTATATCTTGTTCCTCTATGTGTCAACACTTTTTTATATTTATACTTTTTATTTTAACAAAGATTTTCTTTTGGAAAATTTCATTTTCCTTTCATTTTTTAAGAAGAATTGAATTCTAATGCGAAAAGTTTCATTTCTTTTTCAATTTCCTTTCAGTTGTGAAACAACATTAGATGTTCCTAATAACTTAATGCGAATATAATATTCTCCATGAAGTTGTAACATTACGTGTAGAGTTCGTTATAAAAACAATGTATATTGAATATGTATGCCATGTTTGCTTCATTGATAGAGAGGGTACAATGTGGAATAACGATAACGTTTAGGATGTGTCGTGCGAATGGAACAACATATTGGTGAATTAATCGCACACTATGGTTATTATGGAATTATTATTGCACTTGCTGGAGGAATCGCTGGATTACCGATACCAGATGAATTTTTACTTACATTTGTCGGATATAATATTTCAAGGGGATATATGTCAGGTACAGAGGCTTTTATGAGCAGTATGGCTGGGTCTATACTTGGGATTACATTAAGTTATATGCTTGGTTTAAAACTAGGACTTCCTGTACTAAAAAAATATGGTTCCAAAGTGGGGATTAAAGAAGCACAAATTGAAAGGACTCATATTTTATTTGGGAAGTATGGCCCTTTTTTACTAATGATTGGCTATTTTTTGCCTGGTGTCAGACAACTCACTGCATATTTTGCAGGAATGTCCAACTTAAAATGGGGTAAGTTTTGCTTATATGCGTATAGCGGTGCTTTGATTTGGGTGAGTGTGTTTATTGGGCTTGGATGGAAATTAGGAGAAAAGTGGAGAGAGGTAGAGTACAATTTACACCGATATGGATTTTGGATTTGTATTATTTCAATTGTCATCGCCTTGCTTGTTTATACATATGTAAGAATACAAAAAGCTAAGAAAAACCGCTAATTTATATTATATAGCGGTTTTTTTGTTAACTAAAAGCAATAAAAAGAACGCCTGTTGTAATAAAGAGAACGCCCATACCAGTCATAAAATTTAACTTTTCACCAAGAATAAGCATAGCTAAGATAATTGAAAAGACCACGCTTAACTTATCAACAGGTGCTACTTGTGAGACTTTTCCTGTTTTTAAGGCGATAAAATAAAAGAGCCAAGAAGAGGCACCAGCTACACCACTAAGTGTGATAAATAATAATGCTTTCTTATTTACTAATACTTCTCCGATATTTTGGAATTTTCCTTGGATGATAATAACGCCGATCATAAATAAGGCCATAATGATTGAACGGATTGTCGTTGCAACATTCGAATCAATTCCTTCTAGTCCTATTTTTCCAAAGATAGATACAAGTGCTGCTGTGATTGCTGATAGTAATGCGAATAATAACCATGAGCTCATATGAATTCCTCCAATCGTATATTATTGTACATAAAAAAGACCATTCCTGTTAGGGAATGGTCTTTTTTTTATTATTCTGCAATCTCTTCATATAAGAAGTACGTCACATTATAAATATGTTCTACCTCGTCATCTGTCATATACATAAGTTCTTCACGCTCAATCCCTTTTTTCTTTTCAATAAACTCAATCATGTTTTTTCGTTCTTCTCTTTTCATCATTTTTTATTTCTCCTCTCATTCTGTTTTAATACAGTTTATTTAAGTTAATGCTATTATATAACAGAATCTTTGGAAAGTTCCATCTTTTTCAAGTTTTTTTAGAAAAGAACTTTTCGACAAAACGAGACCTCATATTTCATGAGATCTCGTTTTTTGGCTATAGACGTAAAAATTCTGGTTGTGTTGTACCAACACTATCAATGTAATAAATTGTTTCAGGGTTAATTTTTATTAAAACGTAATTTGGATCCTCTGGACCAAGTAACCAACGCTTCAAGCTGTTTGTCCAAAATTTATTTTTTAACGTATTATCTTCTTCAATAGAAGCGATTCCTTCTACTTCAATATACTCTTCATCCCAGTTCTTTCCTTCTTTCCCAAGTAGAATATGAACATTTGGATTTTGTTCTATATCTGTTATCTTTTTTGAATTACGATCTGTTGCAGCGTACAAAACGAAATCTTCATGAAAAAATATCATAAAGCAGCTATGTGGTTTGCCATCACGAATTGTTGCCAGTACACCTGTTTTTTTATTTTGGATGATATTTGCTATTTTTTCTTTTATATGCATTTGTTTATGCTCCTTCCTAGTCAACCCTCATATTTTTTTTAGGGGAAATTCCCATAAGATTTCAATTGGTTTTGCTCATTCTTACTTTTTTCTTCAATGCTCTTTTTTAAACATATCTCCAAAAGAATTCCCCTTCCTCAAGGAATGAGAAGGGTAAAGACCGATGGGTAGGGAGGGGATGAATTTTGGTTGGCGTAAGCCAAAGAAATGAAAAAGGAATTTCCTCAAATCAGACAGAATTCGTGTAAAGAATGCTTTTGGTCTCAAAGTTATTGTTTGTCGACTGTAGGTGGTGCACTATTAAAAGTTCTAAACCAATACATCGGAACACAAGGACAAAACCAACGGGGGGTGAAGACAATGTTTTTGAATCAAAAATATGAAATCTTTCCAACAGAAGCGCATAAAGAAGTGTTAGACCGTTGGTACAATATTGTCGTCAAACCTACAATTCTGCCTTACTAGACAAAGAACGGAAATATAAGCAAAACAAAGAAAATTACGATCGTTATGATATGCAAAGACAACTTACATTGGACAAGAATACATACCCTTTTCTAAAAGAAATGCCTTCTCAGCCGCTACAAGAAGTTTTTGCACGTCTGAAAAAAGCATTTGATAATTTCTTTCGTAAAGATGCAAAATATCCAAAACAGAAAAAGTATAAGGACTACAATAGTATGACGTTTCCGCAATTTGGACTCAAACCGAATGGAAAGCATCGTTATGCGATGTCTATTTCTGATGCGGGGTGGGGGATGTTTCGAAACATGCCTGCTTACAAATGTGAAAGTCATGGCGGTGTACTGATCAAAGTAGAACCAAAGTATACTTCATAAGACTGTTCTTTTTGTGGGAATCGTGTGAAGAAGTCTTTCTCTATTCGTACCCATATTTGTACAAAGTGCAAAGCGGTATTGGATAGAGACTATAACGCGAGCCGGAACATCTTACAAAAAGGATTAGAAGAATTGCTTGCCACAAACTAAAGTCTACAAACTGTAGGGCAAGGTTATGTCCGAACGGTATAATCTACACCTGTGTAAGACGTAGTGGGACACCCTGCTATGCAACAGTTTATGAAACAGGAAGCCCCTTCTTCAATCAGACCGTAAGGTGGATAAGAGGGGGTATTCACACGTAATTATCATGAAAATTGGGTAAGTTAGAAGAATAATGATAAAACAAAGGATAATTGATGAAAATTGGAAGGATGAAAAGGATGTTTAATAAAATCTTTTTATTCGTTGTAGTTATCGGTGTGCCGCTTTCTATTCTTGGTAACGTTATGCATTGGCCACAAACAATTATGTTTGCTGTATATTGTATTACGATTATTGCGCTTGCTGGCTTTATGGGGAGAGCGACAGAAAGTTTGGCGATTTTGTCAGGACCGCGTATCGGTGGCTTGTTAAATGCAACATTTGGTAACGCGGTAGAGCTTATTATTTCTATTTTTGCATTGCAAGCCGGGTTAATAGAAGTAGTGCTAGCTTCGTTAACAGGTTCTGTTCTCGGTAACCTATTGTTAGTGGGCGGCCTTTCATTTTTTGTAGGTGGTTTAAAGTATAAACGTCAAAGCTTTAATGTATATGATGCAAGACATAATTCAGCCCTATTAATTTTTGCGGTTGTTGTTGCATTTGTTATTCCAGAAATATTTTCAATGAAAATGAACGTAGGAAAAACATTCCAACTTAGTATTGGCGTTTCAATCATTATGATTATTTTATATTTAGCTGCATTGTATTTTAAACTTGTCACGCATCGAGGAGTATATCAGCCTAAAGAAGAAATAATAGAACAACATGACGAAGAGCCAGAATGGTCAAAAGGAAGGGCGTTGCTTATTTTAGCACTTGCAACAGTAGCGGTTGGCTATGTATCAGAGGCGCTTGTACATACGTTTGAAACAGTTGCAAAGGCATTTGGCTGGAGTGAATTATTTATTGGGGTTATTATTGTGGCCATTGTTGGAAATGCAGCCGAGCATGCATCGGCTATTCTCATGGCCTATAAAAATAAGATTAATATTGCCGTTGAAATTGCAGTTGGATCAACATTACAAATTGCCATGTTTGTTGCGCCTGTACTTGTTATTATTTCTATGTTTTTTGCGGTGGAAATGCCTCTTATATTCACGTTTCCGGAATTAGTGGCAATGATTACAGCTGTATTTTTGACAATTGCTATATCGAATGATGGAGATACGAATTGGTTTGAAGGCCTAACATTACTTGCAGCATATTTCATTATGGGGATCGGTTTTTATTTATTATGAAAATGCCCGCCACTTAGCGTGAAATGAGCGTCTCATATATTACCTGTGACAGATGTTTAAAAAGAGTTGAGTTTTCTTGCCTATTTTTGATAAAAAGTTTGGATAACAATAGAGAGCGGGGAAAAGAATATAACCGTATAGTCCCATTAGGAAGGAGCTTTACGGATGATACGAGTGTACAGTATTTGTGCCACTATTATGTTCTCGTTTATCTTTTTATTTCCCTATAGTATCTTAGCGAAAACAGAGCTGAATGTAAAAATACCACCATCTGTTTTAAACATTTCGAAAGAAAATACGTATCCAAATCCAACACAAGATTTACCGCGTTTACAACCGAGTGAACTAGCAAAAACATTGCTTGAAACATCGCCAATAAAAATTGAGAATCCAGATTTAATTCGAATGTTTAATGAAACTTCCATTTCGAATGCACCGCTTGCAGTTGGATATCGAGCTAAAATTTATTTAGGACAATGGCCTTTAAATTATGAATCAACTGAAACAACAATGAATTGGGAATATCGACAAGTGAATCGGAATTTCCATGATAATCGTGGTGGACAGGGGTTTTATCCGCTTCGCTATAAGCAAGAAGCACAAAAAATGGTGGAAGGTGGACTTACTTCTTACATTAAAGATGCGGAAGATGTGAAGAAGATGATGTTGCTAAAAGCAATGGAAAAAGTACGCTTACCTCTTTCGTTTAAAACAATTGTTGGTTATGGCACCGAGCATGAACGAGTATACAATATTAGTCCGAAACAACTTGGATACTTATCTGCATATACGCCAGCAGTTAATGAAAAAGGAAAAGTAACATTTGGAGAAGTATATCTTGTCTTAAAAGGGAATCAGCGAAAACTTATGATAAAAAATATAACATCACAAGGAATTGGAGCTTCTATACCAATTCAAGATCATATTTCTTTTAAATTTATTACGTCTCCTAATCCAAAATAAAAAACGTCAGCGCATATTGCGCTGGCGTTTTTTATCCCACTTACAGAGTGAGATTTGCTTGTTTAGTTAAAAAGTTCTCTGTTGAATAATAACTATTTTTCACAAGAATATTTGGTCCAAGACATTTTACAGCTGGACAATGACAGCTTAATTCTTTAGCTGTTTGTGAGGAGTTCCACTTGTCATAAGCTTCTTGCAATGTATTTGTTTGGACATTTCCGAGTAATGGAATGTCACCAAAATCTGTAACAATAATATTGCCGTCAAAAATATTTACATTTAAGCGAGAACGACCGTCTGGATCATTGCGTACTGTGACGTTTTTACTTGTATGTAACTTTCTAAATACTTCTAAGTCACGTTCATCACTGCTACATGCATAGAATGGCAAGGTTCCGAATAACATCCATACATTTTCATCGCGAATATCAAGAAGATGTGAAATTGCACTGCGAATTTCATCTTTCGTTAAAATCTCAAGATTGCTAGCAAAATCACTTGGATACATCGGATGTACTTCATGACGTTTGCAGCCCATTTCTTCCACAATTTGACGGTGAATATGTTCAATATGTGGAAGAGTGCGTTTATTTAGCATTGTTTCAGCAGAAACGAGAACACCTGCTTCTGATAATGCTTTACTATTTGAAATCATACGTTCAAATAGTTTGGCACGTTGTTCATATGATGGTTTGCGTTCCATCATGGCAAATCCGCCTTCAACGAAATCATCAATAGTTCCCCAGTTATGAGAAATGTGTAAGACATCTAAGTAAGGAATAATTTGTTCATAACGAGCTAAATCTATAGTTAAGTTAGAGTTAATCTGTGTACGAACGCCTCGTTCATGAGCATATTTTAAGAGTGGTGTTACATAGTTATCAACGGATTTTTTTGAAAGCATTGGTTCGCCGCCTGTAATACTTAAGGCACGTAGATGAGGAACTTCATCTAATCGTTGTAATAACAAATCAAGCGGAAGTGGATTCGGATCTTTTGGCTGTAATGTATAACCAACAGCACAATGTTCACAGCGCATATTGCATAACGTTGTAGTTGTAAACTCAACGTTTGTTAATAATAATTTGCCGTACTCTTCAAGGTCCATATACGCTTCCCATGGATCATAAGAAGGAGTAATCGGCTTCATTTTTTGTGATGTATTCATTATGAAATACTCCTTTGACTATTGAAATAACAATTTGTCCATTCTCTATGATAGAAGAAGATTGCTTTTTAATAAAGTGAAACTTCCATAAGTGGGGAGTTTTTTCATTCCCACTTATGGTTAGCCTTCACCAATCGGGCGCATGCCAGCAGTTTTCCCACGCCTATCTTCTGTAGAAAAGCGGAAGCGGCTCGCCTAGAATCGCAGGACGCCCGCGCCCAAGGCAGAGAGGCGCTTTTTGCCTCGTTCGAGGGGGCGAAACGACCGGAGATTCTAGCCGCTAGAGCTGGACAACGATTCTCTCCATCTTGAGGTAGGGGATTTACTGCCCGTTCATGCGGGATAAACTTGTTTACTCCAATTGGCGAAAAAATTTTATGACCGTGATAATCATTTTTGCTGTATAATAAAATAAAGATTCAACAAGAAAAATGAGTATGAGTCGAAACAATCGAGTTGATAAGTGTGTTATTTTGAACATTTATGTCTAGTAAGAGCTAATTAGGATAACTCGAATAAAAAGGAGAGAGCACCTATGGGAAATGCTACTTATGATAAAGATTCACAATTAGTATATTTGAAAGAACGTTTAAATATGTTTTTAGAAGTTATTGATACAATTGAACCAGAAGATGTAGAACTAGAAGATGTAGATCGTCTTCTTGAAATGTTAGATGATATTGAATTTAAATGCGAGCAATTTAAAAAAGGTGAGTAAGAATCAGCGAATTGCTGATTCTTTTTTGTTAGAAGCAATGTAAAAAAAGATGTATAATCAAACTGTGAAATTTTTTAAAGCGTTTTGGTAGCGTTCACAATTGAGGGGGAAGTAATAATGAAAAAGCTTCAAGAAAGCATGTATCAACTAATTGTTGCAACGTCGACGAATTTACCGAAAGATGTTCGCCGTGTAATTCAACAAGCGAAAGAACGAGAAAATGCAGGAACTCGTTCAGCAATGGCGCTTGGCACAATTACAAATAACATTAAAATGGCAGATGACAATATTTCACCAATTTGCCAAGACACAGGTATGCCAACTTTTAAAGTTTACACACCAGTTGGTGTAAATCAATTACACATTAAAGAAGCGATCTACCAAGCAATTGAACAGGCAACAAAAGACGGGAAGCTTCGTCCAAACTCTGTTGATTCTCTTTTTGGCGATAATAGCGGAAATAACTTAGGACCAGGAACACCTGTAATTAAGTTTGAGCAATGGGAAAAAGATTATATTGATGCACGTCTTATTTTAAAAGGCGGTGGCTGTGAAAATAAAAATATTCAATATAGCTTACCTTGTGAACTAGAAGGATTAGGACGAGCTGGTCGTGATTTAGAAGGAATTCGTAAATGTCTTCTTCATGCGGTATATCAAGCACAAGGACAAGGATGCAGTGCTGGTGTAATTGGTGTTGGTATTGGAGGAGATCGTACGTCTGGTTATGAGCTTGCGAAAAACCAATTATTCCGTACATTAGATGATGAAAATCCAATCCCAGAATTGAAGCAGCTTGAAGAATATATCATGGAAAATGCGAATAAGCTTGGCATTGGAACGATGGGCTTTGGCGGCGAAACGACATTGCTTGGTTGCAAAATTGGCGTGTACAACCGTCTTCCAGCTAGTTTTTATGTTTCTGTTGCGTATAACTGCTGGGCATATCGCCGCTTAGGTGTAACGATTCACCCAGAATCAGGTGAAATTCTTGACTGGTTATATCAAGAAGGTGAAGATACGTTAAAGCAAGAGGAAGCGAAGGAAGATGCAAATACGCAACGTGAAATCGTCCTGCAAGCTCCGATTACAGAAGAGCAAATTCGTGAACTTCGCGTTGGTGACGTTGTAACGATTAACGGTATGATGTACACAGGTCGTGATGCGATTCATAAACATTTAATGGATAACGATTGCCCGGTTGATTTAAACGGACAAGTTATTTATCACTGCGGACCAGTTGTTGTAAAAGATGAAAATGACAATTGGAAAATTAAAGCGGCAGGACCAACAACAAGTATTCGTGAAGAACCTTACCAAGGCGATATTATGAAGAAGTTTGGTATTCGTGCTGTTATTGGTAAAGGTGGTATGGGTGCGAAAACATTGGCGGCATTAAATGAGCATGGCGGCGTATATTTAAATGCAATTGGTGGGGCAGCACAGTACTACGCAGAGTGTATTAAAGAAGTAAAAGATGTTGATTTCTTACAATTTGGTATTCCAGAAGCAATGTGGCATTTACGTATAGAAGGATTCAAAGCAGTTGTAACGATGGATTCTCACGGTAATAGTTTACATGCTGATGTTGATAAAACATCTTTAGAGAAATTAGCAACGTTTAAAGAACCAGTATTTAAATAAAAAGAATGAAGAGCATTTCCAATAATGGAGATGCTCTTTCTTTGTATTGGTATAAATGGAAAAACGTGTTCAGCATGAAACAAATCGCGGTCACAGAAACTACAAGTACGATTCTATATGAAAAGGAGCATATAAATGAAGCGTAATTGGTTATACATCAGTATTATTTTTTCAATTATGATGGTACTTGTTCCAGCTTCTGTGTTTGCTTATGTGAATACACCGAATCATTGGGGAATTCCACGTGCGAAGAATGAAATTCCTCCGGATGCTGGTCAGAAATTTACAGAGCTGCTGCAGAAAAATGGAGGATTTTATTTAGGAGATACAAAGAAAAAAGATATTTATTTAACGTTTGATAATGGGTATGAAAATGGCTTTACAGGAAAAATTCTTGATGTGTTAAAAGAAAAAAAGGTACCAGCAACATTTTTTGTAACAGGACATTATATAAAAAGCCAACAAGATTTAGTAAAAAGAATGGTAAACGAAGGACATATAGTTGGAAACCATTCACAGAGCCATCCGGATTTTACAACAGTAAATGACGCAAAGCTTCGTGAAGAACTGCAAATCGTAACAGATGAAATTAAGAAGGTAACTGGACAAAAAGAAGTACGATATGTAAGACCGCCACGCGGGATTTTTAGTGAGCGTACATTAGCGCTTGCAAAAGAAATGGGCTATTATAATGTATTTTGGTCACTTGCTTTTCTAGATTGGAAAGTAGATCAGCAGAGGGGATGGCAGTATGCCCATAATAACGTAATGAATATGGTTCACCCTGGAGCTATTATTTTATTGCACTCTGTTTCCAAAGATAACACAGAAGCACTAGCGAAAATCATTGATGATTTACGCGAGAAGGGGTATCATTTTAAAAGCTTAGATGATTTAGTAAAAGGCAATCAACCGTAAGCATGTATGCTTGCGGTTTTCTCATGCTATAATGATGTGTAAAAAGGATGGGGAACGTATGTGGAGCGAACAAGTTACGTTAGAATACCCGTATCGTTTTGAAGAAGTGTTAAAGCGATTATCTTTTGATCCATTAAATGTCGTTAATCTAGAAGATAAAACAATTCATGTTCCGCTTAGCGTAGATGGAGAGCAACTTGTTGTACGTATACAAGGAAAGGGAACAATGGAACAGCCACATTTTTGGATCTCTAGTCAAACAGATAAACGAGATAAAGTTATGAAGCGTATTTCTTCTATTTTTCAATGGAGTCAACCTTTCCATGAGATTCAAAATCATTTTACAAACACGTCATTACGTCCACTTTTTGAAACGTTTGCATATACACCCATTATTTTAGAGTTTGATTATTTCGCTTGTCTTCTACGCTGCATTATTCATCAACAAGTTCATTTGAAATTTGCTACAAAGCTTACAGAACAATTTGTAAAAACATACGGAACAGAGAAACACGGTGTTTTCTTTTTTCCAAAACCTGAACAAGTAGCAAATATTACAGTAGAAGAATTGAGAAATCAAAAATTTAGTCAGCGGAAGGCAGAATATATCATTGGACTTGCGAAACATATTATGGACGGTAAGTTAAACTTAGAAGAGTTAGAGGGAAAAACAGACGAAGCGGTTAGAGAACAACTATTGCCGCTGCGAGGTATTGGGGCATGGACCGTACAAAATTTCTTACTGTTCGGGCTTGGACGACAAAATATGTTTCCAAAAGCAGATATCGGAATTCAACGCGCGCTTCAACAGTTATTTCAGTTAGAACAAAAGCCAGATGACGCATTTTTAGAACGAATGAAACAAGAGTGTGAACCATATTGCAGTTATGCATCATTATATTTATGGAAAAGTATAGAGTAGAGGTGTAACAATGATACAAAAACAACATGAGAGTAAGTTGGAAGTTGGTCAAACGTTTCCTGTGACAATTAAACGTCTTGGAATTAACGGAGAGGGCGTAGGTTACTTTAAGAGACAAGTTGTCTTCATTCCAGGAGCATTACCGGGAGAGGAAGTTGTTGCAGAAGCAACGAAAATTCAACGTGGTTTTGCAGAAGCAAAAGTGAAAAAAATTCGCAAGGCGTCACCACATCGTGTGAAGCCACCATGTCCTGTATACGATGAATGTGGCGGTTGTCAGCTGCAACATTTAGATTATCAAGAGCAGTTGAATCAAAAGCGTGATATCGTTGTACAAGCATTTGAGAAGTATATGAACGGAAGTATGGAAGCTATCATTCGTCCAACGCTTGGAATGGAAGATCCATGGCATTATCGCAATAAAAGTCAATTGCAAGTAGGGCGTAAAGACGAAAAAGTCATTACAGGCTTATACAAACAAAACTCACATCAATTAATTGATATTTCTCATTGTATGATTCAGCATAAAGCAACAAACGAAGCAACAAAAGTTGTAAGGCGTATATTAGAAAAACTGAACATTTCTATTTACAATGAGAAAAAACAAAAAGGTCTTGTACGTACAATTGTGACACGTGCTGCGGTTCAAACAGGGGAAGTACAAGTCACATTAATTACAACAAAAGAAGAATTACCAAATAAAGATCAATTTATCGCAGAAGTACAAAAACAGATGCCAACTGTAAAATCGATTATGCAAAATGTGAACTGGCGTAAAACATCTGTTATTTTTGGTGATAAAACATTCCGCTTAGCTGGAAAAGAAATCATTCAAGAAACGCTTGGCGACTTATCATTTGAATTATCTGCACGTGCATTTTTCCAGTTGAATCCTGAACAAACAGTTGTTTTATACAATGAAGCGAAAAAAGCAGCTGCTTTAACAGGAAAAGAAAAAATCGTAGATGCCTATTGCGGCGTTGGCACAATTGGACTTTGGCTTGCAAACGATGCAGCGGAAGTACGCGGAATGGATGTCATTCCAGAAGCGATTGAAGATGCGAAGAAAAATGCGAAGCGTCATGGATTTACAAACACGAAGTACGAAGCTGGAAAAGCGGAACAATGGTTACCAAAATGGGTGAAAGAAGGATGGCGTCCAGATGTCATTGTTGTTGATCCTCCGCGTACAGGTTGTGACGATAAATTACTTGAAACAATTTTAAAAGTAAAACCGAAACAAGTTGTTTACGTTTCTTGTAACCCTTCATCATTAGCACGTGATGTGAAAACATTAATGAAGAGTTATGAAGTGGAATATGTGCAACCAGTTGATATGTTCCCGCATACCGCCCATGTGGAGAATGTTGTGAAGCTTATTAGAAAAGAAAATTAAAGGTGTGGAAGTGAATGATAGGTCTTATCGAAAAATCGATAAGGCCTAATTTTCATTCAGTATTCCTTACGCTGAACCGTACCACAAGTAACAGTAAACTATATTCTTTTTTGAGTAAATGAACTATATTTAATGAATTTCTAATATAATTTTCATTCTCCTCTCATGCAGTGAAGGGTGTTTCCGTGTAACATATTTTTATGTTCTGATGCAGTGGTGGTTGTACAAATGATTATTTCCGCAAATCCGTTTGTTGAACGGCTAACAGACAGGATTATACAAAAAGCCCAACTCAGAAAAAATAATAGACTTTAAAAATAATTTCTTTTGCATCCTACTTGTTTTTTTTGTGAAGGAAAGAATCATTGGAGGGAAAAACGAGCATATGAATAAGTCCTTATCGGCCGCTATGCAAAGCGCAAAGCCGATCTTTACGAAAGTTCCGGAAATTACAGTCTATTTCTGGATTACCAAGTTGCTGACTACTGGAATGGGTGAGGTGTTTTCTGATTACCTAGTCAATCATATGAATCCGATCATTGCAGTTGCTCTTGGGGGAATGGGTTTAGCAGCCTCATTGGCACTGCAATTCTTAGTACGAAGATATGTGCCATGGATCTACTGGCTCGTTATCGTTATGGTCAGTATTTTTGGTACGATGGCTGCTGATGCTGTGCATGTTGTGTTGGGGGTCCCATACCTTGTATCAACCGTGTTTTTTGCAGCGGTACTTGCAGTTACCTTCTTCATCTGGAACTCGTTCGAGAAGACTCTGTCTATCCACAGTATTTACACTACTCGTCGCGAGATTTTTTACTGGTGCACCGTACTGGGTACGTTCGCCCTCGGTACTTCTGCAGGTGACATGACCGCGTCAACGATGCACTTAGGTTACTTTTCCTCTGGGGTGCTGTTTGCCGTCTTACTTGCCATTCCAGCTCTAGGATATTGGTTGTTTGGTCTAAATGAGATAGTAGCTTTCTGGTTCGCCTACATCATGACTCGTCCAGTAGGTGCTTCGTTTTCGGATTGGATCTCGGTGTCTCACAACCGCGGTGGCCTTGGATTGGGTGAAGGTCCGGTCAGTCTTGTCTTAACGATTATTATTGTTGTTCTTGTCGGCTACCTGACGATTAGCAAAAAAGATCGTAAGAATGAGCCCGCCGCAGCGTAGAAGCGACAGAAAGCTCACTCGCCCATAGCTTTTTCTTACTCTAATGTGTATTTGGTTGAGTCTCTAAAATCACTGGTATTGTAAGAAAGAACGATAAAAACAAAGAAGCAGGCAATCACTTAGGATTTCCTGCTTCTTTATGTTTATAAAGAAAATACTGTTTAAGTTTTGGATACATACATTACTTCATGAGGGACTGCTATTTGCTAGTACACGACAACCGGTTCATAAGTACTGAGACTATCATACACGGTTTTCGCAACACTAGGAGGGAGGTTGACACATCCGCCCGAACCTGCCGTTAAATAGGCATTGTTGGCCCAGTTTGTCCGCCATCCGGCATCGTGGAACCCTTGTCCGCTGTTTGTAAACGGAGCCCAGTAATCTACCTTAACAGAATAATCGGGTTTACCTACTGCGCTGCCTCTGAGTGTGTACGGTGATCGTTTATAGAGGATATACCACACACCTGGTGATGTATCTTCATTGGTGCTATGTTTACCCGTCACTACACTCGTTGTGACTGCCAATTTTCCATCTTTGTAAATCCAAATTTGCTGTTCTGCAATTGACACTTCAGCATACGTGTCTCCAATGCCATTATTTGCTGTTGTTTCATAACCGATGCCTTTATTCTCCCAGCCATTTCCATAAATATTAGAAGCGGAAAGAGATTTTTCCCCTTTTTCGAAGGCTTCTTGGATTTGTTTTGCTTCTTTTTCAACATCTATTGCCCAGCCATAGCCTTGTCCTTTTACTGATATGACCGAACCAGAATGGGTTGTAAATGTGAAGTTTTTATTTAATGTTGCTTGAGCTTTATTAATTTCAGTAATCTTGTTCTTAATGTCACTTGGGTCGATTGTAACCTTCATATCCTTTGACATAGAGGCATTTTTAATTAGATCTTTCGCTTTTAAAGAGTAAACTTCATTTTGTACCTTATAATCAATGGTTTGTTGAAGAAGATCCTGTAGCGCTTTCTCCTCTTCTTTTACAATCGAATTGTTTTCTTTGATAGGCTGTATGTATACAGGATTCAAATGGATTTCACTTTTATATTTCTGTTTATCGTAATCCTTCAATAGATTAGCGACATCATACTGTTTTCCGTCAATGCTTTTTGAGATAACAACTTTGCCCTGTTCGAGCTTCGCCATAGCATCTTGAGGCGCTTTTAAATCTTTATTCATAGATAAGAGCTTTTCTTCTACAAGTTTTTTCAGCGTTTCGCTTCGATACTGCTCTGCCTTTTCGGGTATCAGCCAATAATTTTTTTCCTTTGAGGAAGGAAAAAATGTCCACTGGCTTTTTAGTAATTTCTTAACTTTAGGCAAATCTTCATCCGTAAATCCTATTTGTGTATCTTTTTCATCTAAAATTTGTTGTTGGCCGACATAGACTTTGTTTTTTAATACAGATGTTTTTAATTTCTTTATTGCCTGATCAGCAGTCAGACCGCCAACTTTTGTGTCATTAATCGTAACCTGTGAATTGAACCGGGTTGTCTGATAATAACTAATTCCCGCAATTAGGAGTGTAATCATAACGATGACACCCGTTGCGATAAACTTCCAATTTTTAAAACGCTTGACTGATTTTACCTGTTTTTTATCAATTTCTTCAACTGATTCACTTAGTGTGTTGTTGTTCATAAACCATTCCTCCGCATACCTAATATAACCCCGGTATCAACGTCAACCGACTTTTAAACTAGTATTTTTGCATCTTTGCATCCAAAACCATTGATTAGTTTACCCTATTATTCTTAAATTTTCATTATTTTTTATCAAATTTCATAGTAATTAATTGGTCAAAATTGGATTTTTTCAATAGAATGAACGTTTTAGTACCTAAAGTGAACTTTGTAGCCTCGTTAAACGTAAACTAGGGATAGGACAAAGAAGGGAAGAAAAGTGATAAAATGCATACAACAGTCTTACATATAACAGGCTTATTCCGTAACATATAGAGAATGACACATAAAATTGTATAACCCCAGACGATCCTTAGATGATAGCCAACTTCTCTTGAGTCACAATGAATAGCCCCTTACGACCCCCTTGTAAGCCCATCCCAAGCCCCTTGCAAGTAATAAATCATTACAAAAACAAAACAAAAAAACTACTACTACAAGAATCGCTTCGAAGGAAATAAAACCGTAGTAGTAATTTTTTATAAAATAAAACTACCAAATTTCCTTACTCATCCTTATATCTATGAAGGAAACGGCAATTTCACATTTGCCATCAAAGATGGGAGGGATACATATGGCAGTATACCGGAATGTGCAGGTGAATTTTTGGCAGGATGATTTTGTATTGGACTTAACCCCGGAGGAACGATACTTTTACATATACTTGCTGACATGCTCTAAAACTACGCAATGCGGTATTTATCCATTGCCAAAACGTTTGGCGGAGGTGGAAACAGGTTATAACAGAGAGACTGTCGAGAAGCTGCTGCAGCGGTTTATCGATTATGGAAAAATACTATATGATGCAGACACGAAGGAGTTATACATCCAAAATTGGTTGCGTTATAACCCAGTTACGAATACGAACATCGAGAAATGCGTATTGCGTGAGCTAAAGACTGTGAAATGCAAAAAGTTTGTACATATGTTTCTTCAAAAATGTTTAGAGGAAGAGCTGAGCATTCCGCTATTATTGAAGCATTTCGGTATGCCGGTTGAGGAGTTTCAAGCTGCTCCTCAAGATGATGCCGAAACCTGTGAAGCAGATGAGGATGTGGATTCCGATTGTAATGTATTCATGTTTTATAAACAAAATTTCGGTAGTTTGTCACAAAAGCCGAATAGCAGAATCGAGGACTTATCGGAGGAGTGCGTATTACAAGCACTCCAGATTGCCCATAAAAACAACAAGCCGATGCTTGCTTATGTGAAGGGTATTTTACGAGATGGGCATGAAGGGTATACGTAGCTTAGTGAAGTAGAGGAAGCGTCTGTTATGGAAACTGCACTAAGGAATTTTGTATTCATTATCTATCCCTGTTCTCTATAACGTGGTATTTTTAAATATGCAGGTGAGAAGAATTATATATGATATGGATAGGTACAGTGATTGTATTTTCTAGGTATAAGAAAGGCGGTGAGTCTGTTATTAAAAACATGAATAGGCAAATGTCTATGTTTTTAATAGCAGAAAACAATGAACAACTACAAATTAACAATTCAATATGACGGCGGCCGCTATAAGGGTTGGCAGCGTCTTGGTAATAACGATAATACCATTCAAGGAAAAATAGAAAATGTATTATCTGAAATGCTAGGAAAAGAAATTGAAATCATTGGATGCAGCAGAACAGATGCTGGTGTACACGCTCTTAATCAAGTAGCTAATTTTACGATTGATGAGAATTTAACGGAACCTAAAGTTAAAAAGTACTTAAATCAATACTTACCAAATGATATTAGTATTACTGATGTGGAATTAGTTCCAGAGCGTTTCCATGCTCGCTATAACTCGAAGGCGAAAACGTATTTATATAAGATTTGGAATGAAGAACATACAAATCCATTCATGCGAAAATACAGCATGCATGTTGTAAAAAAATTAAATATTGAACATATGAAAAAAGCAGCTCAATATTTTATTGGTTCGCATGATTTTACAGCTTTCTCGAATGCAAAGTCCAAGAAAAAGTCTATGGTTCGTGAAATCTACTCGTTAGATGTGACGGAAAAGGACGGCTATATTCAAATTAGAGTGAGTGGCAATGGATTTCTTCACAATATGGTGAGAAAAATTGTTGGAGCGTTAATAGAAGTTGGGTTAGGCCAGCTAGATGCTGAAGCAATACCGCAAATTTTGGAGGAGAAACAACGGAATCAAATAAATTGTCTTGCTGATGCAAGTGGGTTGTATTTGGAGCAGGTTGATTTTTAATTGGATAATAAGGAACATAAAAATCCCAGTAAGTAAATGGAGTCACTTACTGGGATTTTATTGTTTCGATTGTAAATAAAGGTTTAGAATAAAAATATAAATCGTTGAAAGTTTGTAGACACTAAATTGTTTATGTGAAAATAAAAATTTACTATACATGCAAAGGGGAATTTGCAATGAATGAAACGATTTCAAAGCTACTAGAACAAATTGATGTAAGAAAAGATGAACTAGTAGAACTGGCAAAAACATTAATTCGTTTTGAAACTCCTGCACCACCAGCAAGAAATACAAATGAAGCACAGCAGTTTGTTGCTGATTTTTTAACGAAGCGTGATTTTAAGATTGATAAATGGGACGTGTATCCGAATGATCCAAATATTGTTGGAGTGAAACAGGGCACAGCAGGAAATTTACACAAAAGTTTAATTATTAATGGGCATATGGATGTAGCAGAAGTTTCAGCAAATGAACCATGGGAAACTGGACCGTTTGAACCTTTTATTAAAGATGGCTGGCTTGTTGGCCGCGGTGCTGCTGATATGAAAGGTGGGCTAGCTGGAGCTCTATTTGCCATTCAGCTTTTACAAGAAGCTGGTATTGAATTGCCTGGGGACTTGATTTTTCAATCGGTAATTGGAGAAGAAGTAGGAGAAGCAGGGACACTTCAATGTTGTAAGCGTGGATATAATGCTGATTTTGCAGTTGTTGTGGATACAAGTGATTTACATATGCAAGGCCAAGGCGGGGTTATTACAGGATGGATTACTGTGAAAAGCCCGCAAACATTTCATGATGCAACGCGCAGACAAATGATTCATGCTGGTGGTCGCTTGTTCGGAGCGAGTGCAATTGAAAAGATGATGAAAATTGTGCAAGGATTACAAGAGCTAGAAAGACACTGGGCTGTTATGAAAACATATGATGGTTATCCAGTAGGGACAACTACAATTAATCCAGCAGTCATTGAAGGGGGACGTCATGCGGCATTTATTGCGGATGAATGCCGATTATGGATTACGGTACACTTCTATCCAAATGAAACACATCAACAGGTGATTGAGGAAATTGAAGATTACATTGGCAGACTTTCGGCAGCTGATCCATGGTTGCGTGAAAATCCACCACAATTTAAATGGGGCGGGGAATCTATGATTGTTGATCGTGGTGAAATATTCCCTTCGTTAGAAGTGGATCAAGATCATCCAGCGGTGCGACAACTTGCAGCTGTACATGAATCAGCATTACACCGCAGTGCCATCCTTGATATGTCTGCTACAGTAACGGATGGAGGATGGTTTAGTGAATTTAATATTCCAGCAGTGATTTATGGGCCAGGTACGTTAGAAGAAGCGCACTCAGTGAATGAAAAGGTTGAGGTAGAACAGCTTGTTGAGTTTACAAAAGTGATTTTGTCATTTGTTTATGAGTGGTGTCATACAAAAAAGGGCGTTCTTTAAGAACGCCCTTTTTTGCTGTACTTATAGAAGTTTCAAAGAGATCCATGTGATGTATATAAACTCGTATGGATTAATGACAGAGCGATAATCTTTACGTGTTTAGCCCGTACTTTTTTAATCGATATTGCAGATTTTGTCTGCTTAAACCTAAGTATTTTGCGGCTTGTGAGATATTTCCTTTATGTTCGCCAAGAACTTGAATAATATATTCTTTTTCCGTTTCTTTTATTGTGTTCTTTAAAGTTCTAGGTGTATGATCTGAGTTATCGGTCTCCCACCTAGCTAGAGGAGGGTGAATAGTTAATTCATTTTTTGCTAGCTCGTAAAAACGTGTTGGAATATGAGATGTTGTAATCATTTCTTCATCTTCTATTAAATTCATGGACCCTTCAATTACATGTTCTAATTCTCTTATATTCCCAGGCCAATCGTGTTTATAGAAAAAGTCTCTGACATTGTCATCTATACCCTTTACGTTTAAGGCAAATTGCGTATTATATTTTTCAATAAAACTACGAAGAAGTGGTAAGATGTCTTCTTTTCGCTTTCTTAAAGGCGGAAGAAATAAAGTAACAACACTTAATCTGTAGTATAGGTCTTTTCGTAAGCGATTGTGTGTCATGGCTTCAATTGGATCTTCATTAATAGTTGCTATGATTCGAACGTCTACTTCTTTTTCTTGTGTTCCTCCGATTCTTCGTATTGTTTTATCTTGTATCGCACGTAATAATTTAGCTTGAAGCGCTGGGTTTAATGAGTTAATTTCATCTAATAATAAAGTTCCCCCGTGTGCTTCTTCAAATAAGCCTGGTTTATCTATTGCGCCTGTGAAAGCTCCTTTGTTTGTGCCAAATAATAAGCTTTCCATTAGGGTTTCAGGTATAGCAGCACAATTTTGTGAGATAAAAGGCTTACTTGCGCGGTGACTTTCATTATGAATACTTTGTGCAAATAATTCTTTTCCGGTTCCTGTTTCTCCCATGATAAGTATAGAGGAAGAGGTGCGTGTTACTCTTTTTGCTTCTGTAATAACCGACTGAATGGCTTTAGAATTACCTATTATATGATTAAAGGTAAATTTAGTATTATGCCCTCGAAGGGCATTCGCTTTACTCGTTTGTCTTATCTGGGGAATCTCTTTTACTATTTCAATAGCGCCTTTTATTTTTCCGTTTTCTACTATGGGAAAGGTATCATTAATTGTTGTAATCTCTTGCCCTTTATTATTAAAATAAGTTTGCTTTATATTTTTCCTCGCTTTTCCCAATTTTAGTGCTTCTATAAGGGTACTGTTTTGATTTTCTTCAAATGCAAATACATCTAAAAGATTTTTATATAGTACCTCCTTATGATTCATTGATTCAATTTCCATCATTTTGCGGTTGTAGATGATTGTTTTACCTTCTTCGTTAATAATGTGAATCCCAATATCAATTTCATTGAGTAAGGTTTCATATAGCATATTCATTTCGACTAATTTTTTGAGATTGATTTCTGTTGTGTACATCTTTCATCTTCTCCTTGTTATACCCTATGAAGACTGATTTTTCTTAATTTTAATAAAAATATTGCAAGTATGCAAAAAAATTTTGCGTTTTTTGGTTAAAAATCTTTAAAGGAGAAGAAAAATTTTGCGCGTATTAAAATTTTTTCAGTACTAACTCTTAATTCCACGTAAGAAATTAGGTTGGTACATATCTTGCATTAATAATAGCTGAATGTTCTGATTTTTTAGGAGGTGAATTGGAAGATTTACATGTTTATTTAATAAGAAAGAGGGGTTTAAAAGATGAAGACAGTGATAGAAAACGTGTACAGTCCTTGTTATGGTAAGGTTGAAAAATTATTTATTAATGAAAGTTCCTATGTGTATGAGTGGGAGAAATTAGCTTTAATTGAAACTATGGATAAGCAGAAAGTAGAAATTAAAGTGGGAATCAGTGGCTATGTTGAAGGGCTAGAAGTAGAAGAAGGACAAGCTATCACAAATCAAACATTATTAATAACAGTCAGGGATGATCTGTTGATCACAGGAAGTGATTAATACAAAGCCTTCTGGATTATGTACCGTTTTCTAATGCTCTTTTAAACAATTGTTTAATTTATATCACTACCAAGTGGAGCCTAAGAAAGTTTTCGTATGAACTATCTATCGAATTTTGGGTACTTTCTTGTATTGGGAGATTTTCTTTTGAAAAATCTCCCTTCTATTACAAATCTATAGTAACGATGAAATAAAAATGCACTTTATTCATTTTTATTTTTCATATTAAATTTAAGGCGTTTACATTTTGGGGTGCTTATAAAGTGAAGCTTCCATCAGCGGGGGTCTTACTGTCCGCGAATAGCGGGATAAAATTAAAGGGGGGTTCATATGGAAAAGCAAAATCAGGAGTTAAAGCGAGAGCTAAAAAGTCGACATATATTTATGATTGCACTTGGAGGGGTTATTGGTACAGGTCTTTTCTTAGGATCAGGTTATACAATTCATGAAGCAGGGCCAGGCGGGGCGATTGCGGCGTATCTTGTTGGGGGCTTTGTTATGTATTTAACAATGCTCTGCCTTGGGGAATTAGCTGTTGCTATGCCGAGTGCAGGATCTTATCAAGTGTATGCTACAAAGCATATTTCGCCTGCGGCAGGTTATGTAATAGGTTGGATGTCATGGTTAAACTGGTCTGCTACGATAGGGATTGAGCTAATTGCAGTTAGTATTTTAATGAAACGTTGGTTTCCAGATGTACCATCTTGGATTTGGTGCATAGTTTTTGCAGTACTTCTTTTTGCTGTTAATGCATTATCTTCACGAAGTTTTGCAGAGGTTGAGTTTTGGTTCGCAAGCATTAAAGTCATTACGATTATTGCATTTATTATTTTAGGCGGGGCAGCTATGTTTGGATTCTTAGATATGAAAGGACATGAACCAGCCCCAATGCTTTCAAACTTTACTGATCATGGGGGACTGTTTCCAAATGGGCTGACAGCTATTTTAGTTACAATGGTTGCCGTCAATTTTTCCTTTCAGGGAACAGAGATAGTTGGTATTGCGGCTGGAGAGAGTGAAAATCCAGAGAAAACAATTCCAAAAGCAATTAATAATACGGTTTGGCGTATATTAGTTTTCTTTATACTTTCTATATTTATACTCGCTGGATTATTCCCATGGGAAAAAGCGGGATTAGTAGAAAGTCCGTTTGTAGTTGTGTTTGATAAAATTGGTATTCCATATGCAGCAGATATTATGAATTTCGTTATTATTACAGCTGTGTTATCAGTAGCAAACTCTGGTTTATATGCAACTTCTCGTATGCTTTGGTCTATGTCGAAACAAGGAATGATTAGTCCGATTTTTGGTAAGTTATCTAAAAAGGGCGTTCCAATTTATGCATTAATTGTAAGTACTATTGTTGGTTGTCTCTCTTTACTATGCGGTATATATGCAGAGGATACAGTTTATTTATGGCTTCTTTCTATCGCGGGGTTTGGTGCAATACTGGTTTGGGCATCTATTGCTTTATCAAATCTTTTAGCGAGAAGAACGTATGTAAAGCAAGGCGGGGATATTAAGGATTTGAAATTTAGAACACCGTTATATCCGTTTGTTCCGCTTCTTTCTTTCGCATTAAATATGATTGTAATTGTGAGTATGGCCTTTATTCCAGATCAACGTATGGCATTGTATTGCGGTATTCCATTTATGATTGTTTGCTTACTGTTTTACCGTTTTTCTAAAAATAAGAACAACAAAATGAAACAGGTTGAAGAGACGGATACAGCAGAAGCACAAAGTTTATAATAAAGTGAAACTTCCATCAGTGGGGGGGGCTTTATCTCCAACTGAGGGTTAGTTGAACCAATCGGGCCTTTACGGACAGTTATCCCCCACCTATCTTCTTCGATTTCCTAAAATCTTGAGGGGGGTGGGGATTTTACTGCCCGTTAATGCGGGATAAAGTGAAACTTCCATCAGTGGGGGCTTTATCTTTCACTCATTATTAGTTGAATGAATTGGGGCGGTAGCAAGAGGATTCACTCCTCGTTAAGTGAGGAATCAAACAAACTTCTACCATTTCCTCGGAAATACAACAAACAATTGCATATGTCGACGACCTTTTATTTATACTAACATAGACTTTATTCAAAGGAAGGGGTGTTAGTATGGGACGCGGTAAGTCTTTTGATCATAAGAAAAAAGGACACGATCATCAACCTCCAAAGGGTGCTTACATTCATAAAGACGTAAATGAACATACGTTAGAAGAGGAAGAGCTACCGGTAAATATTGAAACGTATAAAAATAGTTTAAAAAAACATTAAAAAGCACCTCTGTAGGTGCTTTTTTCCTATTTTAATTAGGAAGAAGGAGAGCATGAAATTAGGAATTGCCACTTTACCGAATATCTTCAATTAATTGCTCTGTTTCCTCATACATTTCATAGTCACTTAACACTTGAATACAGCGCCATTTTAACTCTTCAATATTTTGTTCTAAATCTTCGGGAATTAAGTTTTGAATGTCTTCTAATTCAATGCCAAAATGAACAACTTCTAGTACTTTATCATCAATATTTCGATCCATTAACAATTCCAGTACATCTAAATTAAATATGTATCGATAGGCTTCATCGGGGGAAACAACTTTTAATTTTAAACTTTCAACGATGCTTAATACTAAAAGAAGAATGGTTTTTTCAAGAACAGCCTGATCCTCTGTTTGAAGGATGAGTTTCATGGGCACCTCCGTTTTATCCTGCTACTCGCGGTCGATAAATTTAGAAGTTTCAAGATTGGATACCGTCCGTTAGAGCCGATTAGTTAACCATTTAGAGAGAAAGGTCTCTGAATGGAAGTTTTGTTTTATAAAACACTAGGTTGTACTATACTATTCGGAGGTGCATAGAAAATATGCAAAATAATACAGAAAAAGGCGCCATTTCAGACGCCTTTTAGAAAATACTCCAGCCTTCTCGTTCAGAAAGTAATTCTAATATTTTAAGTCCAGCGAGGCTATTACCGTTTTCATCCAGTGCAGGACCGAAAATACCAATACCCATTTCACCTTTTATACAGCCAAAGATACCACCAGCTACACCACTTTTGGCTGGAATTCCAACGCGAATTGCGAATTCTCCAGATTCGTTGTACATACCACACGTTACCATGAAGGTTTTGCAAATTTTTGTAATGTGTTTTGGGATAATTTGTTTGTTGCGATATGGATCATAACCATCCATCGCAAAGATAAGTCCGATACGGGCTAAGTCTATGCAGTTTACTTCAATTGCACATTGGCGTGTATATAGATCCATTAATTCTTCAATATCACCATCGATAATGTTGTTTTGCTTCATATAGTAGCAAAGAGAGCGGTTTAAATAAGCAGTTTCTAACTCAGATATGGCAACTTTAGAAGAATAGTTAATGGAAGGATTATCTGTAATATCACGAACAAAGTGAAGGATGCGTTCCATTTTTTCTTCATTGCACTCACCTGCAATCATACTTGTGATAGCTAATGCCCCGGCATTAATCATTGGGTTTAATGGTTTAGAGGGACTTGTTGTTTCTAATTTAATAATAGAATTAAAAGGATCACCTGTTGGTTCCATGCCAACTTTAGAAAATACATACTCTTCACCGCGGTCTAAAAGAGCAAGAGCAAGTGTAATTACCTTTGAAATACTTTGAAGCGTAAAGAGTATCTGGGATTTTCCCGCATGAACGTAATGGTTTTCTCTATGGTAAATCGCGATACCTAAATCATCAGGATTTGCATTTCCTAATTCAGGAATATATGTTGCAAGCTTCCCTTGCTTTGTATAGGGCTGAACTTGATCTAATAACTGTTGTAAGTTGTTAGTCTCGATACACTGCATAATAAACACTCCTATTATATTAGTTACTAAATTTAACTTTCCCGACAAGTACAGAAATAAATAATAACATGAAAATGAGGAATGATAAAATGAAACTTCTATTCATGAGGGCGCTTCGTTATTTGTAAAAACGATAACTTCAATCCATTGCTGTTTAGTGATTAGAATAAGGATGAATTTCACAGACATCTAGGATTAAGGGAAATAAATCCATAAAAAATTCAAAAATAATAACTACACATCTATACAACTATATGTTATTATGTTCATGTGATAGAAAGCGTTTTCTGAAACTTTTTTTATAAATGGTAACGTTTTCATAATTTTGAATAGGAGGAATTCAGATGTTGCAGTTTTTACAACGTATTGGTAAAGCATTAATGCTTCCAATTGCAGTGTTGCCAGCAGCGGGGCTCTTGCTTCGTTTAGGACAGCCTGACGTATTTAATATTCCTGTTATGGCACAAGCCGGTGCAGCAATCTTTGATAATTTAGCACTTATTTTTGCGATTGGTGTTGCAGTCGGTTTGTCTGTTGATGGTAGCGGTGCCGCAGCTCTTGCGGGTGCGATTGGTTATGAGGTTTTAAAAAATACGACGGATACTTTAAGTAAAGGGTATTCAGCGGCAGAGTTAAACGATAAATTAAGCAGTGTGCAACATTTAGTTGGTTCTGTAGATCCTTCTAAAGTGGCAGATACTTTAGGTCAGGTTGCAAAAGCGGCAACGTTAGCACCGAAAATTAATATGGCCATTTTAGGAGGTATTATTGCAGGTGTAGTTGCGGGATTGCTATATAATAAATTCCATAAAATTAAATTACCAGAATGGCTAGGATTCTTTGCTGGTAAACGTTTTGTTCCCATTATTACAGCTGTAGTGATGCTACTATTAGGTTTAGTGTTTGGAGAAATTTGGCCAACAATTCAAAGCGGTATCGATGCAGTAGCACATGGTATTGTTAACTTAGGAGCAGTTGGTGCAGGGATTTTTGGATTATTAAACCGTTTATTAATTCCAATTGGTTTACATCATGTAATGAACACATATTTCTGGTTTGTGCTTGGTGATTTTACAAACTCAGCAGGAAATGTTGTAAATGGCGATATCGCTCGTTTCTTTGCAGGAGATCCAAATGCAGGTATGTTCATGACTGGTTTCTTCCCAATCATGATGTTTGGTTTACCAGCAGCATGTTTTGCGATGATTGCAGCAGCAAAACCAGAAAAGCGTAAAGCAGTTACTGGTATGTTAATTGGTCTTGCATTAACTTCATTCTTGACTGGTATTACAGAACCAATTGAATTTTCATTCATGTTCTTATCACCAGTATTATATGGTATTCATGCTTTATTAACAGGCCTTTCTTTATATATCACAACAACGCTTGGTATTCATGATGGATTCTCATTTAGTGCCGGTGCAATTGACTATGTTATTAACTTCGGTATTGCAACAAAACCAGTACTATTAGCAGTTGTAGGTTTAGTTTATGCAGCAATTTACTTCTTTGTCTTCTACTTCTTAATCAAGAAATTAGATTTAAAAACACCTGGTCGTGAAGATGATGATGAGTTAGTGGAAGAAGGAACGGTTGAGGCAGGGGAAGCTGGTTCTATCGGTGAAACATATGTAGCAGCGTTAGGCGGAAAAGAAAACTTAACAGTAATTGACAACTGTGCAACTCGCCTTCGTTTACAAGTAAAAGATGCAAACTTAGTAAATGAATCAGCATTAAAACGTGCTGGTGCAAAAGGTGTTATGAAATTAAGTAATACAAGTGTACAAGTTATCGTTGGTACAAACGTTGAGTCTGTTGCTGATGATATGAAAAAACATGTATAAATAATAAAAAGAAATCCCTCATTGATAAAAATGAGGGATTTCTTTTTATCTCGCTATTCGTGGGCAGTAAGAGTCCTGTCTCGAGATTCAGAGAAATGCGCAGAAGATAGGCAGGGGATAACTGCTGGCATGTGTCCGCTTGGTGAGAGATTTCGATCAGTGAGGAGGAAGAAACCCCCATTGATGGAAGTTTCACTTCATTAAGAATGTAACGACTATCTTGCATTTTAGATGCTCTTTTTTATTTTTTTGTATATGGCGTTGGTAAACTACTCTTTGCGTGATAAAGTAAGATGTAAAATGGGCAACTATGCGAGAAGGCAGGTTTTATTATTATGAAATCTCACAGACCGATTGTATATATAAAGCGAACTATTATTCTCAGTCTGTTGTTTACCCTTATATATTGGGGATATACGAAAATTACTTCGCACAATAAAGAAAAGGAAACGCTGCAAGCAGTGAAAGAAGTAAAGAAGGAAGATGTAGAGAAACGTCCAAATCCAAAAGAATTGCCATCTGCGCAACCTACGCAAGATATAAATAATAATGCCCAGTTGGATGGGTACTTAAAGAGTAAAAACTTCAATGGTACAGCTGTTGTTATAAAGAATGGAAAGGTTCTTTTGAATAAAGGATATGGACTTGCCAATCAAGATAAAAAAGTTGCTAATAATTCAGAGACATCCTACTACATTGGATCAATTACAAAAGCTTTTGTCGCGACTTCCATCATGCAATTGAAAGAACAAAATAAATTAAACACAGAAGATACTATCGCGAAATATATTCCTGATTTTCCAAGAGGCCGGGAGATTAAATTAGTACATCTCCTTACACATACATCAGGTATTCCAGAGTACCCAGAGGGAGCAGAGAACATTACCCATGATGAACTCATCAAAAGAATAGGACATCAAAAATTGGCATTCCCTCCCGGATCAAATTGGAAATACTCTGATTCTAACTATTCTGTGCTTGCGTATATTGTAGAGAAAGTGAGTGGAGAATCTCTTGAAGATTATATTCAAAGGCACATATTTGAAGTAGCTGGTATGAAGCACTCAGGGTTTGGTGACAAGTTTCAACAAGAAGAATATCCTTCTACCGGCTATAAAATTGTAGATAATAAGATGACAACACCAGCTTTACCAAGTATGTCACAATTGTTTGGATGCGGTGATGTGTACATGACTGCATATGATTTATATTTATTTGATCAAGCTTTATTTACAGGAAAGCTTATTTCAAATGCAAGTTATCATCAAATGTTTACAGCAGTTAAAAAAGATTATGGTTTTGGTTGGTATGTGGACCCGGGTAGTTACTCAAATCATGGCGTTATGCCGGGGTGGAATTGTTTAAATAGTTTTAGCAAAAATGGAAGTGAATATGTGGTTTTATTATCTAATATTCAAAATAATATTAAATCGTTTGGTGTATTAAGTAATGATATTTATACGATGATTCGGCATGTAGAAGTTTAGAAAGCTATCTTATGAGATAGCTTTTTTTATATACTTTTAACTAGAGGATTTTGGAAAATGATTTAAAAATGAGATAATAATAAAAAATGTAAAAAAGAGGGGATGAAATGGGGATTCATGAGCATCATGCACGGAATGGAAGAAGATTGTTTATTGTTTCTATTTTCATATTTGTTGTTGCTGTTATAGCGTTTATTCTCGATTATATCCGGACACCGCATTTTCAATGGAACAAGGATACTATGACCTTTGTAAGTATGATCATAATGGCCTTCTTTTTTATGATTTATAGTTTTGTAGAAAGAGAGAGGGCTAAGAAAATTGGAACATCGATTCGTATTGAAGGGAAGTCGCCGTTAATGCATCAACAGCGATTTGTTGTACGAAGGGAAGTATCTTTAATAAACACGGTTACATACTTTTCGATGGATGGAAATACGATGGGTGCTTTAAGAGAAGAATATGAAACAGAACTACAAAAGGTATGGAAAATTTTCATGTCCTTTTTCTTGAAATCATTGAGTGAAAAGCGCTTTGTTTTGTATAACGAACTAGGAGAAAGGATGTTAATTGTAAGACAAAGAGCGGGAATGCACTTTTCTTATACGTTTCATGACTTGGCGGGAGATAAGATTTGTGAACTGAAACAGACATGGAATTTTAAAAAGCTGGAATGGCTTTTGCGGTCTGAGCATGATGAAGAAATTGGAGAAATTACTGGAGATTTGCATGCCAATATTCAAAAGGGACGCTGGAAAGATGGCAGTTATATTGAAGTAAAAGAAGATGCGATTCCAGTAGAAGCAATTGAATATTTTTCTGCGAGCGGCGGTTCGCTCATTAATTTATCAATTGTGGAACATGCAAAGTATGAAAAAGCTTTGTATTATGCGGTAGCTGCAATATTGACATTGAAAAATCGTTAGATGTCTTTCTTTGAATGGAAACGATTTTTAGTTGACAGAAACGCTTCGTTGTAACTATAATTGTTACAACTTAAAGGCAAAGGAGTAACAATAATGACATTACAAATAAAAGTATATTCCGATTATGTTTGTCCATTTTGTTTTATTGGTGAACAACCATTACAAGAAGCAATTCAAGGAAAAGATGTAGAAGTAGAATGGATGCCATTTGAATTACGTCCATATCCAGCGGAACGTATTGATCCATGGAATGAACCAGACAAGTTAGGAATGTTCCAAAGTACAATTGCACCGTGGGCAGAGCAAATGGGTGTTGATATAAAGTTACCTCGTTTGTCACCGCATCCATATACACATACTGCGTTTGAAGGATATCAATATGCGAAAGAAAATGGAAAAGGAAATGAATATCAGCACCGCGTGTTTACTGCATTTTTCCAAGAAGAACGGAATATTGGAGAAGTGGACGTGCTTGCAGAAATCGCTGGAGAAGTAGGATTAAATCAAGACGATTTTCGCCAAGCACTAGAGAATGGTACGTATAAAGAAGCGCATCAAAAAGCCGTTCATCACGCTTATTATGAACAAGGCGTACAAGCTGTACCGACATTTATTATCGGTGATAGTGTAGTACAAGGCGTACGTAACAAAGAAATGTTAGAAGCTATTATTGAACAGGAACTAAAAAAAGAAAAAGTAACAGTTTCAGATGGTATGACATGTAATAGAGAAGGTTGTGAGTAAGGGAGGGCAGATGCATAGTGCATCTGCCTTTTTTACTCTATTAGCGGGCGATAAAGAGCCCACTGACGGAAGTTTCACTTTATTTCATTTTACAACCTCAATTTTCATGAGATTTGTCGTTCCACGTTCGTTCACAGGGACACCCGCTGTTATAATGACAATATCTTGTGCAGAGATAAGCTTTTGTTCTTTAGCGTTACATAATGCTTGTTCAATTACTTCATCTGTCGTTTGTTTTGGTGCAGTGAAAAATGGGTGTACGCCCCATACGAGTGCAAGTTGCTGCATAACAGATTGTTCAGATGTTGTTGCGATAATAGGAGTGCACGGACGATATTTTGAAATCATTTGTGCTGTATAACCACTTTTTGTTGGTGTTAAAATTGCTTTTGCTTGTAAGGAATAAGCTGCTTGGACAGCAGCGGCACCAATTGTTTCTGTTATTTGTTTCTGGTCCTCATGAAGCAATTTTTTTTGATTTTGGAATAAAGAAGACTCCTCTACTTGCAGAGCGATTTTATTCATCATTTGTACGGCCTCTATTGGATATTCTCCGGCAGCTGTTTCTCCTGAAAGCATAATCGCATCTGTGCCATCAAAGATTGCATTTGCTACGTCTGAAGCTTCTGCTCTTGTTGGTCTTGGATTTCTTTGCATAGAATCTAACATTTGCGTTGCTGTAATGACTGGTTTTCCGAGCAAATTACAGGCATGAATTAATTCCTTTTGGATAATTGGTACATGTTCTGCTGGGATTTCAATGCCCATATCCCCGCGTGCCACCATAATTCCATCTACAACTTCAATAATTTCTTTTATATTATCAATTCCTTCTTGATTTTCAATTTTTGCGATAATGCGAATATGTGAGGCGTTATGCTTTGCTAATATGTCGCGTACTTCTAAAATGTCAGCAGCTTTACGTACAAAGGAGATGGCGATGTAATCAACACGCTGATCGATGCCGAAAAGAATATCTTGTTTATCTTTTTCTGTAATACCAGGTAAGCGGATTTTTACATTCGGTACGTTCACACCTTTATGATCTTTAATTGTCCCGCCATGTATAACTTTTGTTTGTAACTCGCCATTTGCCTTTTCTATTACTTCTAGTTCTAATAATCCATCATCAAGTAAGAGATGGGATCCTACTTCTACATCATCGTATAGACCTTCGTATGTAACAGAAAACTGTTTAGATGTTCCGAGTGCTTTTTTCATTAAAACAGTAACAGTCGTACCTTCAAGCAGCTCTGCCTGTCCGCCTTCAAATTCATCGGTTCGAATTTTTGGTCCTTTAATATCTTGTAAGAGCGCAATGTTTTTTTTAGCTGCCGCTGCGGCTTTTCGTATTGTATTGATACGCGCTTGATGTTCTTCGTGTGTTCCGTGAGAAAAATTTAACCGAGCCACGTTCATTCCAGACTCTAGTATAGAAATTAATGTTTCGTATTGTTCACTTGCAGGTCCAATTGTGCAAACGATTTTTGTTTTTCGCATATAAAATTCCTCCTTTTTTTAAAACACATATTAGCAGACAATAAATTCTTCTATTGTTGGAAGTTTCACTTTATTATGTTGGCAATTGTATGTGTACTTCATGTATAGGTATGTGATTTGTTTTATAGAAAATGTGCAGTTTGTTTAGCACCAAAAGTGCGATGTCTGTATACGCTGATAAATGTGAACAAGTTGAAATGTATATAGGAGGAGAGCCTAGTGCCTCTATTTAAATATTATTGGCGTAAGCTTGCAAGTATTGTCGGTAGACAATTAGATTGCTTTTTTAATGAGAAAGTTATCCCTGCTGTGGAAGGAATATTATTTTCACCGCGGTTTGCAAAGTATATAGCAATTTATACAAAAAAAGGTGTTGCAGAATACCTTGAATCTCAGGAATTTCAAAACATTATTTTAAAGGAATGTAGTACTTCTCCATTTAAAAAAATCGCAGAACAATTGTTAGGGAAAGAGGTTGGAATTACTGTAACGGTTGGAGGTTTAACAGGTGTAATTTTGCAAGTAGGCGAAGAATTTTTAACATTACAAGAATCAACTGGGGCAATTATTTTATTACCATTTACAAGTATTCTTTCAATTCGTGAGATATAGGGAAAGGAGAGAATAAAATGTTGTTTATTGATACATTACGGTCTCATGTGGGGCAACTTGCCCAAGTTGTAACGGTTGGAGAAATTGTGACAGGGATTATTTTATCTGTAACAGATGGAGTAGTTGTCATACGAACAGCTTCGTCCTATGGTCCACCGGAAGATGTTATGGTAAGAATTCCAGTTGTTTCATATGTTCGATTGTATAGTTAGGAGGAGTAACATGCGTGTATCCGTTGTAATTCTAACACATAATGGGGCGCAAACGATAGGTGGTGTGTTGGAAGAAGTAAAAAAGGTACAACCTTATGAAATTATTGTTGTTGCGAATGGATGTACAGATGATTCTGAACAAATTGCAAAAGAGCTTGGATGTATAGTAATAAGTAGTGAGGAAGAGCTTGGGAATGACGTTGGTCGTGTGGTCGGTGCCAAGTGTGCAAAGGGAGAAGTATTGTTATTTTTAGACGGCGATTTTCCTATTCTTTCGTCTAGTCTTCATTTCTTTCTTAATCCAATTTTACATGGACAAGTAGATGTGATTTTAAATAATTTCGATGCTTTATTTAAGAAAAAACAGCGTCCGCATTCTATTACCATATGGCGACAAATTTTGAATGAGATAGTGGACCAAGCTGATTTACAAATTGATTCTATTTTATCAGTACCACATGCTATAACGAAGGAAGCGATAGAAAGCATTGGTTATGATGCGTTATGTAATCCGATTGTTGCACACGTTCGCTTAACAGCACAAGGATGGCGAATACAACGGCATTGTTCAATTGATGTAATTACTTCCAATAAATTTCGCCCAGCTGAGCATGAAGCATATGGGAATAAACTTGCACATGCAGAGCAGCGAATGATAGGAGATCACATAGAAGCATTAGGTGAATGGTTAGATAATTATGATAGACGAGGAGCCTATACAGATGGAAATAGGAGAAGAGATATTGTACTAGCTCTTCGCGAACTTGGTGATCAAGCATTGCCTTCATATTATAATGGCTGGGGTATTCAATCCAATTTATATAGTGGTAAACAACTTTCAATTATTATTCCTGCTCAAAACGAAGAAATGACGATTGCATTAGTTATTCAAGAAGCACGTAAAATTGAGCCACTTGAAATTATCGTTGTTGTTAATGGATCAAATGATAAAACAGCGACAATTGCAAAGCAATGCGGGGCTACAACTATTGTTTATGAAGAAACTCTTGGAAATGATGTGGGACGTTCTATAGGGGCTCAGATGGCTAAAGGGGATATCTTGTTATTTATTGATGGTGATTTTGCAATACCTGCAAAGGATTTGTATCCTTTTGCAAAAGCGATTGCCGAAGGACAAGACGTGGTGTTGAATGATTTAAATAATTATTTAGATTTACGAGCACCATTACATCTTGTTACGGCACTAAAATATGCCCTAAACTTGGCTTGTAACCGAAAAGATTTAGGGGTAGGTTCGCTCGTATCTGTACCAAATGCATTTAGTAAGGTTTGTTTAGAATATATCGGATTTGATTCTTTATTATCTCCATGTGTGGCACAGGTGAAGGCAATATTAGCGGGATTTTTAACCTCTTGTGTACATCGTGTAGAAGTAGATCAAATGAATCGAATTCGGCCGAATGAACATTTTACAGTGAAGGAGCATGCCCCAGCTGTACTTCGAATTATTGGGGATCATGAAGAGGGGATGTCATGTTTGATAGAAGAACTTGGCATTCGAGGTGGTTTTCATGATGGTGGACGTAAGAGAGAAATAAAGTGAAACTTCCATCGGTGGGGGTCTTACTGCCCAAAAATGGCGGGATAAAATAAAAAAGGTGTGCCAAAACAGGCACACCTTTTTTCATTCTGTTTTAAAAATACTATAACAGAATAGGGAGGAAGAGTATTACAGTTTAAACTGGATATGACTCTTATACTGCAGAAAAGGATTCCTTCATTAGAATACCAAAAAAATGAAATTATTAAAAGGGGTTAATTTAATAAAGATTAAAGTAACGTTTTCACTATATTCATAGGAGTTTGCTCATTGTTTCACAAACATGTCACAACTTTAACGTTCATTTTTTCAAAAAAGTAGTATTCTAAATACGTAAGCTGTTATATAAAAAATCTTAGTCCTGTACTAATCAAAAATGGAGGAGATTAGGATGACTGAAGTATTAGAAAATGTAAAAAATGCATGGGAAAACTTTAAAGGTGAAAAGTGGAAAGCAGAGATTGATGTCCGCAACTTCATTTTAAATAATGTAAACGTTTACCAGGGGGATGAATCCTTCTTGGCTGGAGCAACAGAAGCGACGAAACAACTTTGGGATCAAGTAATGGATTTAACAAAACAAGAACGTGACAATGGCGGAGTCCTTGACATGGATACGAAAATTGTTTCTTCTATTACATCACATGACCCAGGATATTTAAATAAAGATATTGAAAAAGTAGTTGGTTTCCAAACTGACAAGCCATTTAAGCGCTCATTACAACCATTAGGTGGTATTCGTATGGCAGAGCAAGCTTGTGAATCTTATGGATATGAAATGGACAAAGAACTAAGCCGTATTTTCAGAGACTGGCGTAAAACGCATAACCAAGGTGTATTCGATGCTTATACTCCTGAAATGAGAGCAGCTCGTAAATCAGGCGTTATTACAGGTCTTCCAGATGCATATGGACGTGGTCGTATTATTGGTGACTATCGCCGCGTTGCATTATACGGTATAGATCGTTTAATCGAAGCGAAAAAGGAAGATTTGAATTTAACTGGCGGTGTAATGAGCGAAGATACAATGCGTTTACGCGAAGAATTATCTGAGCAAATCCGTGCCCTTCAAGAATTAAAACAAATGGCAGCTTCTCATGGCTTTGATATTTCTAAGCCAGCAACAAATGCACAAGAAGCGTTCCAATGGTTATATTTTGCTTATCTTGCAGCAATTAAAGAACAAAACGGTGCAGCGATGAGTCTTGGCCGTACGTCTACTTTCTTAGATATCTTTATTGAAAGAGATTTAGTAAACGGTACATTAACAGAAGAAGAAGCACAAGAAATTGTTGATCATTTCATTATGAAATTACGTCTTGTGAAATTTGCAAGAACACCTGATTATAATGAATTATTCTCTGGTGATCCAACCTGGGTAACAGAATCTATCGGTGGTATTGCACTTGATGGTCGTCCATTAGTAACGAAAAACTCATTCCGTTTCTTACACACATTAGATAACTTAGGACCAGCTCCAGAACCAAACTTAACAGTTCTTTGGTCTAAACAATTACCACAGAACTTTAAAAACTACTGTGCGAAAATGTCTATTAAAACATCTGCAATTCAATATGAAAATGATGACATTATGCGCCCAGAGTATGGCGATGATTACGGTATTGCTTGTTGTGTGTCTGCAATGAGAATTGGTAAGCAAATGCAGTTCTTCGGAGCTCGTGCAAACTTAGCTAAGACACTGTTATATGCAATTAATGGCGGTAGAGATGAAAAATCAAAAGAACAAATTGGACCTGAATTTGCACCTATCACTTCTGAAGTATTAGATTACGAAGAAGTTATGCGTAAATTTGATATGACAATGGAATGGCTAGCAGGTTTATATTTAAATACATTAAATGTAATTCACTATATGCATGATAAATATAGCTATGAACGCATTGAAATGGCACTTCATGATACAGAGATTCTTCGTACAATGGCAACAGGTATTGCTGGATTATCTGTAGTAGCTGACTCTTTAAGTGCAATTAAATATGCGAAAGTAAAACCAATCCGTGATGAAAATGGTATCGCAGTTGACTTTGAAATTGAAGGAGACTTCCCTAAATACGGTAACAATGATGATCGTGTAGATGAAATTGCAGTCAATCTTGTAAAAACATTTATGAACAAACTTCGTAAACATAAAACATACCGTAATTCTGTTCATACAATGTCAATCTTAACAATTACATCTAATGTTGTATACGGTAAGAAAACTGGTAATACTCCAGATGGTCGTCGTACTGGAGAACCATTTGCACCAGGTGCAAACCCAATGCACGGTCGTGATACAAAAGGTGCACTAGCATCATTATTATCTGTTGCGAAATTACCATATGAAGATGCACAAGATGGTATTTCTAATACATTCTCAATTATTCCAAAAGCACTTGGTAAAGAAGATGATGTACAAGTTCGCAACTTAGTATCTATGCTCGATGGATATGCAGTAAAAGAAGGACATCACTTAAATATTAACGTATTTAACCGTGAAACATTAATGGATGCAATGGAACATCCTGAAAAATATCCACAATTAACAATTCGTGTATCTGGTTATGCGGTGAACTTCATTAAATTAACTCGTGAACAACAAATTGACGTTATTAACCGTACAATGCACGAAAGTATGTAAGTAAAAGTTTTCCCTCTGTTTCCATGAAGACGGAGGGAGGCTGTTTCAATAGAGGAGGAAGTAACATGGTAAAAGGAAGAATTCATTCTGTTGAGTCTTGTGGTACTGTTGATGGCCCAGGAATTCGTTATGTCATATTTACACAAGGGTGCTTATTACGTTGTCAATATTGTCATAATGCGGATACATGGGAGATTGGTAAAGGGAAAGAAATAACAGTTGAAGAAGTGATGCAGGATGTTACATGTTACCTTCCTTTTATTGAAGCTTCTGGTGGCGGTATTACAGTAAGCGGCGGTGAGCCACTACTGCAGTTAGACTTTTTAATTGAGCTGTTTAAGAAATGTAAAGAGATCGGCATTCATACGACAATTGATTCTTCAGGAGGGTGCTATTCTGAAGATGAAGAATTTCAAAGAAAATTAGATATTCTGATGGAATATACAGATTTGGTATTACTTGACCTGAAACATATTGATTCCAAGAAACATCGTAAATTAACAGGAAAACCGAACGAACATATTTTACAATTTGCCCGTTATTTATCAGATAAAAAGAAATCAATTTGGGTGCGTCATGTACTTGTACCTGGAATTACTGATGGTACAGAGGACTTAGAAAATTTAGCAGCCTTTATTCAAAGTCTTGATAATGTACAAAAGGTAGAAGTCTTACCGTATCATAAGTTAGGCGTTTATAAATGGGAGGCGTTAGGGCATAAATATCCTCTTGAAGGAGTAGAGCCTCCAACGGAAGAAAGCATTCAAAAAGCAAAGAATATTTTAGCAGCAGTCTAATCCAATTGTGGATTAGACTTTTTGCTTTCTGTTGATAAATAGTAGAGCAAACATAAGGAAAAGAGTATACTATGATTACTGAATGTCTATTTTTGTAAAGCAATGATATGGATAAATTTACAAAAATGTAAAGGGAAAACGTAACAATAGAAAGAATTAAGAAATAATATAAGGCGTATCATGGAGTATAGATAAAAGTCAAGTTATTGCGAAAGCAGTTATAGGAAAGTATAATGTTAAGATATGAGCAGATGGGATTAAGGGGTCAATAACATATGCTTTGTATATCCACGACAGGTACAGATCCAACGAAAAATCGTTGGAATTCAAACATGCAAAATTATAAGGGAATTGTTTTTTATATTGTGACAGATGCAATATGAAAGACCGAAAAAGCTAGGAGTGGATTTGTTTGATAAAAAACCCCAAGGTTTTAATATTAACAGCACATTACGGTAACGGTCATGTACAAGTGGCAAAAACATTAGAACAAACATTTCGTCAAAGAGGATTTGCGGATGTAATCGTATGCGATCTTTTTAGTGAATCACATCCTGTTATAACGGATATTACAAAATATTTATATTTAAAAAGTTATACAATTGGGAAAGAGCTATACCGCTTATTTTATTATGGTGTTGAGAAAATTTACGATAAAAAAATTGCATCATGGTATGCCAATTTTGGTCGAAAACGATTAAAAGCGATATTGCATGCTGAAAAACCCGATATTGTTATTAATACATTTCCAATCATTGCGGTGCCAGAGTTGAAAAAGCAAACAGGTATTTCTATTCCTGTTTATAATGTAGTTACTGATTTTTGCTTGCATAAAATATGGATTCACCGAGAAGTAGATCGTTATTTTGTTGCAACAGATTATGTGAAGAACATTATGACACAGGTAGGAGTACCTGCTGAGCAAATTGTAGCAACAGGGATTCCGATTCGTAAAAATTTTGAAGCAGTCATCAATGTGGAAACATTGTATGACAAGTATGATTTGTCACGGGACAAGAAGATTTTGCTTATTGTGGCAGGAGCGCATGGAGTGTTAGGAAGTGTAAAAGGGTTATGTCAGTCCTTTATGTCAGTTCCTGACCTGCAGGTAGCCGTAGTTTGTGGGAAAAATAAAGTATTGCAAGAGGACTTGCTGCAATTACAAGAAAGCAATCCAGATGCATTAAAAGTATTCGGTTATGTGGAGAATATTGACGAGCTGTTCCGTATTACCTCTTGTATGATTACAAAACCAGGAGGAATTACATTAAGTGAAGCAGCAGCTTTGCAAGTACCTGTCGTTTTATATAAACCAGTACCAGGGCAAGAAAATGAAAATGCGAATTATTTTGAGAAACAAGGTGCAGCAGTTGTTATTCGTGAAGATAATGAAATCTTTCAGAAAACGAAAGAATTATTGCAAGATGATATGAAGTTATTGCAAATGAAAGAAGCGATGAAACGTATTTATCGTCCGGAACCAGCGTTTCATATTGTAGATTCTATTTTAGAAGAAAATCATGTGCGAGTACATTCACCAGTACATCCACCAGCCCTTGTACAGTCTTTTACTTAATATAAGAACCTCTTTTCTATCTAAGTAGAAGGAGGTTTTTTTCGTTATTTCGTTTAATTGGAGCAAATCATCATTTTTGAGAGAGAAATTCCTAGCCGCTTTGGTGTGGATTTAAAATAAAGTGAGACTTCCATCAAATGATCAATTAAGATGTTCTTGGATTTGAAATAGAAGATTAGAGATTATTTTCAAAACGAAGAAAGGGCATCCCTCCGTCATTTCTGATGACTTTTGGGACACCCAAATTTACCGGACAACTTGGCCTAGCGGTGAACCTTTAGCGGTAAGCTGGATAAGGCTTGGCCAGCAGCTGAGGTCTGTAAGCTTGCCTCCAAGTTGAAGCCTGGAACCGATTCAATGCGAGAAAATGTTTCCATAAAAATTTTGAACGCTTTGTTAGCTTCCAATCTCGCCAGTGGCGCACCGAGACAGAAATGCGGCCCATTGCCAAATGTTTGATGCCGGTTGTTATTTTTTCGGTGAATATTCACAGTAAATGGATCTTCGAATACATCCTCATCAAAGTTTGCCGCGCTATTCCAGGTGATCACCAAATCACCTTTCTTCAACTCAACGCCTAGAACATTGTTATCTACTTTCACTTCACGGTCCAATGCAATAACGTGGAAACGGTAACGCAGCATCTCCTCAACAAAATTAGGTACGAGGTTTATATTGCTTCTTAATTCTTCGTAAAGTTTAGGAGCATCATATAGCAATGAGTAGAATGAATTAGCCAATAAAAGACTTGTTGTTTCAACACCCGCCGCAAGAAGAAACATAGTCACACGAACAACTTCTTCATCCGTAAACTTTTCTCCTTCGATTTCAACTTGAATCAAATCAGAAAGAATGTCGTCTGACAGCTGCTTTCTTTTTTCCACAACGATCGGATACAGGTAATTAAAGTACTCCATCGCTGCCTTCGCCTTTTGTTGCCCCACTTCCTCGGCATTTTCACTATTGAACGGCATGAACAATATATCGACCCATTTCTTAAACAGCAGCTTGTCCTTATGCGGAACCCCAAGCAAATCGGCCATTACTATGATCGGAAGGGGGGTTGTAAAATCTTTGACAATGTCGATCTCTGACTTATCCCCCATTTCGGCAATCAAATCGTTAATAATCTGTTCAATACGCGGCTCCCAAGCTTTGAGACCTCTAGGGGTGAAAGCAGCCGAAAGCAGAGAACGTGACTTACGGTGTTCCGGTGGATCCGTTTCATTAATATTTAAGCGATCCGGGACGCTCCCTTCTTCTGTGCCAGCTCCGATCTGGGAAATGGAACGGTGGCGTTTACTTGAAAATAGTTCATAGTCTGTAAGAATTCGCTTAACGTCTTCATATTTGAAAACATTCCAAGTGTCCGTGCCTGCATGATAGTAAATTGGATGCTCCGTTAGCATTTTTTTATACCAAGAAAATGGAGAAAATTCTTCGGATTTAGTTTTAAAACCCTTAATTTCAGAAGTTGAAATGACTGTATTTTCCATATAAATCCCTCCGTGTCTAATCAGAGTACAATAGAACAAAATTGGACTACCTAATCTGTCTGGCCCAGAAACATACTCCCCTTAGATCACCTCCTGCATTGATTGGCTTTAATACACTTGTATACTAAGATATGTAATATGATATACACACGTAGATTAAAAAGGGAGAATCAATTTTCACAAGTTGTATAATTAATCTACAGAAAAGGAGAAGTGTAGATGAGAAATAATGAGGAACAGCTGGATTTACGTGTTAGACGTACACGTAAATTATTATGGGGGTCTTTATTTGAATTAATGACACAATCAAAACAGAAATATAGTTCCATTACCATCAACCAAATCTGTGATCGTGCGATGGTGCATCGAACAACATTTTATAAACATTTTGAAGATAAAGACGCGTTATTAGCATTTGGATTTAAACAATATCAAGGGGAAGATTATACCATACCACTTTTAGATCGATTAACTAAACCATTTCAAGTGATGGAGCAATTCTTACATCATGAAGAGATTGGTAAAATATTAGAGTCGCAAATGGGTGATGAACAATTTAATAACTTTATACATTATCAAACCCGTGAAATGAAGAAACAGGAGAATCAAGAATTAAATCGAATTTGTAAAAGTCATACAATACCAAATGAGTTAATTATCGAATTCTATTCAGGTGTAATTACAACGTTAAGTACATGGTGGTTACAAAATAGAAAAAGTGTTTCAGCAGAAGAAATGGATAGATACTTTCATCAAATGATCAATCAAGATGTTTTTCAATTGAACAGAGATCAATAGGGACTTAATGTAAGAAGTTCACGGAGCTTGAACATATTTGTATTATCCACATTTAATATTCTCACCTTTGAAAGAGACAAGTGGACTGATAGCAGTGGAATTCTTACTAACATAGTTTGGTATCAATATATCCCATTCTTTTTCATAATAACTACTATGAGGATGACTTTGCTATCATTTACATACTCATACGCTAGTTGAAGATAGCAGACAAAATGATCAATCTTTTTTTTGTAAAAATAAATCTATTCATATTAAAAAGTGACCTCGTTTTCTTTATATTAACATCAATGTATGTGCAACTTTTAATCAAACTTTATTCTAATCCAACATTTGGTTGCATCCCACTACTTGCGAGGATAGATATGTTCGTCAGGATGTTGAGAAGATAAAGAAGGCGAATGTAGTAAATTTCAATTTATCCACAAAAGAATTCGCTTACAATATACAGTAAACTTTAAATATTAACAAAAGTATCCACAATATCCACAATTTTTAGTAAATTTATCCACAAGGTAAACAGGATAACTGTGATTAAATTCCTCTTTTATAAAAAAGATATTAGAATTTATACACAATTCTAGTGATTTTGTGGATAAAGTTTTCCACAAAAAAAGCTACCTCTTCTCAATAAGAGGTAGCTATATGTTAATAAATTCCTTTTGGCTTATATCCAGCTGCACGATCTGCTCTTTTAAATTCACGTTGATAGAGAACTTCCTGTGTGCTAGATAATGTATTTCTTGATCTTTCACGTTTTTTCTTATCCATTACAGTTCACCTCGTGTCATAAAGTCATTACCTATCGTTACCAATGACAGAGGGAGATATACATATATTATGCTTCTTTTAAATGATGAGCGTCTTGGAATGTTGCTTCGCGCATTGTGTGTAGTGTGTATTGATCTTTTGGAATTTCATATAAGTTATATACTTCACCATTTGCGTTAATTTGATCGTATACACATTTTCTTGTTTCATTTGCTAGATTAACGTATGGCAGTTTTTCGGCAGCTTTAATAGAGCGAGTATTTAATTTGCGAATTCGCATGAAAATAGTCTCAATGTCTAATTCATAGAAAAGCTCACTAAAGAAAGCGTCTTTTGCTGGTTTATTATAACCTTTTCCATGATAAGGTTTACCGAGCCAGGTGCCAAGAAAACCTGCTTTTTCTTGCACATCAAATAAAGTTATTGTTCCAATAGGGTTTCCCCATTCATCAACAATTGTGCGTGAAATTAGTTCTCCGCGCTCTTCAGCTTCAATTGTTTGTTTTGTTAAAAACAAAAATTCTTCATAAGAAGATGCCTTCTGACGCACAAAGGGGAAGACATCAGGGTGAATCATCAAATCATATAGAACGTGGCTGTCATGTAGGTCACGTTTTTTTAACATACTATCTCCTCCTAAAAAGAGGGTAGCATGACGACAAAAAACACCCCACCCTCGAAATTTTTATATAAAACTTAAAAAAATTTCGGGGTGGGAATCGAACCCACTAGAACCAGTCTATAATGCTGGTGGCGCACCATTTGCCTTCCCCATTCATCAATTTGAAATTACTCAACACGACACAAATTGATCATGGTTTCATTCAGTTTATACTCGTATAATACTTCATCTAGTCAAAAAAATAAACTAGTTTTTATGATTTTTTTGTATGAATAATTTTTCCATCTATCATCGTTAATACGGGCTTGGCTAAGTAATGAAGAGGATGATGAGTCCATAGGACAAGATCGGCGTCTTTTCTAGGCTCGATACTACCAATTTTCTTTTCTAAACGTAAGTTGCGAGCAGGTATAATTGTAATTCCTTCTAGAGCTTTATGCTCATCTAATCCTTCCCTTACAGCGATAGCTGCGCAAACATTTAAATACTGAATTGGTGTATAGGGGTGATCTGTCGTAATAGAGACTTCAATCCCATGATTCGATAAGACATGATACGTTTGCCAAGATTTATTTTTCAATTCAATTTTTGACCGACGTGTTAATGTTGGACCGACAGATACTTTTAAATCGTGGTTTGCTAATTTATCAGCAACAAGATGACCTTCTGTACAGTGTTCAATACGTAAATCAAGATTAAATTCCTTAGCAAAGCGAAGAGCAGATAGAATATCATCTGCGCGGTGGGCGTGGGCACGTACAGGAATTTCACGTCGGAGCGCTTGTAAGATAGAAATCATTCGAAAGTCTGCATCATTTCCATAATGCTTTGCTTCATAAAAAGCTTCGCGCAGCATTCCCATAATTCCCATGCGGGTAATTGATTCTTTGTTTCCATTACTATGCATTCCTTTTGGGTTTTCTCCAAACGCAATTTTCAGACCCGCGGGCTCTTGAATGACCATATGATCAATACTATTTCCTGCTGTTTTTATGACGCATGTTGTTCCGCCAATTACATTTTGACTTCCAGGCATAACGTGAACGGTTGTAATACCGCCTTGTACAGCATCTTGAAAAGCGATATCAAAAGGGTGAATGCCATCTAAAGAGCGAATATGAGGAGTTAGCATTTCTGCTGTTTCATTTGCATCATTTCCAGCCCATCCAGTTCCTTCATCATATAAGCCAAGATGTGTATGCACATCGATAAAGCCTGGAAGAAGATGAAGACCACGTGCATCAATAACGGTCATATCTTCGCTAGATTCAATAGATCGTTCTAATGCAGTAATCTTGTTATTTTCTACTAATACATCGCCTTGTAATTTAGGAGATGTAATAGGATAAACAGTGGCTTGCTTAAATAATATTTTCATAATAACCTCTTTATTCTGCATACGAGTTTTTTCTCTTGAGAAAGTTTAGAAATTATTAGTAAGATACAATATTTTGAAGCGCGTGTTCTAAAGTATCATAAGAATGTGTATATCCATGTTGTATTGCTTTTTGAGGTAATACATTTTGTCCTTGTAAAATAAGGGTGCTCATTTCACCTAGAAGGGTTTTGAGTGCAAATGCAGGTACCGGTAACCAATGCGGTCTATGCATCACTTTTGCGATGGTTTTGCCGAACTCTTTCATTGTTACGGGATGAGGGGCTGTAACATTTAATGCACCGTTCACTTCTTTTGTATGAATAGCAAAATCAATCATTCGAACAACGTCTTCAAGATGAACCCAAGAAAGCAATTGGTTGCCTGATCCAATTGTTCCCCCGATAAACAATTGATAGGGAAGTAACATTTTCGGCAACGCTCCTCCATCTTTTCCAAGAACAACACCAAAGCGTGTATAGACAGTGCGAATACCAAGTGTAGCAGCTTTGCTTGCTTCTTCTTCCCATAACTTTACTGTAGTAGCTAAAAAATCATTACCTGGTTGTAGGTGATTTTCCGTAAATGTTTCTGTTTCTGATGTACCATAATAGCCGATGGCACTTGCATTAATAAATGTGTGAGGGGATTGAGGCAACATTTGTAGTTGTTTAATTAATCCTTGAGTCGTTTGTAAGCGACTATTGACGATTCTTTCTTTCTGTTTTTTAGTCCAACGTCCATTGTTAATAGATTCCCCGGCAAGATTAATAACAACATCAATGGAAGGAAGGGGGAATTTTGAATCGGCAGCATCCCATTTTATATATTGAATATTTGAGGGTGAATGATTTACTCTCAGTTGACGCGTTAAAATGTATACGGTATGTCTGTTGCTTGCTAAATATAAAGTGAGTGCTTTTCCAATAAAACCTGTTCCTCCAGAAATAGCAATTTCCAAGAGAAATCCCTCCTTATTATATATATTCAAGAAATTTAAATTTGTTGCATATATGTTAAAATGATATTGAGGTGAAATTTATGGCTGTCATTACAAAAATAGAAGTACAAAAGCGAACAAAAGAAAGGTTTAATATTTATGTTGATAAAGGTCATGGAGAAGAATATGGTTTCAGTGTAGATCAAGTGACCTTAATTAAACACGGACTTCAAAAGGGCTTAGAATTTGATGATGTTGAATTAGCGAATCTTTTATACGATGAAGAGGTACAAAAAGCGTATTTATACGCCATTACTTATTTATCGCATCAAATGAGAACGAAACAAGAAGTAGAAGAGCAATTACGGAAAAAAGAAATTGGACAAGCCATCATCTCTGAAGTTATTTCAAAACTATTGCATGATCGTTATATTAATGATAAAGAGTATGCAATTGCATATGTACGTACTCATAGCAATGTGAGTCAAAAAGGACCGATTGTTATCAGACGTGAACTGTTAAGTAAGGGTATTTCGGATGTAATTATTACACATAGTTTACAGGAGTATCCACAAGAAAAACAAATTGAAAATGGTCTTGGACTTATAGAAAAAAAGAAGAAGGCTTATCAAAAACATTCTTTTCTGCAAATGAAACAAAAATTAGAGGAAATGCTAGTACGTAAAGGGTATGGGCGTGATATCATTCAAATTTGTTTAGAAGAACTACAGGATGAAAAGGATGATAAAAAGCAAGAAGAAGCCCTTATATATCATGGTAATAAATATCATGAAAAGTATAAGAAATATGATGGCTGGACGTATGAAAATAAGATGAAGCAAGCATTATATCGAAAGGGTTTTTCGATTGATGAAATAGAAGTGTTTATTCAAATGAAACGTGAAGAGGGATGAGGAGAAATATGAGAAATATGCCAAAGCGCTATAGTGAGATGACACCACATGAGTTAAGAGAAGAAATTGGCACTTTAAAAGAACAGGCAGTGAAGGCAGAGCAGCTTGGTATTGTAAATGAATTTGATGTACTAATGAGGAAAATCGCAATGGCTCGTGCTTATATGACAGATATCAATGCATTTCAGATTGGTGAAACATATGAACTTACAGAAGAGCCAGGGGTATCTTTTACGATTACGTATTTTAATGGAGTATTTGCTTGGGGTCACAAACAAAATGAAACAGAGGAAATTGGTATTCCTATTTCGCTATTACAACAGAAATAAAAACCAGAGAGCCTTGGCTGCTCTGGTTTTCACTTTATAGTTGTTAAAGGAGATAGGCAATCAAGTTTGGCGTTTTCTCATCTCATTTGCCAAAATAATAAGAGATTGAGTTTGCTGCGTTTGTCCATTCACTTGTGCTTTTGCATGTTTTCGACGCGCCCATGTAGGGTTGAATAACTCGGAACGATGGTCTAAATGATCGCGGTAACTCATCTTATCACCTCGTGTAAGAAGTTATCGATAAACATTTGTTATGCTTCTTCTTCTCGATTAGCGGCATGCATTCGTTCTTGCGGATGCGTATTAATGGTGCCGTTAGGTCGTTTCGAAGCAAAACGTGCTTGTGCTTTTGGCGGACCGTCTAACTTATTGTTATTTCTAGCTTCAGACCAAATTTCAGATTGTTTGCCCAAGAGGAACTCCCCCTCGCTACAAATTGATACAAAAAGTATCACTTATAGAATGTGCAATGTGAGAGAAAATATTCTATAAAGTAAAATGGATAAATTGACTAAAGGAGACATAAAATGAACGATATTTTTGAAAAATTAACGAAAGAACTTCTTGAAAAAAATGCTTCCCTTTCTTACTCTCAAGCCCGTACTTGGATTGAGTTGTTATGGGAGGATTTTAGCGCGACATATGCAAAGATAGGAACGTATCAAGGGATTGAAATGACAGAGAAAGTTGTACGAGCGTGGATTAACAACCAAGGGGCGCGTTTGCATGAAATTCAAACGAGTAATCCAAAGTATAGTCATTTAATTAATCGAGAAAATCATTTGAAACATTAAAAAACGACCAATTGTGGTCGTTTTTTAATGGGGAAGTAATTCTAATTTTTTTCGTAGTTTTTCTTCACTGAAAATCCATCCGGTGTATGAACTCATAATATCGAGCTCTTTATTAAGTTGAACGATTGCAACAAATGGATAATAACCTTTGCTGCGATAGCGCAGATCAATAAATCGAACTTCATAATAATCGTTGTATTCAAAAATGTCCCAGCGATAGACAGGAGAAAACGATAAGAATGCTGAAATGTTTTCATCTTTTTGAGCGGCACGAATGATATCATTATCAGGTAATGGAATGCGCTCGAATTTATCATGAACCATAATATGACCGCGATGCCAATGAGCAACAAAGTAATGATCTTTTGTCACAATAGCTAAGCGGTAATGATAAAAGCGGTATGACGGTGAAATAATGACTTGTTCAACATCACGGAACCGTTTATTTACGACACTTTTTACATTTTGGCGCATCATAATTCGGCCAATATAATAAACGGTCATTAATATATAAGCCGCCGCCGCCGTATAACCTTTATTTGCACCGACAAGCATACATGCAATCGCTAATGTATGAATGAAGAAGATAACTGCATCAAATGTATTAATAACGCCTAGTGCCACCCATCTCTTAGTAAAGGGCCGCAGCGCTTGTGTGCCGTATGCATTAAAAATATCAACAAAAACATGAAGGAAAACAGCAATAAATGTCCATAGAAGAAGATGAAGATAAGGACTTCCTTGAAATATTGCAAAAGTAATCCCACTAATAAGAAATGACCAAAGAATAACAGCTGGGATAGAGTGAGTAATCCCACGGTGATTTCGAATGTATTTCGCATTGTTTCGTAATTTTAAGACAGTATCAATATCAGGGATATTCGAACCAACAATTGTTGCAAACATCACAGCTTGTGGTCCTAAGTCACTATGGCTGAGCGCTGGATCTAGTGTGGCTAAGCTTCCTAACGTAACGCCCATGACAAGATGAGTGGCTGTGTCCATGAAAACCACCTCCGTTTTTTATTAATGTAACTCTTTTTATTTTATATCACAAGGCATTTACCTTTTATTTCTTACATCATCTTACTTAAATTTTCTCCCAAATTCTTTATAATAGTACGTATATGCAAAAAATGAGGGGGATCAAGTTTGAAGCTTGAGATATTAGACGACTTTAATATAGAAAAATTTCGACATGATTTAATCAGTTGGTTTGAAACGGAGCAACGTGATTTACCATGGCGCATCAATAAAGATCCATATCGCGTTTGGGTTTCAGAAATTATGCTTCAGCAAACACGAGTTGAAGCTGTAAAACCATATTACGCAAATTTCATGGAAAAGTTTCCAACGCTAGAAGCATTAGCTGATGCCGAGGATGAAGAAGTGTTAAAAGCGTGGGAAGGACTGGGGTATTATTCGAGAGCACGTAATTTACACGCTGCAGTAAAAGAAGTAAAAGAACAATATGGTGGAAAAGTTCCAAACGATGTAAAACAAATTGAAAAGTTAAAAGGTGTAGGACCGTATACAAAAGGAGCAATTTTAAGCATTGCTTACGGAATTCCAGAGCCAGCTGTTGACGGAAACGTGATGCGTGTATTATCAAGAATCTTGTCGATATGGGACGATATTGCTAAACCAAAGACACGTAAATTATTTGAAGGTATTGTTCGTGAAATCATTTCAAAAGAAAATCCATCTTATTTTAACCAAGGATTGATGGAATTAGGTGCACTGATTTGTGTTCCTAAAAATCCATCTTGTCTTCTATGTCCTGTTAGGGAGCACTGCCGCGCGTTTGCAGAAGGAGTACAAAAGGAATTGCCTGTGAAAAGTAAAGCGAAAGCACCGAAAATGGTCCCAATCGTTGCTGGTGTATTGCGTACAGAAGATGGTAAATATGCAATCAATAAAAGAGAAAGCACAGGGTTGCTTGCTAACATGTGGGAATTTCCTAACGTGGAAATTGGAGAAGGAATTCGTAACCACAAACAACAATTGACAGATTATATGAAAGAGAAGTTTTCTCTTTCTGTTTCTATTGATAATTATGCAATGAATGTTCAGCATACATTTACGCATAGAACGTGGGATATATTTGTATTTTATGGTACAGTAACAAATTCAATTGTTGAAACAGACACTTTAAAGACGATAACTGTTCAGGAATTTGAACAGTTACCAATTTCTAAATCACATCGAACAATTTTTGAAGAGTGTGTAAAAAAACTCCAGCCGTAGCGGCTGGAGTTTTTAATCATAGGATATTTTTGATTAGCTTATTGCTGCTGTAAACCACCGCGTGCTTCAATTTCTTTTATAATCTCTTTATAAATAGTTTGGCCTTCTACATTTAAATATGGCATCATTTGCTGCAGGGAATGATGAAAATAAGCGAGTTCATGTTTTTTCCAATGATCTTTCGGAGTCATTGATAATTCCGTCATATCACGTCCCAAATACATATATTCACACCTCCATCACAGTTAGTTTGAATGAACATTTTTGTCTGTATACGTAAAAAAATATTTTTCTTTTCACATTTTTAACGGATATGTTCAGAGAAGGATGGTTACATTATGTGTTGTGGAGGTGAGAAAGATGAACAAACAACATGGTTTTGGAAAAACAACTTCTGGTGCTAGCATTCAAAGCGCAAAACAACAAAGCGCTAGCTATGGCACAGAATTTGCAACAGAAACAAATGTACAAGCAGTAAAACAACAAAACGCACAAGCAGAAGCTAAGAAATCACAAGCTTCTGGTGCTGCTAGCGCTCAAAGTGCAGCTGCTAGCTATGGTACAGAGTTTGCAACAGAAACAAATGTACAAGCAGTAAAACAACAAAACGCAAAATCAGCAGCAAAGAAAACACAATCTTAATCACAAAAAACACTCCTTTTTATGTAAAAGGAGTGTTTTTCTTTTTTATCCCGCTATTTGCGGGCGGTAAGACCCCCATCTCAAGGTTGAGAGAGAAACGAAGAAGATAGATGGGAGATAACTGCTGGCATGCGCCCGATTGGTGAGAGCTTTCCATCAGTGGGGGATGAAAAACTGCCCCACTGATGGAAGTTTCACTTTATCCCGCTATTCGTGGGCAGTAAGACCCCATCTTAAGGTTCTGAAAAAACAAAGAAGATGGATGGGAGGGAACTGCTGATATATGCTCGGTTGAGGATAAAAATAATTAATGAAAGTTTTACTTCATTTGTGAGAGCCGACACAACTTCTAATAAGTCAACAAATATAGTCAAAGGAGAAGAACCATCTTTATTCGAAACTATGTAATAGTATTTTTAAGGAGGTATGGAATGAAACAATTTGATGGACTAGTTGAAGAACAATTGAGGACGATGGACGAATTGTTAAAGTTACAAGTTCATCTAGAAAAATACCAGCATCTTGAAGTAAATCAGCAAGATATGAAGGAGCTTCATTTTATTCGTCAGGAAATTCAAAGAACAGAGAAAAATTTAAAAGCTTTACAGGAGAAATTTGAGCAGCAAACAGCTGCAGTGATTCATTCTTTTGAAAATGAGAAAATGATTTCGAACTAAGAGACGATTTTGTAAATCGGCTCTTTTGTTTTAAAATTTCGACAGAACCGTTATAATAAAAAGAAAAGTGAATTCGACTCAATATGTTTTGAGAAAAAAGTAAAAATGAATGATATACCAAGTAACAACTTTAGAAGAGCGTTCACGACGAAAGAAGGGAGAAAGTATGGGGTTTCCCAAAGAAGGAGATAAAATACAAATACATAGTTATAAACATAACGGTTCCATTCATAGAATGTGGGAAGAGACAACGGTTTTAAAAGGTACACAAAGTTTTGTTATTGGAGCAAATGATCGAACAATGGTAACAGAATCAGATGGGAGAACGTGGATTACGCGTGAACCAGCTATTTGTTATTTTCATTCGAATTATTGGTTTAATATTATTGGAATGCTAAGGCAGGATGGTGTGTACTATTATTGTAATTTAAGTTCACCATTTGCCTATGATTATGAAGCATTAAAATATATTGACTATGATTTAGACATTAAAGTGTATCCTGATATGACGTATACATTGTTAGATGAAGATGAGTATGAAAAACATCGTGAGCTTATGAACTATCCAGCTGTCATTGACACTATATTAAAAAGAAACGTTGAATATTTAACGCAATGGATTCATCAACGAAAGGGGCCATTTGCTCCTGATTTTATTGATATGTGGTATGAACGATATTTAATGTATAGAGACTAGAGAAAAACCTGCTAGGATATCCTGCAGGTTTTGTCTTGTTAGAACGGGGGAGTGGCATGAAAGGAATAAAACGGTATCTACAATTTGTAAAGCCGTATCGGTGGCTCATTACGGTGACAATTGTAATAGGTCTCATTAAATTTGGTATTCCGCTTATTATGCCTTGGTTATTAAAGTATATTATTGATGATATTATTCAAGGAGGAAGTTCACTCGAACAGAAAACATCTCAATTATTTACGGCTATTGGGGTTGCGTTGTTTATTTTTGCGGTGCTACGGCCTCCGATTGAATATTATCGTCAATATTTTGCACAGCGTATCGGAAATGAAGTGTTGTATGATTTGAGAAAATATATTTTCGCGCACTTACAAAAATTAAGCTTACGTTATTACTCTAATACGAAGACCGGTGAAATTATTTCTCGTGTAATTAATGATGTTGAGCAGACAAAAGACTTTGTTATTACTGGATTAATGAATGTTTGGCTTGATACAGCAACAATTTTTATTGCAATTGTGGTTATGTTTTCGATGAATGTGAAACTAACGCTTGTTTCCTTACTCGTATTACCTATTTATGTAGTTGCAGTTAAATACTTTTTCAGTCGTCTTCGAACATTAACACGTGAGCGTTCACAAGCGCTGGCAACAATGCAAGGATATTTACACGAGCGTATTCAAGGTATGCAAGTGACACGTAGCTTTGCGTTAGAGGAGTATGAAGAAGAGCAATTTCAAAAGAAGAATAGTAAATTCTTAACGAGGGCATTAACACATACGAGCTGGACCGCGAAGACATTCTCTACTGTAAACACATTAACGGATCTTGGTCCTTTAATCGTAATAGCTTTTTCTGCTTATGAAGTCATTCATGGATCGTTAACACTTGGTACAATGGTAGCTTTTGTCGGTTATATGGATAGTTTATATAGTCCGTTACGCCGTCTTGTAAACTCTTCGACCACACTTACGCAATCTTTTGCCTCTATGGACCGTGTTTTTGAATTGCTAGATGAGGAGTATGATATTATAGATTGCCCAGATGCTATCGTAAAGAATTCACTTCGAGGTGAGGTCGTATTTAAAAATGTTTCATTTCGCTACAATGAAGATGAACAAGATGTGCTTCGAAATATTTCTTTATCTATTTCACCAGGTGAAAAAGTAGCACTTGTTGGTCTAAGCGGGGGTGGGAAGTCTTCACTTGCAAGTTTAATTCCTCGTTTTTATGATGTTTCTAAAGGATCGATTTATGTAGATGAGATTGATGTTAGAAATTACGATGTGCGTAATTTACGCAGTCATATTGGTCTTGTTTTGCAAGATAACATTTTATTTAGCGATACGGTTGGAGCGAATATTTTATATGGAAGACCTGAGGCGACAGAAGAAGAGGTAGTAGAAGCAGCTAAAGCTGCACATATTCATGATTTTATTATGAGTTTGCCTGATAGATATGAAACGGTAGTCGGGGAAAGAGGTGTGAAATTATCAGGTGGGCAAAGACAACGCATTGCAATTGCACGTGTATTTTTAAAAAATCCCTCACTGCTTATTTTAGACGAAGCTACATCTGCGTTAGATTTAGAAAATGAACGCTATATTCAAGAAGCGTTGCAAACGCTAGCTGCTGACCGAACTACAATTATTATTGCGCATAGATTATCAACAATTACACATGTAGATACAATTATTTATTTAGAAGACGGTGAGATAAAAGAAAAGGGTTCTCATCAGCAATTAATGCAAAAGCGCGGGCATTATTATAATTTATATCAAATTCAACATATAAAAGAAACGACCCCTTCGTAATGTGAAAGGGTCGTTTTTTCATTCATCTTCTTGTTTATCATGAATTTGTAGTTCGTCTTCTGGCTTATGATACGTATAGAAGCTGTCTACAAGTAAATCTAGATGTTCTACTTCTTCGCTATAATTAATAATAGCTGAAACGAGAGTGAACAGGTGAAGCCATATTTTATAACTTTCTTCATCTTCTTTATTTTGGTAGTTCATAAATATGTCAATTAGTTGTTGTTTACCAATAGAAACCTCGTCAAGAAATTCAACAGATTGTTGTTTCTTTGCTTTCCCGATAAATTTCAGCAATACTTGCTCATGATAATGTGTTAACGAATCAAGTTCATTTTGAATCGATTCTTGAAATGATTCTGGCATATAACGTAATTCGTTTTCTGTTCGATGTAATGCTTTTAATGTACTCAAAGCACGATTAGTTGCCGTTAACATTTGTCTAAATAAAACTAACTTACGAATTTTAGCAAATTGCACTTTTTTCGTATAGCTTCTTTCTTCCTTATACAGTAAGTAGTAATGATTTAGACGAATCATTTTTTCTTTCATATGGTCAATATCTGTTTTCAATGTTGTGAAATCAGATGCTTGCCTGCTGTTCATACGAATCCATTTTACGACTTCTTCTGTATTATCCACGATTTTATGATAGAGTTTTGTTTCGTATTTTGGCGGCATAAATATTAAATTTACTAGAGATGCTGCGATAATCCCAACCATAATTGTTGCAAAGCGTAATAGGGCAAAATCAAAGAAATTTGCACCTTGATATTCCATAATGGCAATAACAGTTACAAGGGCAATGGAAATTGTATTTTCTAAATGTAATTTTAAAGCAAGTGCAATAACTAATATACATGTTAATCCAATAATAAAAGGGTTGTTTCCAAAGGCAAATACAAAGACAATGGCAAAAATTGCCCCAATTACATTTGCTTGAATTTGTTCTAGAGCTGTTAAATATGAGCGGTACACAGAGGGTTGTACAGCAAAAATTGCTGAGATCCCAGCGAATACAGGGCTTGGTAATCCAAGCAATAAACATGCAAATAAAGCTAATGTAATGGCAATACCCGTTTTTAAAACGCGAGCACCAAGTTTCATACTCTTTTTAATATCCTTTCTTTCTTGTCATAATGAATGTACAACATGATACTATACATTCATTAACTTATGTTAGCAAGTAATATTTTAATGAAAAAACCTGCTGAATTTCAGCAGGTTTTTTGATTTGTTATAGAGTACTACGAGAATCATAAGTCGTCAATTAGAAAATTGTTATTCTTAAATAATGAAAAATTTATCCCGTATAAGCCCGATTGGTGAGGGCCAATAATCAGTGGTGGATGAAGAAAGCCCCCCACTGGTTAAAGTTTCACTTTATATTACTCTGTTGAAACAGATGGGTCTGCTTGCTCTTTTGTTGGAATTACTTCGTAAAAATGAGAATTCATATCTTCTAACAAAGGTGAAAGAAGAGCAACTTCCTCATATTGTTCATGTTCGTTTAGTACGCGAAGATAGTCTGATAATAGTTCGTTTACATCAGATTCTCCGGTTTTACTGAGTGGACGAAGCGTAACGTTAGCACCTTTTGCGATTCGTCGCTCTAATGCTTGTTCTGTTAATCCGAGATCAGGTTGGTGACGTAAGTATACAACTCCTCCTGTCATTCCAGCACAAATCCATGGACCAGGGTCACCGAGGACGAGCGCGCGACCATTTGTCATATATTCAAAAGCAAATCCTTTTATATTAGCGTGAACACCGATGTTTCCATGTTCTTCTTTTAAAAGTGGTTTTGTCATTCTTCCACCAATAATCATATCAGCACCTGATAGACGAATCCCAGCTCTAGCATCAGCATTTCCTTGTACGTATAATGATCCTTTTTGTGCTCCGTATCCGAATCCTTTTCCAACAGAACCGTTATAGTATTTACCGTCTTTTCCTTTTGTTTTTGTAATGTAAATGCCGCCTCCAAAAGCTGTTTTTCCGATGCCGTCTTGCGCGCCGCCATTGACATGAATGAATAGATTGTCACTATTATAGGCGCCTAAACCATTTCCAGGAACAGAACCATTTGTGTATTTTAATGTAATTGGCTCTAATACATGATTTTCATATAATTTGCTGCGCACGCGGTAGCAAGACTCCATGCCACCCATTACGCGTTGGTCGACGCCGACGCTAACAAGTTCTTTTGATTCAATGGTATAAGTAGTTTCTCTATATTTTTGTTTTGATGTTGTTTGTAAGGAATTGTATGTTACACCTTCTAAAGTGTGTAATAGATAATGTAAATTTAGTAAATGCTGGCCGTGTGCTTGTTCTAACAAATCGGAACGTCCGACTATTTCTTGTAAATTTTCATAGCCAAGCTGACCTGTTAATCGTTTTAGTTCTGTTCCAAAAGCTGTGAATAAATTCAATAATCCATTTACGGCACTTTCGAAATTTCGCGGCACAAAGCGGCGCAGACCATGTTCTTTCGCTTGGGCTTCTGATTCAATTTGCGTTGCAATTCCAACATGACATGTATCTAAATGGCAGCCGCGGCATGTTGTACAACCAATGGCAATCATGGAAAGCGTACCAAAGCCAATACGATTTGCACCAAGAAGCATTATTTTTAATGCATCTGCAGCACTGCGTATACCACCATCAGCCCAAATTTCTACATGATGTCTCATTCCGGCTTCTAATAGAGCATTATGAGCCGCTTTTACACCAATTTCAACAGGAAGGCCAACGTGTTGTAAGGCATGAATACGTGCTGCACCTGTCCCGCCGTCGAAACCGCTAATGTTGATAAAATCAGCACCAGCTTTGGCGATGCCTACTGCAATGGTTCCAATATTAGGGACAACAGGAACTTTAACCGCTACTTTTGCATGCTGATTAGCCGTTTTAATTTCTGTAATCATTTGGGCTAAATCTTCAATCGAATAAATATCATGGTTATTCGAAGGAGAGATTAAGTCCGAACCAATTGTCGCATTTCGAGCTTCTGCAATTTTTGCTGTCACTTTCGAACCTGGTAAATGTCCGCCTTCTCCTGGTTTTGCTCCTTGCCCAATTTTAATTTCAATTAAGTTAGAGGAATTGAGCAGTTCAGCATTAACACCAAACCGTCCTGATGCAACTTGTTGTCCACGCGTATGCGGATATTTGCCAACCATATCTTTAATTTCGCCGCCTTCACCGTTTAAACTAATCATATTTAAGCGATCAGCAGCCTCAGCGTAAGCGCGGAAGGCAATTTCATTTTGTGAACCGAATGACATCGAGCTAATAATAAATGGAAGGCTATGATTGTTTACTTCAATCGACACTTGTTCAATTGGAACTTTATGACTTGCTTCCTTTATTTTTATAAGATGACGAATTGTTGTTGGATTTTTTTCTTCTAATTCCTCTAGTTTTTCACGATAGTCATCGTAGACATTCCCTTTTGCGATGTCCCCAATTGCTTTCCAAATGCGTGGGAATAGATGAAACGTTTTTCTTATTGTTGCTTTTTCTTTCGCATAATCTATTGCTCGCACTTTTGCATCTTCAGCTAGTGCTTCTAGTGAAAAATCTAACGTATCAGATCCGAGAAAATTTGTAATATCCAGTATACGTGCGATTTCTTCATGTAAACCAATGGAAGAGAAGAGTCGGCCATAGCCGCGTAATTCATGAATTCCAAGTGTTGAAATGACTTTCTCAAGGCCTTTGTTGAATGCGTTATATAAATTAAGAATAGGCTTTTCTGTTCCATCATTTACTGTTGCAAAGGTAAGGTATGGATTTATAACATCTGCCCCTAAACCATATAATGTTACAATATCGTGTAATGAGCGGAGTGCTCCAGAACGTACGACAATTGCACAATCGCGGCGGAGTTTATGCTTTACAAGTTCTTGATGGATTCGTGCTGTGATTAGGTGTGGATCAATCCATAATTGGCTGTTTTGATGAGCCTCTGTATCGTCAAGTACGAGAAGAGAGGTTCCTTTTTTTATTGCTGTTACAGCTTCTGTTCCTAGTCGATTAAGTGCAGTATATAAAGTTTCATCCGCTGTAAATGTTGCAGATAGTTTATAGACAGTGCTATGCAGAGCAAACATACGAATGAGCTGTTCGTATGTTACTGTTTCTAGATGCTTCGTTGCTTGCTGGCCGGGCTCTCCTTCTAGGACAATTGGGCTCGGAAGTTCTACAACAAATGGTTGTTCTTCAGTGGCATACAAATTTGGGCGTGTTCCTACAATTGTACGCGTAGAGAAGTGCTCTATTTCTCGATCGCGATCAATAGCAGGATTTGTTACAACAGCAACGCTTTCTTTTATAAAATCAGCAATATTTCTTCTTCCTATATCGAGTCCTGCAAGAGGGGCATCATGTCCGAGAGAACGGATTGGCTCAGCACCTTTTTCTGCCATTTGTTCGAGAAGCTGAATATGTTCGCGATCCCAACCAAAAGCTGCGTATTGTTCTGTTTTTACTTCAGTAATTGAAGCAAGATTATCCAGCTCTTCTGTTGGTGGAACATGTAGATGATAACGATAGTCGATAAAGTCAATTCGTTGTTTTATACGTGCATATACTTCCTCTTGATAGACATCGTATTCGTATAGAATAAGATCGCCTTGTGCATTCCGCTTTAGCCCAATTTTTTCTCCAGGAGCAAGTGATTTTGGTTCTGCAACATATTCTGATGGAGAAATAACACCTGGTTCAGAAGAAAAGATATAAGAATTTTCTGTTTCTGTTTTCCAAACTGGTCGTAAACCAAGGGAGTCTACACTAAAAACAGCTTCATCTTTATGCCGTGAAATAATTCCAGCTGGTCCTTGAGCGAAATGTCCCCATGCCTCACGTACATACGTATATAAATCTTGCATATGCGGCTTGTATAATTTAATTTCATTAATAATTGGCGGAAATAATATATCCATCGCTTCGAATAGACTGTAGTTGTAATGAGTGAGAAGTGTTTCTAGGGTGCGGTTTAAATCTTGAGAGTCACTGCCTCCAATTGTAAGTGGTACACCAATCATTTCAGCTTGATCGCGTAGCTTAGCAATTGTGTTAATTTCTCCATTATGTCCAAGGATGCTAAATGGTTGAACGCGAAAAAAATTAGATAACGTGTTAGTAGAATAACGGTTATGTCCAAGTGTCATTGTGGATGCGATAAGTGGATTTCGCAGGTCATCATAGTAGGATACAAGCGTATCGCCAGCTCCTAATACTTTATAAATAACATAATCCTGACTGAATGAAGCAACATGAATTGCTTCATTTTTTTCAATTTCTATTGTTAGAGAAAATAATAATTGATCGATCTTTTTATATTGATTTTCTGGAACAATAGCAATTTGCCAAAATACTGGTTCTTCCTGTTTGCCGATAGGTCCGAGTGCATCAGAGTTTGTTACGGTGCTAGTTTCAAACACGATAGTTAGATTTTCTTTCTGCAGCAAGGAACGAATATAATTTTGTAAGGAGTTTGTATCCTCTTTTTGGTGTAGAAAAAAATGTCCAACAATAAAGTGAGGGTGGTCCACTAATGTTGGATTATAACCATTTTGACTTAATTTTTCTTTCCAAAGCGTTTTTGGAAGATCAATATGAATTCCGATTCCGTCACCTTCATTATTAATAAATCCAGCACGATGATTCATTTTCACAAGCGATTGTATGCAAAGATTAATGTTTTCTTTCGTTGGAATGTTTTGTTTTTCCATAACGGAAACGATTCCACACGCATCATGTTCTGCATTTGCATAATTTTGAAATAAAGACGGTGTCCATCTATTTGTTTTATTTAGCATCCGTCAATCCCCCTTCGGTGTGAATTTAGAATAGTCAAAATATTAAAGGTGTGCGACACCTAATATTTTAAAATAATAAATCGTTATTCAAGACTAAAAACAAATAATTATGAATAATTATACTATCAATTCATAATTTATGAAATAGTAAAAATAAAAAAACAGAGGGGCACCTCTGTTTTTTATTTCACTTAATATTAATTATTGATGAGAAAAAAGATTCACTGTTATGTAGTTGAGCGTATTACTACTGGTATGCGCTCAACTGGTTCAACTAACCTTTTGGAGAGGAACACTCCAAAAGGAGGTTTCACTTTATTTTAATGCAGCAAATGCTCTGCCGACAGCTTCAATTGTATATTCGATATCTTCTTTTGTATGCTCTGTTGTTAAGAACCATGCTTCATATTTAGATGGTGCTAAGTTAATTCCTTCATGAAGCATTAACTTGAAGAATTTACCGAAAATTTCACCGTCTGTATTTTGTGCAGCATCGTAGTCTTCGATTTTATCTTTTGTAAAGTATACTGTTAAAGCACCTTTTAGGCGGTTTATTGTAATATCAATGTTGTGTGCAGTTGCTTGTTCCGAAATACCTTTTTCAAGCATTGCCCCAAGTTCATCTAGTTTTTCGTATACTCCTTCTTGTTGAAGTACTTCTAAGCATGCGATACCAGAAGCCATAGAAGCTGGGTTTCCAGCCATTGTACCCGCTTGATAAGCAGGGCCAAGCGGTGCAACTTGTTCCATGATCTCTTTTTTACCACCGTAAGCACCGATTGGAAGACCACCGCCGATTATTTTGCCAAGAGCAGTTAAGTCTGGTGTTACACCAAGTAAGTCTTGAGCACCACCATACATAAAGCGGAAAGCTGTGATAACCTCATCATAAATGACTAATGCGCCTGCTGCATGAACAAGTTCATTTACTTTTTCAAGGAATCCAGGTTTTGGTTCGACAATTCCGAAGTTCCCAACGATTGGTTCCACAAGAATCGCTGCTACTTCATGTCCCCATTTATCTAATGCTTCTTTTAATGTTTCTATATTATTAAAAGGAACTGTGATTACTTCTTGAGCGATGCTTTGAGGTACACCAGCAGAATCAGGTGTACCAAGTGTAGAAGGGCCAGAGCCAGCTGCTACAAGTACTAAATCAGAATGTCCGTGGTAGCAACCAGCAAACTTCATAATTTTCGTGCGTCCTGTATAAGCGCGAGCAACGCGGATTGTTGTCATAACAGCTTCGGTTCCGGAGTTTACGAAACGTACTTTATCCATTGCAGGCATAGCTTCTTTTAGCATTTTAGCAAACTTTACTTCTAAAGCTGTTGGTGTGCCATATAATACACCATTTTCAGCAGCTACTTTAATTGCTTCTGTTACGTGTGGATGAGCATGACCTGTAATGATTGGTCCGTACGCTGCTAAATAATCGATATATTTGTTGCCATCTACATCCCAAAAGTAAGCGCCTTTACCACGCTCCATTGCAACGGGTGATCCGCCGCCAACCGCTTTATAAGAGCGAGAAGGGCTATTTACACCACCAACGATATGTTCTAACGCTTCTTTATGTAGTTCTTCCGATTTTGTGAATTTCATGAAAATTCATCTCCTTACAAAAATCTATGTATTATTTTAACACGTTTTTGGAAAAGACGTATTGTTTGTGATAGTTGTTACTGTTGGGTAAACTATTCGTTGGGCTAAACTGAAACTTTCATCGGCATTATCTACTTCATTGTTAGTTAAATGAAGCGAGTTTATAGGAGGAATCCCGCAAAAGCTCGCTGTCTTTATATTATAGGAAAATGAAAGGTGCTGCCTGTTAGAGAGAGAAACAGAAAGGAGAATGAGTATGGAGACGGTTATTGAAGTAAAAGATTTGCGTAAAGAATTTACATCGTACTCAAGCCGCTCAGGGTTAAAAGGAGCGTTTCGTGATTTATTAAATCGTAATTATAAGATTGTACCAGCAGTAAATGATATTTCGTTTACTGTAAAGCAAGGGGAGATGGTTGGATATATTGGTGAAAATGGTGCTGGTAAATCCACTACTATTAAGATGTTAACAGGTATTTTGACACCGACTGCTGGACAAATTACTGTGAATGGCATGAATCCTCACAAACAAAGGGAAGAATTTGTGAAAACGATTGGTGTTGTGTTCGGTCAGCGTTCGCAGCTTTGGTGGGATATTGCTGTACAAGAGTCATTCCGTTTGTTGAAAAAGGTATATGGTGTTTCTGATCAACAATACAAAGAACATATGGAGCATGTGATTGAAACATTGGATATTGGTCCGCTCTTGGACAAGCCGGTGCGTAAGTTATCTCTTGGACAGCGTATGCGCTGCGAATTAGCGGCAGCATTAATTCATAATCCGCCGTTATTATTTTTAGATGAACCAACAATTGGACTGGATGTTCTTGTTAAATTGAAAATCCGTGATTTTCTAAAAGAAATGAATGAGCGATATAAAACAACAATTTTATTAACGACACATGATATTACAGATATTGAAGCGCTTTGTGATCGTGTTGTTATGTTAGATGAAGGAAAAATAATGTATGACGGATCTTTAGACAAGCTAAGATCGCAGTGGGGAGCAGAAAAGGAAATACATTTTCAATTTGGAACTCCTGTTGTTTATCAGCAACTTGCAATGTTAATGCCTGATAATGATGTAGTTTGGTTACAAGGGAAAGAACAAAATACGTGGATTGCCAAGATTCCGAATGAAGAAATTATTATTTCTACTCTTATATCCAAAGTCGTACAAACTTTTGCAATTAAAGATTTAAAAATTAATGAAGTATCTACAGAAGAAATCATTCGTAATATTTATGAAGAGGGTATCACTCATGGATAAATATATTGAAATGATTCGTGTCCGCTTTTTAATGATGCTTGCTTATCGAACGAACTATTATAGCGGTATTATCATTTATACAATTAATATCGGAGCATATTATTTTTTATGGCAAGCGATTTATAGTGGGAAAGAAAATATCGAGAGTTTATCAGTTACACAAATGACAACCTATATCGCAATTGCATGGATGGCTCGTGCTTTTTATTTTAATAACATCGACAGAGAGATTGCGATGGAAATTACAGAAGGGCGGGTTGCGGTTGAGTTAATTCGTCCATATAACTATTTAGGTATGAAAGTGATGCAAGGATTAGGGGAAGGAATTTTTAGATTTGCTTTCTTTTCTATTCCAGGTATGGTGATTGTTACATTGTTATTTTCACTGCAAATTACAACGAATTTCCAAACATGGTTGTACTTCTTCCTATCGCTATTATTTAGTTTTATCATTAATACGCAAATTAATTTAATGACAGGGATGTTAACGTTCTTTTTATTTAATAATAATGGAATTATGTATGCGAAACGTGTCGTTATCGATTTGTTTTCCGGACTGTTACTCCCAATTAGCTTCTATCCGTTATGGGCTCAAAAAGCAATGACGTTTTTGCCGTTTCAAGCGATTAGTTATATTCCGAGTATGATCTTCTCTGAAGGGATACAAGGTGAGGCAATTTATAAAGCTTTATTATTTCAAATAATATGGGCGGTTCTGCTCATTATTCCGATTGTTATGATGTGGAAAACAGCGAGAAAACGGCTGATTGTGCAAGGGGGATGATGAGAAAATGTTATATTTTAAGTTGTTTTTACAATATGCAAGTCAATATATAAAAACGAAGCTAGAATACCGTGGTGATTTTATTGTTGGTTTACTATCAGATTTATTGTTGCAAGCAGTAAACTTAATCTTTATTCTTGTTGTATTTGGACATACACAAGAATTGAAAGGATGGAATAAGGAGGAAGTTATTTTCATTTATGGGTTCTTCTTAGTTCCATTTGCAGTTTTTTCAGCGTTCTTTAATATATGGGACTTTAATGATCGTTATATCGTAAAAGGTGAAATGGATCGGATTTTAACACGTCCAATTCACAGTTTGTTTCAAATTATATTAGAACGAATGGAGCTGGAGTCACTTCTTGGGGCGATAACAGGTTTTGCGGTAATGGGATATGCTGCAGTACAACTTCAATTAACATTTCATTGGTATGATTTCTTTTTATTTATATTAATGGTACTAGGCGGTGCGCTGGTGTATGGGGGGATTTTCATAACACTTGCAAGCATTGGTTTTTGGTCAGATGCAAGAAGTTCCATTATGCCGCTTATGTATAATATCGGAAACTATGGACGTTATCCTGTTAACATTTATAATCGCGTCATTCGGTTTGTCCTAACGTTTATATTGCCGTTTGCTTTTGTTGGTGTGTATCCAGCATCTTATTTTCTAGGGAAAACAGAATGGAACTCTTACGCTTTTGCAACACCTGTTGTTGGAATCATTTGTTTTTCAATTGGTTTTTTCATTTGGAATTCAGGAGTAAAACGATATCGGGGTGCTGGAAATTAATAAGGTTAATTTGTTCATTTCGCTATTAGTGGGCGGCAATCCCCCGCTAATAGAAGTTTCACTTTATTGTCCATTGCGTATGGGATAAAACTCCCTATGTCCTCATACAAATAAAATGAGGTGGAGGACATGTTATGGGGAATTATTTTGTTTATTGCTGCGATTGCTGTGTTGCGAAGTATACAATTGTTATGGAGTTCAGCGGGGGAATCAAACCGTTTTTTCTCTTTGTATAATCTTATTTCATTATTTCTTATTTATACAACTATACTAATTGCCTTTGCGTTAAGTTATGTTGTTCTAGAAGAAAGCGGATTTTCGGTATTAAAGGAAGACGGAAAGGTGATAACAAGTCATTCATTTTCACTTGTAGAGGTATGTTTATATTTTAGTGCGATTACGTTGTTATCAGTTGGATATGGAGACATAACTCCTATTGGAATTGGCCGTTGGATTGCGATTCTAGAAGCACTAATTGGATATACGATGCCATTTGCATTTGTTGTACGGACGGTTATGGAAAATGAAAAATGATACGATATTTGATATAGTGGAAGCAAAAGAGAGGGAGTGATTATACGTGGTTGCAGTAGGACAAATGGCACCGGATTTCACGCTAGAAGCAAGTAATGGAGAGCAAGTGAAACTATCTGATTTTCGTGGGAAACATGTTGTGCTTTATTTTTATCCGAAAGATATGACACCAGGGTGTACAACAGAAGCGTGTGATTTTCGGGATGCATACGGGGTGTTTCAAAAGAAAGATACAGTTATTCTTGGGGTGAGTCCTGATCCAGCAAATAGACATTTGAAATTTATTGAAAAACATGACTTGCCATTTTTACTTTTAGTGGATGAGCAACATGAAGTAGCGGAACTATATGATGTTTGGAAGCTAAAAAAGAACTTTGGAAAAGAATATATGGGTATTGAGCGCTCTACTTTTCTCATTAATAAGCAAGGGGAACTCGTTAAAGAATGGCGTAAGGTGAAAGTAAAAGGTCACGTAGAGGAAGTTTTATCTTATATAGAGTGAAATTGTCATTAATAGGGGGTGAGTTTTGTTACCCGCTTGTGTGGAACAAAATAATAAGTGGAGTATTCCAAGGCATATGTCTATACACTTTTAGGGATTTCTCATATGTTAGTAGTGTAGGGCATACCTCCTCAGGTGATAGTTTTTCATGTGCGAGCTTTTTCTCGCACTTTTTTTTATACATATGTATAAAAAAGGGCAGACCCATATAAAAATAAAGTGAAACTGGGGAGATTGCTCATTGATAGTTAGTTGAACTACTCGTACTTCTAACTTTTATTAGAGTAAAATGAATGTAAGATGAATAATAAAACACATAGTTACAGTAGAAATATTGACGAGTGAAAGGAAAAGGAGTACACTCTTTATAAGAATTATAAAATGATAATCCGTATAGAATCGGGGTGCATGACGGTGGTCAAAGAGGAATTGAAAGAAGCGCTGGAAATGTTGAAAAATACGGGTGTACGCATTACTCCACAGCGTCATGCTATTTTAGAGTACCTTGTGGAATCTATGACGCACCCAACAGCGGATGAAATTTATAAAGCATTAGAAGGTAAGTTCCCGAATATGAGTGTTGCGACAGTTTATAATAACTTACGCGTATTTAAAGAAGTAGGGCTTGTAAAAGAACTTACGTATGGTGATGCATCTAGCAGATTTGATTATGTTACAAGTCAACATTACCATGTTATTTGTGAAAAATGTGGTAAAATTGTAGATTTTCCGTATACAGGCTTAGAGAAGATTGAGGATGAAGCTGCGAAAGCAACTGGCTTTGTAATCAATAGTCATCGCCTAGAAATTTACGGCGTTTGTCAAGAATGCAACAAGTAATAAGAACGATTAAGAGGCTGACATTTTAGTCAGCCTCTCTTTTTTTAGAAGCAAACATATACATTAGGCTCTGTAATTTTTACGGTTGTATTTTTCATCAAATGCTTTTCCTTCTAAATTACGATCGAGCGTTAGTGGTTGGTTGCAATGCATACAAGAGTCGACTCGTCCAAGTATTTTCGTTGGTTTATTGCAAGATGGACAAACAACTTGGACGGTTTTTGTTGATAGCATACCAATCCAAAAGTAAACAACTGTGCTAGCAATGACAGCTAAAAAACCAACCATCATGAAAATGGTCATGATAATCATATTTTCTCGAAAAAAGACTCCTAAGTATGCAATAAAAAGCCCGATAAATACTAAACTTAATGCAAAGGTTCTAATCTTATTGATTTTATTTGAGTATTTAATGCTCATTCCCCTCACCTACCTATAGGGATAATATAACATATATTTCTGAATTTTTGGATGATTAAGACCTTATTTACTGAATACTGTATAAAGTTACATATATATGGTGTAGTGAACTAGGTGGTCGTCATTTATAGTGATTTAACTATAGTTGTGGAGCATTGGGACGGGATGTGAAATTTTTTTATAAAAAGTGTTGACCCTCTGTAATGGCCGTGTTATATTAATAACCGTCGCTGATGCACAAAGCGGAAAGCGAAAAGAAAAAGAAGTAAAAAAATAATGTTGACATCAAAAAACAAAGATGCTAACATGAGGAAGTCGCAATTGAGCGGCTAACAAGTTCTTTGAAAACTGAACGAAACAAACAACGTGAAACGTCAATTTTTATTTATGATGCTAGACAAACACTTTATTGGAGAGTTTGATCCTGGCTCAGGAT
>NZ_JBHTHG010000010.1:0-8120 GCF_042676365.1 Bacillus sp. CGMCC 1.60114
TAAGGATTTTCTGAACAAATATATCTTAGCGTACAGCAAAATGGGTTAATTGTGACAAGAATGTGTCTAAACGTACAGAATTCCCGAAATGATATGGTGAGGCCATATCATTTCGGGAATATAGCAGAAGTAAAACGCTGGAATGCTGAATATCAATGCTGTGTATTAGAACTTCAAGACCTCACATGATGAGACAGGGCTGTACCTGTCGTAATGATCGAGGACAATACACCAACACCTAAATGTATGTTGCACCCCCACACTGCAACGTTCTCGGTCATTACGATGCGTATAACGCATCAACAAAATAAAAAAGCGCTCTGGATATAACAGAACGCCTTGGAGAATCAAAATAAATTTCGATTAAGTACATTATATCAGATTAATCATCCTAATAAAAGGAGGAAATGAGAAATTTTAGAAAGCGTAATAGTCATGTACAACAGCTACGGCATTAGTGATCCGCATTTTCCTGACGGTACCCCATGCCTATCAAACACGTCACAGAATTACATACTATTTCACCCATGTTTAACCAGAAATACAAAAAGAACTTGTAGAAATCACTACAAGTTCTTTTTAGGGTAGGGTAAATCATAGAGCTACATAAACAATCTCATCAGACATACTAACCTAAGGAGAACTGTCTTAATAATTTTATTATATAACAAATATTACCAGTTCAAGATTATAATTTTGAAATTTATGTGAACTATGAAAACGAATTGTACCTTTGAAATAAAACCGTACTGTTTATAAAAGGAGGTACTGTTTTAGAGAAATTTATACCGTTTACAAAAAAAGTTGCATCGGTTTATTTCTTTTCGATTAAAGAACTCTATGTGAGTTTTAATCAAATTTTTTCATTTTAGGGGGTATTTTGTTTTGTTAGCTTGATAGCGATGGGGCGGAATGCTGTAACTAAAGGGAAAAAATATTATGATCCAGCATATAATTCAATAGTTTATTATTATAATGGTGTGGCAGTAGCAAGACAGGGAAATTCTTTGACAACTACATACAAAACAGCAAAACCAAAAAGTAGATGGAGGTAAGAAGAAAAAATGAAATCAAGAATAACTTATGACAATGAGGCAAAATTAGCTTATCTATACATTTTCTCATCAGTTGCTCAATATAAAATTCAATCTACTGATGAGTTAGAAGTTAATGAGTACTTAGGACTTGATATCGATCAACATGATAGAATTGTAGGCATTGAATTCTTTGGCCCTGTAGCATCTGAACTATCTAAATTAGCGGGTTCTGAGAAAATATATAAGAAAAATGGTAACGTATATTCTTTTCGCTTATCCGAACAAGAGGTAAAGAATAAATTTCAATATAAAGGAATTGATTTTTGTTTCTCGGATGAAGAATTTGAATGTTTTATTGGGTTTGATGTTATAAATCTTAATAAATATGATAAAGATCTTTTGGAAGAAGTTACTGTATAGTAGGCGGCATTTCCATAATAAAACGAGACCCTCAATGAGCTGCACCCCAATTGTTAGACAAAAAGCTAACTATTGGGGTGTTTCTTTATGTCAAAATACACAGCTGAGTTCAAATTAAAGATAGTCGAACATTATTTACAAACGAATTGTAGTAAAAAAAGCCTCGCTAGGAAATTCAAGGTTTCTCGAAGTGATGTCCAAAAGTGGATTGCTTTTTATGAAAATCAAGGTGAGGCAGGCTTGGTTTCTACCTATACAAACTATACTGAAGAGTTTAAACTAGACGTACTAAACTTTATGATTGATACGGGTACTTCACTTATAGAAACGGCTGCGGTATTTAATATTCTGGCACCTTCAACTATTGGCCTTTGTGTAGCAATGGAACCAAATCACGCAATAAGCATTAGCGGACATTAAAAATAGTGAAAATGACTAAATCAATTTAGAGCCATGTATGAATCAGCATTGAACATACAAAAGCAAAAGAAAGATAGTAATGCCAATTTTTATCTTTTCGTTTGTATCGTAGAAATCCCAATGCTCCTAATGCAAGAAATAAAATATACGAAATAACACCTGATATAGAGATTGCATTTGTTTTCCATTCATAAAATACCATAATAATTACATGCATGGTAATCAATGCGAATGCAATAACTGCAAAAGAAACATGAAATAATTTCACCCACTTTAAGATTTTTGAAATGAATGCTTTAATCTCTTTTCCTAATTTTATTTTTTTGAGTCTTAATAAAAAATAAAGAGGAAATATGGCAAATGTAGCAAAAATACCAATTCGACCTAAAGAAGCTTTATTTTTAGCATAAAATTCCAAAGGACTTTTCATGTGGTGCATATGTTGATGATTTATATCTGCTGGTATATCTGTTGGCATATTTATTGTTAATGAATTTCTGTGTTCAATTGTCCAAAATCCACATGCAAGAATAACGAAAGCTGCTATGATTGCAATATAAATTAATTTCCTCTCTTTTGGATTTTTAATCCACTGTTTTAGCATAAAAAAACTCCTAACTTAAAATATTTATTAGATTTAACCTAGTATAATAGTCTTTTATTGTATAGTTATAATATTAAACCCTTCTTAAAGAACACTTAAATAAAGCTGAAAGAATGCTGAAAGAATACTAAAAAAATCTCCATATTTATTTAACGATTTATCCGAAAGAATTCTTCTTTCTCTATCTTCACAAAAATAATCATTTATCAAATTATATCTTTTTATGTAAAAAGGACTTAAAGATTTTATCTGTAAAGCGTATACATGTAGGGTTAACATAACGTAACATTATCGGGATTCAATGTATTTAGAAGACTATTAAAAATCCCCCAGATTGTTTAACTGGGGGACTTTAGTGTTCACATAATTCTCGATATAGGAAGTTCTTTATTACGATATAGATTAAAGGATTAGGTTATATACCCGTTGGAAAGTCAAGGGTAAAGCTGCCGTTATGGATAGACCTATTAAGACTGTAGATATCACCGAAGTTGTAAATCTACCGAAAGTTATTTCTTTTCTTTTGTAGGCAATGTTTAATACTCTAATGATGGAGTAGACAGTCATAAATACTATGATAGTCACACAAATACTCGTTAGAATTACCTCCATTTGGAATTCCATCATGAATTACCCCTTTTATAATATAATTTGGTTTTTACAGCAAACCCCTTTCTGTTTGGAGAGGGAGTCTGCCTTTTCTTTGCTTGCTATATGAAAACTAGAAAGTTTAAGACAAATAGCATGCCAAATATAATGATCAAGATGCCAATACGTGATGCCTTGCTTCTCTTGTTGAACCATTCCCAACGACTACTTTCATGATGAAACATCGCATAGTCTATTAAGGTGACGATCAATAAACCAAGTATTACGAATATTCCTGTCAAGAAACACCCTCCTTTTCCTAATTATACCATTTTAGAGAGGTAATTTATTGTGGGAATTTGTTTGCATATTGTATTCATACACGGTTAACATAACGTAACATTATAAGCAGTTAAAAATGTGTTTTATTAATTGACTAGTAATATTTTGAAAGAAAATATAGCTATAATAGTAAGAAAATTCGGTGTATTATAATAATGCACTGAATAGGTACATTATTGTACTTTAAAAATTTAGCTTAAGGTGGGATCGTATGTGAATGGAGATAAAAGACTAAAAAAACCGGTGGTAAGTTTTATATTATTAACCAACATTATTTTTTGGCCACTTTTTCTTCTTGTAGGAGTCACCAAGTTATTAGATTTTCCAACGTGGATTTTTGATGTAATGCTTTGTATATCAGCTTGGTCTTCCACTTTTGCTTTTGTGTTGCTATCTAAAAAACTCTATCCTGGACAGAGTTTTATTCGATTCGTAAAAGATAGATTTAAAAATAAACTTAGTTTCCCTATAGTTCTTACTGTAAGTATGATTCAAATAATTATATTTTTGATGATGTTGTTTCTCGTGTCGATTAACAGTGAAGCAAACTCGATTTTTAATAGAACTACATGGGGCGTGTTAATTTATTACTTTGTTAAAACTATTGTGGCTGGACCACTAGGAGAAGAATTAGGGTGGAGAGGTTTTGCATTAATGGAGCTTCAAAAAAAATATTCGCCATTAAAATCTTCAATAATTATTGGTTTTTGGTGGGGAATGTGGCATTTACCTATATGGTTTACTACAGGTTTTGCAGGCAGTAATTTAATCAAATATATTTTGTTTTTTATGATTGCAATTATATCTACTACAATTATCATGACAGCATTTTATAATTTAAATCGAAATTTAATTATTCCAATGATCATCCACTTTTTCTTTAATTTATTTATTGGCATAATAAATGGAAAATTAATTGAATTAATTATGTATAATGCAATTTTTTATTTGATAGTTGCGATTTTAATTATAATTATAAATCCAAAGAAAGTATTATACGGGAATAAAATTACAAAATTTATAAATGAAGAACATGATTTGATTTAGTAATAGTTTTTACAATTTTTTTATGTATGTTCTATACGAGGTACCGCCAGCATTTTGAAAAAAAACACGCTAAGCAAAAGATACAGAAAGCCGTCCAACTGATACCCCAATTGTTATTCGTGTCTAACAATTGGGGTGCACATCATGCTATAATCGGTCTTTTTGTATAATTATTCTTTGGTTTTATCTTTTTTAAGTGTTCTAATAATATAACAGATTAAAAATGCACCTCCAAAAAAAATAAAACCTCCAATAAATAAATAATAAATATCTTTTTTTATTCCAAGACTAGTTCCTACATAACTATAAGTAAAAGCCCAAAGAATTAATGCTATTATTTCGGTTTTTGTTAACTTATTCATAAGTATTAAGTTTCATTCAAGCTTTCAACCGACAAACTGTTCTGTGTTATTTCTAAAGCGAAATAGCATAAGTTTTACGTTTTGCTCTGTATCTGGCACAAATTGAATTATGGTTGGCGTGCATTGACGTGGGATATTGAATGGTTTTCTTCTAAAATGAATACCATAACAAAGGAGGAATGAACGCATGAAAGTGATTTTAATTACAGGTGCAAGTAGTGGAATCGGGTATCAAACTGCGCAATTATTAGCGAAACAAGGTCATAAAGTATACGGTGCAGCACGTCGATTAGAAAAAATGAGCGGCTTAGAAAAAGATGGTGTGATTCCGATCAGCTTAGATATTACAGACGAATTCTCTATTCAAAACTGCGTGGATACAATTGTAGCGGCTGAAGGCCGGATTGATATTTTAATTAACAATGCAGGGTACGGGTCATATGGAGCTGTTGAAGATGTCCCTTTAGAAGAAGCAAGAAAACAATTTGATGTGAATATATTTGGATTAGCCCGTCTTACACAGTTGGTTCTCCCTACGATGCGAGCACAACGCTCTGGAAAGATTGTGAATGTCTCATCTATGGGTGGTCGGGTTACTACATTATTTGGAGCTTGGTATCATGCGACAAAATATGCTTTAGAAGGGTTTAGCGACTGCCTTCGCATGGAGATTTCTCAATATGGAATAGACGTTGTATTGATTGAACCGGGCGGAATTAAAACTGACTGGGGATTTATTGCCGCAGATCATTTACTGGAAACCTCAAAAGGAGGAGCTTATGAAGAATTAGCTGCAAAAACAGCCAAAGGTATGAAAAAGCAATATTCTTCTAATATGCTATCAAAACCTGAATTGATTGCGAAAACGATTGTAAAAGCCGTTCAGAAAAAAAGACCTAAAACTCGCTATCTCATTGGATTTGGCGCAAAACCAATTGTCTTTTTAAAGATGATTTTACCAGACAGAGTCTATGATAAGCTGATGACAAACATGTCATGAGGAAATAACCATGAAAATCACGATTACTCACCAGTTTCAACAATTTTTTGCATCATTAGGCGTTTCTATGGAAGAACTTCTGCATAAGGCCAATATTCCTAATATGCTTTGGAAAGAAACATTAACCTTAACCAATCTTGAATATTACCGGCTTCTCCAAGAATTTGATCATATCTTGTCTGATGAGCAATTACTGGCCTTTAGTCAAATAGAAAATATCAATATGTTTATGCCGCCATTTTTTGCTGCCATGTCAGCAAAAAATGGCTATGAAGGTATGCAACGCTTAGCAAAATACAAAGGTTTAATTGGCCCTGTGGAAATTCAGATGAATGAGACATCAACTACTGTGTGTTATCATTTTTCCTTTATTTATCCCAATCAGGAACTCCCTCGGTTTGCTTTATTAAACGAGCAGCTATTGCTCGTTAGTTTGCTTAGAATAGCGACGGGTGAAAGAATCATTCCCCTTCTTGTTCAGGGACCTTATTTCTATGATCCTCTTATTGAAGAGTTTTTTGGAATTCGTGGAACAAAAAGCGTAACGAACCAACTGATATTCAAACTAGAAGATTTAAAACGACCTTTTTTAACCCAAAACAATATCATGTGGGAGTATTTGAAACCAGAGTTTGCAAGAAGACTCCAAGAGATTTCTCACCAAAAATCCTTTTCTCAAAATGTCCAGGCAATTTTGTTTTCAGCCATTCCGAGTGGCCATTTCACTTTAGAAGAAATTGCGTCTACATTAGGGATTAGTGTAAGGACACTTCAGCGAAATCTGAGCGCTGAAAACACAACATTCAATCAACAGTTACAAGCCGTTCAAAAAATGCTGGCATTTCACTATCTGCAAGAACCCAATTTGACTACCAACGATATTGCATACTTACTTGGTTATGCAGATTCTAATTCTTTTGTCCGCGCTTTTAAAAAATGGACGGGTCAAACCATTTCAGAGTATAAATCATTTCATAAATAGGGTTCCGACGCACAGTCATCAATCGTTTATTCCATAATCATAGTATATTCATGCTCTGACGGAGGTGGAAGGTCATAGAGGAGGAGAAGATGAATGCATTATTAGTAGGAGCAACGGGAGCCACAGGTAAAGACTTGTTGGACTTATTGTTAAAAGACGATTCTTTTCATCAGGTAGATATTTTTGTTAGGTGTTATCCAGATTTCCAACACGAAAAATTAAATGTACATGTTATTGACTTTGACAAACCAGAACAATGGAAACATTTAGTGAAGGGGGATGTTTTGTTTTCATGTATGGGAACTACCCTAAAAGCAGCGGGAAGCAAAGAAGCCCAATGGAAAATTGATTACGAATATCAATACCAGTTTGCTAAAGCTGCCAAAGAAAACAACGTGAGCCATTATGTATTAGTATCTTCTGTTGATGCATCTCCAAATTCTCCTATTTTCTATTCAAAGATGAAAGGACAGTTAGAAGAAGCAGTAAGGGCTTTAGGGTTTCTAAAGTTGTCAATCTTTAACCCACCTTTACTGATACGAAAAAATACTGATAGAATAGGTGAAGTTGCTGCATTGAAAGCATTGCATTTTTTTAATAAATTGGGTATTTTTCGTTCTCAACAACCTCTGCCGACAGAGATATTGGCGCAAACCATGATAAACTCTGCCAAAATCAAAGAGAACGGTATATTTACGGTGAAAGGCCAAGCCATTCGGAAGTATGTTGAAGCTAATCATGAATGATAATTCCTTGGATTATAAAGGATGTACAACAATGAATTTTCTTCAACCATTGTACCAACCGTAATAGACAGCCGATTTTCGCCTTAACGTGGTGAAAATCGGCTATTTTATTGCCCGTAGGTCATGCCCATCAACTTAGCAAAAATACAATGCCCCAAAACGATGAAATTGAGCAACTTGTGCAAAATCTTCGTTTTGGGGTAATTTGAACTTCTTAACTTGATGGGCATGGGGTACAGACCTAAACCCACGTTAAGCAAATTTCGACATGAAAATAAGCGATTTTAACAACGTTAAGAGTATCTTGATGCAACACAACATCATTTGTGTTGCATTACAAAGAAAAAAACTATCAAAATTGGTTGCTAACGCAACACAATTTAAAAGGTTCTGGTGCAAAAACTTCAAAATACATGCAAGTAATCTCTAAATCTTGGACATACTGATACTACCAATCTAAAAAAGGGACGTGATCAGTATGGAAAAGCAAAATTTATTCAAGTGGAAACATTATCAACCCGATATTATTCTTCTTACTGTCAGATGGTACCTACGGTACAACTTGAGCTTTC